>CALJNC010000032.1 GCA_937981995.1 uncultured Chitinophagaceae bacterium
CAAAACGGAAAAATGTAGTTTCCATACCAAAGGTGAAAACGATGTTTAAGAAAGCGATGGCAGCATATAAGGAGCCTTGTTGGCCATTAATAGCCGAGGCCAAAATTCCTATAATAGGAGTAGTAAGTAGATTGATAAATCGCCCTAGTACAGTGCTTACACCATACCACATTGTTTGTCCTGCAAGTGATTTAATACTCAAAACCTCTGTTCTGTCGCAAATGTAAATCTTTTGTTTATTTGCATCCGTTAAAATTATACAGCATAAAAGCAAACAATTGCTTAACACCAAATCCATGAGACTTTCGTAATTTTAAGGAATAAAATATTACAACATGAAAAAGTTACTATTTACAATTCTTGCCTTGGTTTTATGCGTTTCAGTCGCTTTTGCTCAGGAAATCTCAATAGGTTCTGCCAGCATATCTAAAGTAGAAAGACCCTGCATATTGGCTGGATACACAATGCCCGCTGAAATTGTTACGGATGCATTAGCTGCTAAATTAAAAAAGTCAAGCATTACAAAAGGAAGTAAAGCCAAAGGTGGTTTTAGAGTGTATAAGGGAGTGAGTATACCGGAAATTAGCGATGATAAAATAGATGTTTACACAAGAGTATCGGGTAAGAAAAACACAAGTGTTTTATACATGGCAATATCTAGAGGGTATGATAATTTTATGACACCTGATAAAGATGCAGAGACAATGGAGAAGGTAAAAGGATATATACAAGGCATGATGTCAAATGTAAATATTGCAAAAATCAAAGTTGATATAGCAGAACAGGCTAAAATGGTAAATAAAGCTGAAAAGGCGGAGAAGGCTAAAGTTAAAAAAGGCGAGAGTCTTGTAAGTGACATGAAATCACTTGAAAGCAAATTGGAAAGTAATAAAAAAGATCAAGAAGCAAATAAAAAAGATATAGAGGAAGCTGCGAATAAAGTAAAAGCTGAGTCGGCTATGCTTTCTGAGTTGAAATCTAAATTGGAAATGATGCTTAAAGAATAAGCTTCATTCAAAATGAAATTGAATAGCTCATCATGTTTTTGCGTGATGAGCTATTTTATTTTCTGCTCAGGTAGTTATAGTCATTGAGTAGTATTTCAAGGAAAATGTCGTTTTCTAAGTCTGTCTCTATATCCAAAGCAGTTTTTACTTTCATGGTTATGCTTTCTAGGTAATTATCTATACCTGATTTTTTATGACGTTTTACTACATTGTCTATAATATTTATGTCATTGTCGCTTAGCTTCATTACCTGTGGAAACTGTACATTATAATCCTCGGTATGAAGGTCTCTAAAAATAGTATCATTTATATCATAGGGCAGTTTTTTATAAACTACCACCGTACCAGCTGCAAGGTCACCAAGGCGTTGGTTATAATTGGATGTAAGAAAAAGAATAACCGCAATAATATTTGTAATAGCCAGCATCCATTGCAAAAAGTCTAAATCGGTGAAGCCCATAATAATAACAAGGATTAAAATAAGCCCACCAAAATCAAGAGTGCGCATGATCCATCTTACCATGGCTTGTGTATTGCTTTCTTCCTTACCATCGGAGCTTACTACACGTATACCCATAGTCATTTTACCTAAACTTTGTCCATGATTAAGTATCTCAAAAAGTAAATGATAGCAAAATATAGGAAGATAAATTAATAGGCGTCCGCCGCTTTCAAATGCATCAAAGCCCAGCATTTTTTCTAAAAGCGAAGCCGTCACATAATAGTAAAGCCATATTACTAAACCATCAATAAGCCATGCAAAAAATCGAATATGAATTGGAGCAGAACTAAATTGTAGATCTATATTAAAACTAGTATTTACATTGAGGGTGCTCATGAAGTATAAATTTAGTTTAAAAAGGGGCACGAACAATTATATTTGATTTAATTTGTGAATCAATGCGTGAGGGCAAGTTTATTGATAAAAATAAGGACCGGTGGTTGCGGTATGAAGCTCCTACGGAAGATGCAGATGAATTAGCTGATCGTTTTACCAATTTGGTTGATGATTTAAGTTATTCCAAAACGTTTTACCCTCGTTCTAAAACTACTAAGTTTATTAATGCTTTATCGGCAAGAATGTTTCGTACCATTTATCTCAATGAGAAAAAAGGGTCGGGCAGGACACTACAGTTTTTTAAATATGAGCTACCATTAGTTTTTAAACGCTATCATTTTGAACTGCTTTTTACGTTTGTGTTTTTTAGTTTATGCGTATTTATATCTGTGCTAAGCTGTATGGATAGCTATGATTTTGTGCGCTCCGTACTAGGTGATGGCTACGTAGATATGACCGAAGAAAATATTAATAAAGGTGATCCCTTTGGCGTGTACAAGGATAAAAATGCTTGGGCTATGTTTTTGCGTATAGCGTTTAATAATATTAATGTGTCCTTTATGGCTATTGTGTTTGGCTTATTGGGCGGTGTAGGCACCTTGTATATCTTATTTGAAAATGGCATTATGCTAGGCAGTTTTCATTATATGTTTTTTAAAAAAGGCTTAGGGGCTGCCTCAATACTCGTAGTATGGATTCATGGAACCATAGAAATATCATCCATTGTAATTGCAGGTACAGCTGGAGTTGTACTGGGTAAAGGGTTTTTATTTCCTGGTACGTATACCCGCAAAGAATCATTAATACGTGCTGCGCAGGATGCAGCTAAAATTGCCATTGGTTTAATTCCTTTCTTTATTGTGGCAGCTTTTTTGGAGTCCTATATTACACGTTTTACAAGTATGCCTATTATAGTTAGTATTTTGATTCTCTTGGTTTCGGCTGCTTTAATTATTTGGTATTTTATTATTTATCCGCGCTTGTTATATCGTAATGGCTACCGTTTTGAAAATGGAGAACTAAAATATCCTAAAGATAATTTGAATGAATAAAACGCTTCTGTGCATATTGCTTCTTGTAGTGCTGTCCCTCAACAGTTGGGCGCAGGCAGATGATATGTGGGACGAAAAGACAACAGAAGAATTTAATGCGCAAATAGATTCCATAAAAAGTCAAGTTGATAATGATGCCAACGAAGAAGAATACTACGAGGAAGCTGCAGAGGAAGAATATGAGTATGAAGAGGCTAGTCCCGAGAAGGCTTCGGATTATGAGCTAGAATTAAGGCAAATAGATTCTACAGATTGGAAAAAGCTAAAAAAGGATAAACGTTTTAATTATAAGAAAATAAAGAAAAAGAAAGAGCAAGTAAAGCCACGTACTAAGCCTTGGTTTTCGGGCTTGTCAAAATTTTTCAATTCGGCTTTGTTTAAGTTCTTATTGTACCTCTTGCTTGCATGTTTCTTGGGTTATATTATTTATTTATTTATAAAAAATAATGACATTTCGTTTCGTAAAAACGTAAAAGATGAAGGCATTGAACAAGAGGATCCATGGGAGGATGTGCGACAGTTTGATGATTGGGAGCTTGCACTTAAAAATGCCATGGATCAAAAAGATTATCGCTTGGCAACCCGCATTTATTATTTACATACGCTTCATTTGCTAGATAAAAATCAATATCTACAATACCGTGAGGATAAAACAAATTGGTTTTATGTACAAAAACTTTTTGGCAAAGATTTGCATGATGGTTTTAAGGAATTAACACAAAGCTTTGATTACATATGGTATGGTGAGTATGAGCTTAGCGAAGAACAGTTTGCAGTATTACAAACACAATTTCAAAACTTTCATATACGTATCTAATGAAACGGCTTAGTTACCATATCATATTAATATTGTTGTTTTTTGCTTCTTGCAAAAAAGAAACCGATTGGACGTATACTTTGGATAAAAATAGCACGGAACCTTTTGGTTTGTACTTAGCCTATGATCAGTTGAATGACATATTTCCATTGGCCAAAAAGAAAACGATCTATGATTTATCAGAATCTATAAGTGAGAGCAATTCAGCATCTTATTTCAGTGATCGAAATAAACTTTTAATTTCTATAAGCTCGCGCATGTATTTGAGCAATCAGGAAATTAATGAATTGCATACTTATGTAGAAAATGGCGGGAATGTATTAATGCTTAGTCAGTATTATTCATTAAATTTTGATACCCTTTTTAATTTTAAAGCGGTGGACCATGAGGCTAAATATCCCTACACCAAAAAAGATAGTATTACAATTTTTAAAAATGAATGGCAAGATAAATGGTATCAAACAACTATAGATTGGCAGTTTCCTAAAAACTATCTTGAAGCAGATAGTGGAGAGGTCATAGCGCGAAAAAAAGTTGAAGACAAAGAGGAAACAGTAATTGTAAAACGTTTCATTGGTGATGGTCAATTAATTATTGGCACCTGCCCTGAAATGCTCACAAATTTTGCAATGCTAAAAGGAAATAATCCACAATTTTATGAGCAGCTGTTTTCTAATTTTAAAAAGTCTACTTATACTGTAAATTGGTTTAGCGATTTTTCAGTTTATCCCGATAGGGAATCAAGAAAGAGTAACTTAATGAAACTCTTACAAGAAAAATCCTATCGTTATGCATTCCTGGTTATGTTGCTTATGGCGGCTTTGTTCTTTTTGTTTGAAACACGCAGAAGGCAACGACTTGTACAAGTGGTGCCACCGGTTTCAAATGATTCGCTAGCCTTTACTGAGGCAATAGGGAAATTGTATTATGGCAAAAAAGATAATCTCAATCTTGCGGGTAAAATGATTCAATACTATCTTGAACATGTGCGCACAGTGTATGGCATACCTACTACCTATTTAAACAAAGAGTTTGGCGATAAACTAGCTAGGAAATTGAGTAAACCTAATGAAGAAGTGCATCAATTTGTAACTTATTTAAATCTGCAATTGACAAGCTCTTTTTTATCAGAAGAAGACATAAAAAAATTATATAAAACATTAAAAAAATATAACTAATGGAACCATTATCATTTGAAAACAAACTAGACGTATCATCGGTATACAATACCATGGGCGCGTTAAAACAAGAGTTAGGGAAAGTAATTGTAGGGCAAGAAGAAGCAGTAGAGTTTTTGCTTGCAGGTGTTTTGGCCGATGGGCACATACTATTAGAAGGTGTGCCCGGAGTAGCTAAAACACTTACCGCAAAATTATTGGCTCGTTGTATAGACGTAAATTTTTCGCGTATACAGTTTACGCCAGATTTAATGCCTAGTGATGTTATGGGTACAAATATTTACAACCCAAAGACCACTGATTTTGAATTTAGAAAAGGTCCTGTGTTTGGAAATATTATTTTGATAGATGAGATTAATCGCGCTCCTGCTAAAACGCAGGCGGCCCTTTTTGAAGTAATGGAAGAGCGTAAAATCACGATTGACGGTCAGTCATATGAAATGGAGCCTCCATTCCTTGTAGTGGCTACTCAAAATCCTGTAGAGCATGAGGGCACATATCAATTGCCTGAAGCCCAGCTTGATCGTTTTGCGTTTAAATTGAATATTCATTACCCTGAACTTGAAGATGAGGTAGAAATATTGAGAAGACACCAGAATAAAACAAGCATGCATGAGTTGATTGGTCAAGTAAATAAAGTGTTGAGTAGGGAAGAGTTGCAAAATTTACGTGCGCTTGTAAGACAAGTAACAGTTGATGAAAATATACTGAAATATATTGCACAAATTGTCAATGCTACACGAGATAATCCTGATTTATATCTTGGAGCTTCGCCACGTGCTTCGGTTACCTTGTTAAATACTTCTAAGGCATTGGCTACCTTGCGCAGCAGAGATTTTGTTACGCCTGATGATGTTGTGCATTTAGCGCCATCGGTACTGCGCCATCGTATACAGCTTACACCCGAAAAAGAAATGGAAGGAGCTACACCGGAGGAAGTAATTGAGCAGATAATTAAGGATATAGAAGTGCCACGCTAAGAATGAAAGCGAAATCTTACATAAAAGATTTATTTCTAAAACCAAGATTATTTTGGTTGTTAGCGGGTGTTGTATTGCTATACATTTTGTCTATGCAATTGCCATTGCTCATGCTTATTGCTCATTTTTTGTTATTCGCTATTATCCTTTTTTTATTGTTAGAATACACAATATTATTTTTTACTAAAAAAGAGATATTCATAAAACGCCATATGGATGACGTATTAAGTAATACGGATGATAACAGAATTTCAATAGAATTGTTAAGTGAGTTTGGTTTGCCCTTGCAAATAAAAATATTGGAGGAATTACCCGTGCAGTTTCAAGAACGTAAGTTTGAAATGAAGGAAAAGTTGAAAGCCGGTGATGAGAAAACGTTACGTTATAAATTAAGACCCACTACACGTGGCGAGTTCCATTTTGGTAAAACACATTTGTATGCAGGTACTACCATTGGTTTAATCCAAAGGCGTTTTAGTACAGAAGAGGATTTTATGGTTAAGGTATATCCTTCCTATCTCAAACTAAAACAATACTCAATTAGGGGAGTTGCATCTCGCGATCAAATTACGGGAAGTAGAAAGGTGCGAAAAGGTATGAGTACTGAGTTTGATCAAATAAAAGATTATGTGCGGGGCGATGATGTGCGTACCATTAATTGGAAAGCTACAGCGCGCCGATCCAACTTTATGGTAAATACGTATATGGATGAAAAGTCACAACAAGTATTTTGCCTGATAGATAAAAGCCGTTTAATGAAAATGCCATTTGATGGTGTAAGTTTATTAGATTATTCCATTAATGCATCGCTTATGTTTAGCTATGTGGCTTTGCAAAAGGATGATAAGGTTGGTTTAATTACATTTAGCAATAAAGTAAATGATGTTATCAAAGCATCTAAAAGTAGAAAGCAATTTAGCACTATTGTTGAACGATTATATAATCAAGAAACTGAATTTAAGGAAAGTGATTATGGCGCGTTGCAGCTAGCTGTAAAAAAAGATGTAGGTCAAAGAAGTTTATTGATACTTTTTACCAATTTTGAGACCTATGTTGGTTTTGAGCGTAAACTTCCATTCTTTAGAATGCTGAATAAAAAGCATTTATTATGCGTTGTACTTTTTGAGAATACGGAGCTAAAAACAATTCATGAGGACCGAGGGAATAGCTTAGAGGATATTTACATTAAGACTATGGCGGATAAGTATAATTACGAAAAGAAGATGATACTAAAAGAGCTACGCAAGAATGGAATCCTAAGCATTTATAGTGCCCCAGGAGATTTATCTGTCAATGTAGTTAATAAATATCTTGATCTAAAGACCAAAAGATATATTTAAAAAGTTTCTCGGTCTGAGGCTCTTTTGGTTCTCCCTTTGGATTGTGGAATAAATTCATTATCAAATCTGCCAATCTTCACATATTCAAATTAATTTAGAGCTATGGCTCAGGTAACTGTTAATCTTAAAATACACAATCGCTCCTACAAAATTAAAGTAGATGCGGATGAAGAATCTTTTATAAGAGAAACTGCTGAAGAAATTAATCAGCAAATTGAGACCTTCCAAAAAAAATATAAAGGGCGAGATATACAGGATTATTTTGCACTTACTATGATTGCTCGTATGACGGAAGTAAAAGAAGTGGCCGGTGTAGATGAAGATGAAATTATTGATGCAGTAGATAAAATTGCTAAGTTGATTGGTTAAATGACTAACAAAGAAATCTCAGCTCAGTTTTCTACCCTTGCTAAGCTTATGGATATCCATGGTGAGAATGCTTTTAAAGCAAAGTCTTATACCAATGCTGCTTTCGTAATAAACAAATTGCCATTTGAAATAGAAGAAGCAGGCATTGAAGCCTTGGAAGGAACCTACGGAATAGGCAAGGGTGTCATTAATGGAGTACTTCATATGATGGATGAAGAAGAGCTTCCTGAGTTAAGAGAGATCTTGAATCGAACGCCTACAGGGATTGTAGAACTTTTAAATATTAAAGGAGTTGGACCAAAAAAAATTGGACAGCTCTGGCGCGAATTAGAAATTGAAGATCCCGGTGCTCTATTATATGCTTGTAATGAAAATAGATTAACTGCATTAAAAGGTTTTGGTGCAAAAACACAATCTACCATAAAAGAGAAGTTGGAGTTCTATTTTTCGAATAGAGGAAGTTTATTATGGAGTCAAGCAGAGTCTATAATTGATAATGTAAAATTGATTTTGAAGTCCTTCCGTCAGGACAGAAGCGGTCTCAAATTTAAAATCCTTGGTGATTACTATTGGCAAAATGAAACAGTTTCCTCTTTTGATATTATTGTAAATAACGCGCTGTTCTGCGAGGAACAAAACAGTCCCTTCAATACTATTGACTGGCAACTCCAAAATCAAGAAAAAAATAGCTATAAGTTCAAAGACTCTTTAAGCTTTAAATTTATTTGTGTAGATGAACAAGACTTCGAAAAAGAGCAATTCGTTCATTCTTTTTCCGAAGAACTCCGAGAGCAAATTGATTTCTCAAAAGTGCAAGACTTCTCAAATGAAGAAAGGGCTTTTAAAGAATTAGGCTTAGATTTTATGCCGCCCTACTTGCGTAACAATCCCAAGGCGCTAGAAAAAGCAAAATCTAAATTGCCAAGCATTATTCAATACGAAGATGTGAAAGGTGTAATACATAATCATACCAAATGGAGTGATGGTGTAAATACGATTGAAGAAATGGCAAATGCTTGCATTGAAAGAGGATATGAATATTTTGTATTGAGCGATCATTCTAAAACTTCCTTTTATGCCAATGGATTACAAGAAGAAAGAATTATAGCACAGCAAAAAGAAATTGATGCGATTAATCAAGAACTAAAACCTTTTCGGGTTTTTAAAAGTATCGAATGTGACATATTGAGCGATGGAAGATTGGATTATAACGATGAAGTACTTGCTACTTTTGATGTAGTAATTTGTTCCGTGCATCAAAACCTCAATATGACCGAGGAAAAAGCAATGAGCCGTTTAACAACTGCCATTGAAAATCCTTACACTTCTATTCTGGGCCATCCTACGGGGCGCTTATTAATTACACGCAAAGGTTATCCTATTGACCATAAAAAAATAATTGATGCCTGTGCGGCTAATGATGTAGTGATTGAAATTAATGCCAATCCGCGCCGCTTAGATATAGATTGGCGTTGGATTGATTATGCCATGGAAAAGGATGTGCTACTAAGTATAAACCCTGATGCACATCGGGTTGAAGGGATTGATGATATCCGTTATGGCGTGCTAGTTGCTCAAAAAGGAATGCTGCCTGCAGCTATGAATTTAAGTAGTTTCTCCTTGGATGAATTCGAAGAATGGCTAATGGTGCAGCATGAGAAGAGGGGCTAAAACGTAGACCTTGCCGCTGTTGGTGTATCCAACGAAGCAAAATCTTTTTCTAAAAATTTATAGTAACCCACTATACCTATCATAGCAGCATTGTCAGTGCAGTATTCAAATTTAGGGATATAACAATTCCATTCTTTTTCTTTACCTAATGCAATAAATCGATTACGCAATTCTGAATTAGCCGAAACGCCACCAGCGATACATACATCACTTATGCCTGTTTGTTCAACAGCTTTTTCTAAATTATTTAGTAGTATGTCAACAATCGTTTTTTGAACAGAGGCACACAGGTCGTTCAAATTGTTTTTTATAAACTGATCATCTTTGCGCATTTCTTTTTGCAAGAAATAAAGGACAGATGTTTTTAATCCTGAAAAACTAAAATGTAAGCCTTCAGCTTTTGGCTTAGCAAATTCAAATTTAGTGGGGTTGCCATCCTTGGCATATTTATCTACGAGCGGTCCGCCAGGGTATTTTAACCCAAAAAGTTTTGCCGTTTTGTCAAAGGCTTCCCCAGCTGCGTCATCTTGTGATTCACCAATTATTTTCATGTCACTAGCACTGTTACATACCACTAATTGTGTATGTCCACCACTTACGGTCAAGCATAAAAATGGAAATTCAGGGCGTGGTTCATCTATTAAGCAAGATAAAATGTGCCCTTGTAAATGTTGCACAGCAAGTAAAGGAATTTGTAATACTTGAGATAATGATTTTGCGGTATGCGCACCTACTAATAAGGAGCCTATTAAGCCTGGGCTTTGGGTATAAGCAATGGCATCCAAGTCTTGAAGTGTTGTTTCTGCTTTTTTTAAAGCGGCATCTATTACGGGTATTATATTTTTTATGTGCTCCCTACTTGCAGCTTCGGGCACTACACCACCATACTGCTGATGTATTTCTTGATTGTAAATAAGATTACTTTTTACATTATTATCCCACAACACAGCAGCACTTGTATCATCACAAGAGCTTTCGATGGCTAAAATTTTAATCACAATAAAATGTATTGAAATTTAGAAACGTAGAAACTTCACCAGCTTCTTGCGTTTTTTAAATCGTTTCATTTCTTCAGGAATATGACGTCTATGTTCTACAACATTGTCATAAGTAACTAGGGTTAATCTAATTCTTAGTTTACCCATTCTTCCATTCTCGTAGAATTTTTTATAGAAAGCATCAATTTCTTTCTCGTCTGTTTTTACAAGATACTTAGCATCAGCTGTGCTTATTTTTATTTGTAAATCATCCCATAGTACCTCATCTACAATTCCATTAATAGTTAAGGAGCCATAATATTTACGAGCATCAAAATCAATCGTTTCGCAGCAAGTACCATTAGTAGGTTCTATAAAGTCTTCTTCCACCTCGCGGTAGGTGCTATAATCACAGGTATAAAAATTCTCAGACCATCTATCATAAAAACCACAAACTGGCTTTTGACCAGGGAAATGGAGTTGTGTAAAAAAGGTATTATCTGTAACAGATATGGTGGCTGTTTTGTAGCCCATAGTATAGCTATGATTATCCTGCGCACTGATAAATTGGGCAGAGAATACACATAACAATAAAACAACAATTCGTTTCATATTCACTCTCAAAGATAGGGTATTCGGGATTCTTTGGTATTATTTGCTAGTTTTTTTATGAGGCAATGTCAGTTCAATGTAAAATTGTATTTAGATACTAACGCTCTTATATGGAAAAACGTTAATTTAGTATGATGAAATTTACCCCAACTACACTATCGCTATTAACTTTAGCCTGCGCATTATTTTTCTGTTCTTCTTGTTGTAAAGAGGATCCTGATGATCCTAACACTGATCCTACAACAGATACATTTACTCTAAATGTAATTGAATCAGGACTTTTTCCTGCCAATGCCCAAGCACTTTATGATTTAGCGCCAGTTGGTTTTAAGGTAGATCCTGCCTATTCGGCAAGTTTTCCTTCTAATGTGGATGCTGAACTTTCGGCAAAAGGTACTTCAAGGGATAAAGTGCAAAGTATTAAAGGGAAATCCTTAGAAGTAAATATTCTAAATCCTGCCACACAAAATCTTGATTTTATGGATACTATTTGTGTATATGTACAAAAATACAATAGTAGTGACCCGCGTATACTTTTCGCAACTAAATATGGCTATCCACAAGGATTGCGTTCCCTTTCGTTAGATATGGTTGATGTAGACGTTAAAGAAGTATTTAATGCAGATTCGGTTACAATGATTTTAGCAGGTACAAAACGTGCAGGTAGTCATACAATAGCTGCTAATGCGGAGATTGAGTTCAAATCATCAATTGAAGGCGTTTTTAAAGTTGTGCCTTAAAACTTTACGCTTAAACCAAACTGAGCAATTGCTGCTGGAATGAAATAGTACTCATATAAGAGCCAGCTTTGACCAAGACCTAATTCGGTGTATACCCCAATATTTTTAGTTAAAAAGTATTTCGAGCCGATGGTACCTTCAAAATGCCAAGGACTTGGGAATGTATGATTAATATATACCTTCTCTTTTGGAGCTTCGGTATAAGTTTCTGCATTAGCATATCCTCTTCCAGCTCCTAAACCACCATACATATTCCACTTCGTTTTGTTTATGAAGTAATAATTTAGACGCAATCCCAAAGCTGCTTCTTTTACTATCACACCATGTCTGTAAGGTTTTAGATTACCATTTTCATCTTTTGCATCTTGCAGCCAGTGCACATCATTCTGAGCATAAGTGCTGCTTAAACCTATTGTAAAATTTTCGAAGAGGGCATATTCTACCTTACCCATTAAAGGGCCAATTCCAATTGCTTTCAAATCTTTACCTGCCTCTTCTCTGCGCAGATAAATCCGGAGTGCACCGGGTAGGCCGTAGCCAACAGAAGTAATGAAATTGCCTTTTTTAATTATCATGCCTTCTTCCTTTTTGTCCTGACATTTAGTTTGCTTGGGCAAGCCCAATAGCAAGATGAGGCTTAAGGTTAAGAGGGTTTTTATCTTTCTCATTTCCTTTTAAAAATAACAATAAATACGGACTTCCTAATATACTTTTGCAAACTAATTTCATTACTATGTTGCAAAATTTAAAACAATTACAGCAAGAAGAATTTATTCAAAGACATATTGGTCCAGATGCTAAGGAGGCCAGTGAAATGTTGAAATCTGTAGGTGCGGATAGCATGGAAAAACTCATTGAGATGACTGTGCCGGATAGTATTCGCATGGAAGGAGATTTAGATATTTCAGATCCTGTTTCTGAGTTTGATTATTTAAATCAAATAACTGCGCTTGGTCAGAAAAATGTTGTGAAGAAAAACTTGATTGGAATGGGCTATTATGGCACCATTACTCCTTCGGTTATTTTACGTAATATTTTTGAAAACCCAGGTTGGTATACACAGTATACACCTTATCAAGCTGAGATTGCACAAGGACGTTTGGAAAGTCTTTTAAATTTCCAAACTATGGTAAGTGATTTAACTGCTTTGCCAATTGCCAATGCTTCCTTATTAGATGAATCTACGGCAGCTGCTGAAGCGGTAACTATGTTGTATGGTACGCAACGTAAAAAAGAAAAAACAAAAGTATTTGTAGACAAAAATATTTTTCCGCAGACTATAGATTTAATTGATACACGCGCTTTACCAATCGGTATTGAAATTGTAAAAGGAGATTTAAATGAAGCACTAATTGATGAGAATTATTTTGCTGTTGTGGTGCAATATCCAAATAGTGATGGTGCCATTGTAGATTATAAATCATTCATAGAAAATGCCAAGGAACAAGGAGCTTCTACGGTTATGATTTGTGATATTCTTTCCTTAGCGCTATTAACTCCTCCGGGAGAATTGGGTGCTGATGTTGCTGTTGGTTCTACGCAGCGTTTTGGTGTGCCGATTGGTTTTGGTGGTCCACACGCAGCTTACTTTGCAACCAAGGATAAATTTAAAAGAAACATACCGGGACGAATTATTGGTGTGAGTATAGATGCGCAAGGAAATAGAGCGTTGCGTATGGCTTTGCAAACTCGTGAACAGCATATCCGCAGAGAAAAGGCTACTTCTAATATATGTACAGCACAAGCTTTGCTCGCAAATATGGCGGCAATGTATGCCGTATACCATGGCGCTGAGGGTGTGAAAAGAATTGCACAAAGAGTAAGTGCTTATACAAAGCAAATTGCTGATGCTTTAGGTGATAGACAAGTAAATGAATTTTATTTTGATACCATTAAAGTAAAAGTTGATAATGAGGAAGCAACTGTAAAAACATTTGCAGATCATGGCATGAATGTACGTTCCTTTGGAGACGGTCACATTGGTTTATCTTTTGATGAAACCTTAACGGCTAATGATATCCAAACTATTGCTAAAGCATTGGGCGTAACAGTAGGACGTGATGATATTGCATTGGAAAATATTCCAGCTTTTGCAAAAAGAACATCTGATTATTTAACGCACCCAAATTTTAATACCTATCGTACAGAGTCTCAAATGATGCGTTACTTGCGCAGTTTGGAGGATAAAGATATTTCGTTGAATCGTTCTATGATTAGTTTAGGTAGTTGTACCATGAAACTAAATGCAGCGAGTGAAATGATGCCAGTAAGTCAATCAGGTTGGAATAGTATTCATCCTTTTGCTCCGCAAGATCAATGGAAAGGGTATGAAGAAATGCTAGCTGAAATAGAAAAAGACTTAGCGGTAATAACAGGTTTTGACGGATGTAGCTTACAGCCAAATTCTGGTGCACAAGGAGAGTATGCTGGCTTATTAGCAATTAAAGGTTATCATGAAAGTCGTAAAGATCATCATCGTAATATTATTATTATACCAATTTCTGCGCATGGAACAAATCCTGCATCTGCGGTAATGTGTGGTTTTAAAATTGTAATTGTAAAATGTGATGAGCGCGGTAATATTGACGTAGCTGATTTAAATGAAAAAGTAGAACAGCATAAAGATAATTTAGCAGGCTTAATGATTACGTATCCTTCTACGCATGGTGTGTTTGAAGCATCGGTAAAGGAAATTTGCCAAACGATACATGATAATGGTGGCCAAGTTTATATGGATGGTGCCAATATGAATGCACAAGTTGGCCTAACTAGCCCAGGAGAAATTGGAGCTGATGTTTGTCACTTGAATTTGCATAAAACATTTGCTATCCCTCATGGTGGTGGAGGTCCTGGCATGGGCCCAATTTGCGTACGCAAACAACTAATTCCTTTCTTACCAAAACATAGCTTAGTAAAAGTTGGTGGTGAGCAAGCTTTAGGATCTGTAAGTGGAGCACCTTATGGTAGCGCCAGTATTTTATTAATATCTTATGCTTATATAAAAATGTTAGGTGCTAAAGGGTTGAAGCTTTCTACAGAGTTTGCAATTTTAAATGCGAACTATATGAAGAAGCGTTTAGAAGAAAAATTTGATATTTTATATACAGGTGAAAATGGTATGTGTGCACACGAATTTATCGTAGACTTACGTCCTTTTAAAGCTGACGGTGTAGAAGCCGCAGATGTAGCCAAGCGACTAATGGACTATGGTTTCCATGCGCCAACTTTAGCCTTTCCAGTAGCAGGAACGCTTATGATTGAGCCTACAGAAAGTGAAGACAAGGCAGAGTTGGATAGATTCTGTGATGCCATGTTATCGATTAGAGAAGAAATACAAGAAGTATTAGATGCTAAAATTGAAATAGCGGATAGTGTATTGAAACATGCACCGCATACACAAGCTATGATTACAGCTGATACTTGGGATCAAAAGTATAGCCGTCAACAGGCAGCTTTCCCATTAGAGTTTGTAAAATCAGCTAAATTCTGGCCAAGTGTGGCTCGTGTAAATGATACACATGGTGATCGTAACTTGGTTTGTACTTGCGAGCCTATTGAAAGTTATATGGAAGAAGCTGTTGAGGCTTAGAGGCAAGAAAAAATTCGAGTGGGCTCCTATTGCAAAGCAATAGGAGCCTTTTTTATTGTGAAAAATAATGTTAATATCGGGTAAGTCTAATAAAGTTTTATACGATTTTAGTACTTTTGGAGTGTGTGGAAAGAAATTATTGAAAATATAAATGTAGCCGACTATCCGCTCGATAGAATATCCGAGAAAAAAAAGATATTAGATTCCTTACGTCCCTTACCACAAGGGGTGCTAGATCAACTACGCCAGGATATTGCCTTAGAATGGACCTATAATTCAAACAGTATTGAAGGGAATACACTTACACTTGTAGAAACTAAGCTTGTACTAGAAGATGGTCTAACGGTAGGTGGTAAAAGTTTGCGAGAGCATTTTGAAGCGCTCAATCATTCTGATGCAATATCTTATCTTGAACAATTAGTTTCACCTCAATATCAAATGAATGGAAAAGATATTCTAGATGTACATGCTTTGGTATTAGATAAAATTCAAAAAGAAATAGCGGGGAGATATCGCACAGGTGCTGTTCGTATTATGGGTGCCAATTTTGTTCCTCCTAATTATATAAAGGTTCCAGACTTGATGGATGATTTAATGGATTTTACGAATAGTCAATTTGCTCAAATGGATAGTGTCATCTTATCTGCCATTTTTCATCATCGCTTTGTTTGGATTCATCCTTTTGCTGATGGTAATGGGCGGAGTGCGCGTTTGCTTTTTAATCTTTTGCTTATGAATGATGGCTATCCACCAGCCATTATTCTTAAAAATGATCGGAAGAAGTATTACGCTGCTCTAAACCAAGCGAATAACGGTAATTATTCAAAATTTATTTTGCTTGTATGCCAAGCTGTGGAGCGCAGTTTGGATATTTATCTTTCTCATTTTGATCAGGATAGTTTTGATTATACTAGTATTGGAAATTTGGTTGAAGAGGAAATGACCTCGGGCTATTCTCAGGAGTATGTAAGTCTGTTGGCGCGTTTAGGTAAAATTGATGCCTATAAAGAAGGGCGAATTTGGTATACTTCTAAAAAAGCAATTGATACTTACATAGAAAAGCGTGAAAGAAAGCGTGTTCGATCTTAGGTATGCATTGAATTTAAAAAATGATAATCTCGTTACATTATGTAGCGGGATTTTTTATTTAAAATAAGTAACTTAGTGGTGATGCGTTTTAATAGTTTAATATTATTCTGTTTTTGTGTAATCGGG
>CALJNC010000033.1 GCA_937981995.1 uncultured Chitinophagaceae bacterium
TTGGAATAATTCATACTTACACTTTAGTGATCATACCATTACGAATTACTTTTCGCCAAATCGTTATTTGAGTACGGAGGTTTTTACTGAGTTTCAGATCAACAAACCTGAATGGAAAAACTTCTTCTTGAATACGCAGGCGGCTTTAGGTTTACAACAAATAGAAAAGGGAAGCTGGGAGACGGGCTATCGTTTTCAAGCGGAAGCGGGATTTAATAGAAAGCGTGCTGACATAAGTTTGATGTACAGAAAAAGTAATGTTGTCTTCAATTCGGGTACAGGATATCATTTTGATTGGCTTACTTTGCGTTTTGCCTATAAATGGAATTAATGGAGTATCAAGCAAGCATATATTGTTCGCCTGAGGTGAAAAATCAAATACTTGATGATTCAATTTTGGAGTCGTTTTGGACAATACAATTTGATAAGCCCAAAGAAGCAGATTTAATGCTAGATTTTATGGCAGGGCAAATTAAGGTGCAAGGTCTTAAACAGTCTTTTAATTTGGATATGAATCTAGGGGCTTTAATGAACGAAATTTCGCCCTTGGATCTAGGCTACATTGATGACTTATTTGAAGGCAAAAGTGAAAGAGCTGAGATGTTGGAATTAGTAAGAAAAGAACTTGCTATAAACTTAGACGAATTAATTCAGTCTATAGCTGACCAGGATACAATTCGTATAAATCAATGTGCACACAAGTTACATTCTAAACTGCATGTTCTTCGGATTCCGGTTTCAGATGCTTGTCGTTTTATAGAGCAAAATTCTAAGGATTATTACACCTCACTTTTTAAAGAAAAATATAATTTATTAAAAATGTTTTGTTTGATTCGCTTGTGGCAGATTAGTTAGAGGTCCTATGTTTATTTTCTGAATTGTCATATTGTTACATTAAGATGACACATATTGCCCCGGTTAATATATTTCTATAATATTTTATTTTGTTTAGAATGCGCGTGCTTATTAAGTTCCTGATATTATTATTTATTTTTTATAAAATTTGGGGAAATGTAGTAGGTGTTTAAGTGCAAAGATTCGACTTAGAATCAGGAAGAGACTCTTCCTAAAGAAAATTGATTTTGAAGGACACACAAACCTCATTATATAAATGATAAATTTTTCATAGGAGAATAAATTTTGTTTGAACATTTATAATAGGGGGAACCAGCTTATCTGATTAGTTTTTTAACTTATTAGGTAGCTGGTTTTATTTTTCACTTAATTTCATTCGGTCAATTTAATTGAAGGGCAATCGTTCACCGATGAAATACTACCGTTAGTCTAAAGTCGGCTAACTAAGCCTTTGAAGACAAGTACTTTTGTTTCATAAAAATAAAGAAATGAAAAAACTACTTCTACTTATCAGCATGTTTACCCTCGCCTTGACATCGCAAATAGAGGCACAGACTAATGTTCCCTTTAACTGCGACTACAGCGCTTATCTATTTCAGTATAACGATGTGTATGCCTTGGACTTGGCGTCTGGGAGTTCTTATTTGGTAGCACCGAACATTACTACCGGCAATGTAAATGGAGCAGGTTATAACCCAACGGACGGTTATATCTGGGGTTACTTAAGCACTCCTGCTAGTTCTATTGTCAGAATTGGTCAGAATTTTAATACTACTACCTATACAATTCCAAATCTGCCTTCTGGTAATAAATATGTTGGCGATATAGATAGTAACGGAATTTATTATTGCAAGGCAGGTGGAGCTTCGTATTACAAAATTGATATTAACCCGAGCTCTTCTACCTATTTAGATTACTTAGGTTCTTTTACCTTATCACGAAGTATTAGTGTGGCCGATTGGGCTTTTAATGCTGTAGATGGTCAACTTTATTCTGTAGAAATGAGCGGGTCCAATAAACTGATCCGAATTAATCCTGCTACAGGAGTCGTAACAGATTTGGGCGTGGTGCCCTCATTACAAGGATTATCCTATACATATGGTGCTGTTTATTTTGATGCATCAGGACGTTTTTATGTTTCAGCTAATCAAACAGGAACCGTATATGTTATTCAAAGTGTACAAAACTTGACTCCAACGAGTGGTATGGTTTCGAATACATTCTGTTTTGGGCCATCCGCAAGTTCTAATGATGGGGCGCGTTGTCCTACTGCACCGGTTCCTCAAGAAGATTGCGTAAACGGAATAGATGATGATAATGATGGATTAGTTGATTGCGACGATCCTTCTTGCTCAGGCATTGCTTCGTGTCCAGTAATTGCACCTCCCGTAGTAGGTGGTAATCAAGGCGGTTTGGAAAGTAATAGACGTCTTTCTGAGCAAATTAATAAGCGCAACTATTTGCGTAAAAAAACAAGCTATCAATTTGATGCGGTACAAGCACCTGCATTTACACCCGTATTTAATAGAGGGGTAGATGATTTAGACCTTAGCCAACTTATACCGCAAACTACAATAGCAGGAGCCACGGTAAAAGAATCCTCAGCGAAAGATTTAATTAACATCACAAATGCTACAGATATTTTATCTGTGGATTACTTAAAAGATAATGAAACCAAAGCCGTAATCCTTGCTACTAAAACAACGGACGGAGTATATGAGCACACCAAGTATATCTGCGATCGATTGCTAGGTGCTGAGCTACTGAGTGTATCAACGATTACAATTAATGAGCAAGAGTTTATTCGCTCTATTATAAAAAACAATGATGGCAGCCAAGAGTTTGTGATTAGTTTCTCCGCTTCTATTAATGATCAAGAAGAAGCAGAAATTGAAAGCCATTGGAACTTAGATAAATATCCGGCTTCTAAAGATTATATGAATTTCCAAATCTGGACAAATCAAATAGATGATCTTGTAAGATTGACTACAGATGTGTTGGATTTATTGAATTCGAAAAAAACTATTAGTAGCTACAAGCTTTCTCCACCACCACCTGTATATGTAAAAAAAGGTGCTTACACTAAAGGAAAACTTTCTTTGGAAATAATAAACAATGATTTATCAGAAACATTGAACGTAAACGCTGGTATTAAACGTACCGAAACGAGTGATGTTGAAACGATTTCTAATTCTTTTGCCATCAACAAAAACTTAATCAATCAAGTAGAAATCGAAACGGGCAATTTGTTTGATATTGGATTTAGATTGGATAATGGTACGAGTGCTACACCGGACGATTTATTTCTTTCTGACGGGCCATGGGGCTTAGATTATGACGCTACTAGCAACACCCTTGACAACTACGCTATCACTGCAAATGAAGCCACAGAGGCTGAGGGTATGGCCATTGAGCGCAATGCAAGCATAGAAATGACAACAGATTCGTACTTCTCTTTATACCGTGCCTTTACACCGCGTTTTAAGTCTGTAGACCTTAGTGGTTTTAATACCCTTGAGTTTGAGGCTGCCGGTACAGGAGATGTAGAAATTACGATTATCAAGGCAGGGATTTCGAACTGGGAAAATCAATTTAAAACAAGTATTAGCCTTCAGGCTACCAATAATAAATTTTACTTGCCGCTCTCACACTTTACAAGTGCTTCGGGTGATGCATTAGATTTTAATGACGCGGTATCTATCGTTTTTACGATGTCTGCTGAAGGAGGCAAAAAGGTACGAAAGAAATTAAACCTGAAGGACTTGATGTTTACGCATCAAAATGAAATGATACCTAGTGGTTTGTTAGCGAATAATAAATTGATCTTAACACCAAACCCAATGAGAGGGCAAGGACATTTACACTTTAGTTTACAACAAGATACTGAATGTGTATTGAATATTTATTCAATGTCTGGTACACTGATTAATTCTCAAGTGGTTCAAGCACAAGGCGGAATGAACTCCATTGCGCTTAATACAACGGACTTACAAAAAGGACTTTATATGGTACAACTACAAAACGCTACTACCCAATTTGAAACACAGAAGTTAGTTATAGAATAACAGCCTAACCTAAGTCAACAATGAAAAGAGCCACCTCATTTGAGGTGGCTTCATTATTCTTAAATTATAAGATTAGATAGTCGGATTCTATACTTTTAACTTGTATTAATTCATTTTATATTTTTCACGATATGCTGTTGGGCTTAAGCCTTCTTTCTTTTTGAATAATCTAGAAAAATATTGCGGGTATTCAAAACCTAATTCATAGGCTACTTCCGAAACACTTTTATTTGGTTTTAATAAAATATTTTTGGCTTCGTCTATCAAGTATAACTGTAAGTGCTCACTAGAAGTTTTTCCTGTTTCTTTTTTAAGTGTGTCACTCAGGTAGCGCTGAGAAACTAACATTGTAGCAGCAATTTCCTCTATGCTTGGAATCCCCTTTTCTTGAAGTTCACCGGATTCGAAATACGTTTCTAGTTGCTGAATAAATTGATAAAGCAAATCCTTAGATAATTCTTTACGGTTCAAAAATTGTCTTTCGTAATAACGATTAGCATATTTAAAAAGGGTGCTTAATTGCGATATAATAATGTCTTTGCTAAAACTATCTTGGTTGTTGTGGTACTCTGTTTCAATATGGGCTACAATAGATTCTATTTGTTTTTCTTCTTTGGGTGACAAATGCAACGCTTCATTTACATGGTAAGAAAAGAAGCCGAATTTTTTTATTTGATATGCCAGTTCAGTGCCTTTTAAAAAATCTTCGTGGAAGTTTATTGAAAAACCTTTTTGCTCAAATACTACGCTGTTGTCCCATTGTAAAACTTGTCTTGGAGCAATGAAGATTAATGCTCCATTCGCAAAATCATATTTTGTTCTACCGTAATTCAGGTTTCCGTGAATAATTTTTTTTAAACTAATAGAATAACAATCATTAGAAATTGGAGGAGAGTTCTCAATTGGACAAGGAAGAAAATCATCAGCCTTGGCACATAAAACGCTCAGCATAGGATGCTCAGGTCGTGGTAGTTTCATATAGTCGAAGTAAGCTGATAGTGTTTTGAAATGAGTCATTTGAATTCAGTGTTTAATTCTTGTTCTGCTAAAACTAGTTTTTTGTGATAATCGGCAATTCTTGAATGGGCCGTTCCATCAACTAACAAAATTACTACTAGCATTGCAATTGTTGTAATACTAATTGCTCGCCAAGTTGGAGTATTGATAAATAGTATGAGAAGACAAGCAGTAATAATGATAAGGGGAATCGCTTTAAATACGACCAGGCTATATTCTTTTAGAGTGGCCTCCGTTCGTTCAATTTCTGAACTTATAAAAGCACCAGCATCGGCATTATAAGCTGTTTTGAATTGAGTAATTCTTGCTTTATTTGTAAAAAATAATCCAAGTCCAATAGTCAAAAGCATAGCACCCGCTACCAATGTTGGAATGATGTAGGCTTTCGCTATGTTAGTTTTTCCTAATTGCCAGAACCCCAAACTTGCGACCATAAATACTAGTCCGAAGAGAATAAAAAATGGAGTTGAAAAAAGTTCGTCTTTTGCCCAGTCAGTTGCTGATTTTAATATGTCCATAATTTTTGTTTTAAATATTCCAAGTTATGCCAGTTTCTTTTTCTGATAAGTCCCATAATTTTTTCATGGCTACTTTATCTTTTGCGTGTGGCTCTATATGATGTGCACCAACTGGGCCAGTCCAATTTCTTTTTCCTGTTGGACCATAAAAATATTCTTGGTCCAAGTTTGCTTCTGTGGCACACATCAGTTGTGGATAGGCTCCTTTTTCCGCCGATTGAACGATTGGGAATAATTTCATAATGTTGAAAATTAATTTCATCATAAAACCTCCACTCGTATTTATTAAGTTGGTTTTGGAAGAACCTGGGTGACAAGCGTAAGCCTTTACATCGGTTTTGTCAGAGGCTTTCAATCTATTCTGCAATTCATAAATGGTCATAATTTGAGCCAGTTTACTTTGACTATAAGCATCATTAGGTTTGTAGTCTATATCCCAATTCAAATCGTCAAATTTGATTGCCTTGATTCCCATATCATAGCCCATACTTCCTACGGTTACAATGCGTCCTTTCGATTTTTTTATCAGTGGAAATAGTAAGGCCTGCAATGTGAAATTGCCAAAGTAATTCGTACCCATTTGACTTTCCCAACCGTCTACGGTTAGGGTTTGTTTTGGTACTTGAGCTATGGCTGCATTACAGATTAAGGCGTCAATTTGAGGAATGGTCTTCAGTATTTTTTCTGCAGCTTTTTTTACCGAAGCTTGTATTGATAAATCCATTTGGATGTTGGATACACTTATATCATTTCCTAGTTCTTGTTTTAAAGTTTCAGTGGTGTCGGCGGCTTTTTTCGGGTTCCGATTAAGCATGACTACTTTTGCTCCTTTTGAAAGCAATATTCTGGCCGCTTCAAAACCAATACCACTTGTAGTGCCAGTGATCACAAATGTTTTACCATTTAAATTTTTTATTCGTTCAGGAGTCCATCCTTCTTTCCCAAATTGTGTTGTGCTCATATTTAGTTTTTTATAATTGTAATAATAAAACAAAGGTAGTCGTGGTGATGAGGTATGTGTTTATACAAAATTGCAGAACTTGTATATTTTTTAGTTTTTTACCTCTCTAAAAACAAAAAGGCACCCTCCAAGAATGAAGAGCGCCCTTTGCGACTGTACATGAAAAGTCTTTATGTCTTTAAATAGCTAAAGAGAAGTTAGAAGTTTTTAATTTTTTTTTAATGTTTTGTGAGGCAATGTCTATATCGCCGATTTTGATAGCTGGGTTTCCGGAGTATACACTATTGGGTTCACAAACAGTACCCTCCATTACTCGGCTATGTGGGGTTATAATAGTGTTTTCGCCTATTTTGGCGCCTCGGGCTACATAGCATCCATCGAGTACCATAGCGTTTGGTTCAATTTCAACATGTTCTTCCAGTGTTGCGTTGTAGATATGAGCATTTGCTCCAATCTCTACATTATTACAAATGAAGGTATAGCCTTCTTTGCCGTAAGATGTAATTTTTACATCCTCGTTTATACTTACACAGGATCCTATAATTATAGTGTTATTCACGGTACTAATCACAGCGTTTTTTCTTACTCTGGAATAGTCGCCGAATATGACATCGCCATACACTATACTCGTAGTGGCCAGTTCAGCAGAGCTTGGGATAAAGACTAGTTTGTTATTTTTTTTCATAATACAATTTTTGAATTTTAATAGGTTACTAAGTCTTAGGCCATGAATCTGTTAGGAATTAACTCTTTAGAAATTTGACTTCCGAATGAGCTTGTAATCTTTTGATCTAATTCGTAATAGATTTCTGTTAGCTCTCCTTCTTCTAGTTTTTCTTTTTGTATTCTAGTGCTTAGATCAGTTAGCCAACTTGGCATTTTCACTGCGCGATGATTCTCGCTCATTACTAGATAATTCATTACGTTGTAAAATGTTTTTACTGCTTGTTGTTTGTTTTTCATGTCGTTTTTGTTTGTTTAACGATGTAAAAGTGCGTCAGGAAAACAGCAGGATGCCCTCACTTTCGTTGAACGACATGAGGGCATCGGCGAACAGCATTTCGGCTCGTTCGGATTATTTTTAGATTATGAAATCTTCTATTTTTACAGGCCTTAGCTTACTTTAAACCAAGCTTACTCAGGAACTCTTTTTTCCCACTACGGCCTATAGGTACCACAAAATCTTCAATAATCATGGTATTGTCTTCAATGTCCTTAATGCGGGTAATATTAGCAATGTAGGATCTATGTGATTGTAAGAACATGGTGGGTGGAAGCTCTGCCAGAATCTTTTTTAGCGTACTGTGTACTATATATTTTTTACTAGCCGTTACAACGGAGATATAATCGCCCTTGGCTTCTATGTATAGAATATCCTCGTAGTTTAATTTAATTAAGCGACTATCCACTTTTATAAAAATGAAATCTTTGTCCGATCCAGTAGCTTTATCCTGCTGCATGCGACTACTTACCTTCTCAATTGCTTTAAGGAAGCGAGGGAACTCAACAGGCTTAATTAAATAATCTAAGGCATCATACTCAAATGCTTCCAATGCAAAATCTTTATCACCGGTAATAAAAATAACATGTGGTCTGTCCTTGATAGATTTAATAAAATCGATACCAGAAAAATTGGGCATATGAATATCAAGTAGGATAACGTCAGCTTGGCCGTCCTGCAAAAACTTTATTAAGTCTAGAGCACTTTCTAACTCAATGACTTCATTGAATTTGCCACTATTATCACATAGCTTGTGCAATAGGGTGCGTTGTATCGCATCGTCATCTACTATTAAAACTTTCATACTTTAGTTTATATGTGTTTTTTTAAATCGGTTAAAACTTTTTCTGTCTCTTTTACAATCTGACTCACAGCATCTAATACCGTCTCCTTGGCAAGTCCGTCTTTTAGTTTATTCTCTGCTTGGTCAATTTCATGGTGTAATTCTTCTAAATAGAAAATGCCCACTTTAGATTTTTGCTTATGTAAATTTTGCTGCAGGTCTTCAGAGGATAAAGAATTTGCTTTTTGAAGCATAGCATTATTATCCTCTATACTTTGATAGATTGATTGTAGTAATTCTTTTTTTTCAGACTCGTTACCTTGTGTAAGGTCATCTATATAAGCCATCGAAATAGTTGAGACTTTTTGAGTCTTCAAAGAATTCATCTTATTCAGTATCTCTCTTACGATCTGCTCTTTTACAGGTTTTTGCCAAATGCCTAAATTGCTGGGGTGCTCTGCTATTAATTTTTCGCTCGCGCTTAATACAGCCATTGGGATAGAAATTTGTTTATCCGCAAATTGTTTGATCGAGCAGTCTTGTAAATATTGATCAATGACAATACCGTCGTAAGAATTTAAATATTCTTCTTTTAATCCCATACAGGAAGCATAATAAGTAACCTCAAGATTTTCAATATCACGACAGGCGCGCTTAAATAAGCGTTGGTCAATCAAATCGTCTTCTAGATATATGATCCTCATTCGTGCCCTAATTTAGACGTTGACCAATAGTTTTTGATCGTTTCAATTACTTTTTCATATTCTTCTAATCGAATAGGCTTTACCATATAGCCTGCCACTGATTTTTTATAACTTTCTATTTTATCTTTTTCATTATTCGATGTAGTTAATACTACAATAGGAATAACTTTTAAGCGATCGTCTGCTTTTATAAAAGTTAAAAATTCAAATCCATTCATGTTCGGCATGTTCAAATCCAAAAGGATTACACCGGGTAGCTCAACAGTTTCTTCCAAATATTTTTTTGCCTCCAAACCATCACTTTTGTGAATTAGGGTATTGGGTATTGCTAATTTTTTAAAAGCACGTGAAACTTTCATGTATTCAACGGGGTCGTCATCTACAAGGAGTATATTTTTTATTGGATTCATAATAAGTCTTTTGGAAGATGAAAAGTGAAAATAGAACCTTTGCCAACTTCTGATTGCAAAGATACTTTTCCTTGATAAAGTTCTACAATTTTTTTGACAATAGCAAGGCCAATGCCCGTGGAGGATTTACCTTCCGTATCGAATTTTTGAAACATATTGAATATTTTATCCTGATTTCGTTCACTAATACCCCGTCCGTTATCCTCAACAGAGAACTTATAAAATAAATCATCCTCATGTGAGCGTAATATAATTTCTCCTTTTTCTTTATCGTTATATTTTATAGCGTTTGTAACGAAATTTTGAATCAATTGCTGAAAATGAGTTGGGTTCATGTGAAGCTTAGGGAATTTGCCCACAACTTCAAGCGATACGTGTTCCGGAACTTCAACATACTTTAGTAGTTTGTCTATAATATCCTTTGATTCAAATCTTTTTCTTTTCTCGTCAGATTTATTTACGCTAGAGTAGGAGAGAATACCACCAATCAATTCGTCCATGTGCTCCGTGCGTGTTATTACATCCTCGACTATTTGTTTGCCGTCTTCATCAAATTTGTCTTTATAATCTTCTTGTAATATTTGGACTAATCCGCTTATAGAGCGCAAGGGAGCTTTTAAATCATGGCTCACTACATGGGCAAAATCTTTTAAATCTTTATTGGCTACCTCAAGTGATTGTAAGGATTTGTTGAGCTCACGTTGGGTTTCTTTTTGATCTGTAATGTCCAAATGGATGCCTATGGAGCCAATGACCTCTGCATGGTCATTGAATTTTGGCGCACCACTAATTAACCACCAGCGCTTCTCTCCATTCTTCTTTTTCACTTCAATTTCGTAGGCATCTGATTGACCCTTATTTCGTTTGAATGACTTTTTTTCAATTAGTTGCGCACTTTTTGGATCCATGAAAAGTGTTCTTGCCTCTTTGTGGAGCATCTCTTCTAAACTAAAGCCCGACATATCAATAAATCCTTGATTAGCAAATTGTACTTTGTCCTCAGTATCCACCTCGAGTAATCCCAAATTCATATTGGCGATTATATTTCTATATTTTTCTTCTTGAATTCGTAATTGCTCTTCAGCTAATTTTTTAGCCGTGATATCCTCTGCCATTACAATGAAGTAAAGGAGCTTATTATTTTCATCATAAACACCAGATATATTTGAGTTTGCCCAAAAGACCTCACCAGATTTTCTTAGGTATCGACTCTCGACTTGGGTCTCTTGAATTTCATTTTTATAAATGGAATCCATGAGCGCACGATAGTTTTTTATATCTTCTGGGTGTAGAATACGGGTAGCTACTTTGGTCATAAAGTATTCCTCATCATGTCCTAGTTGTTCTTGAAAGGTTTGATTAATACTTACGAAACCACCTTTTTTATTGAAGATAGCTATGCCTACAGATTTGTTGTCAAACACAGCACGCATGCGCTCTTCACTAATAGCTAATTCTTTTTTTGCGATTGTTTTTTGTGTTACATCGCGTATGATATCTCGGGAGCCGATGATATTCTTATTCTCATCATAAATCGCATTAGAGTTAACCTCTAGGTATTTAATATTTCCTTGTTTGTCATAAACGCGGCCTACATAGTTTGAATAATATCCTTGTTTAAATAAGAGGTCTATATTTTTTTTCGAATGTGCAAGATCGTCTTGATGCACGATTTCTTTTAAGCTTAAGTTTTCTATCTCCTCATTTGGGTCATAACCTAAAATAATCCGTGCAGCTTTATTAGATTTTGTAACGGTCCCTTTATCATCTAATGTGATAAAGCCATCATACATATTATCAAATAAATCTTGAATCTCAGCAGTGCGATCATGCACTTTTTCTTCGATAGACTTATTGATTCTTTTAAGTTCCATATTGGAATTATAAAGTTCAAGCGACTTATCCTCAATAATTTTTTCGGCGAGCTTACGAGCTTGCTTTTCTCTTGCCAGTGCCTTTTTATATAGTTCAATATTGCTCACTAGTTTTTTGTAATCGTAATTTTTACTTCTGAGCCATCATCTTTTATAAGTTCTCTCACTACCGTGCCTTCTTCTCCATAATGTTTAAGGCAACCAATAATTAGTCCTTCTGCCACGGCAGACAATTTACGCTCTGATTTATAAATCATTTCCATTACATTATCACCTGATTCTTTAGTATCAAAAGATGGCAACTCGGCATCTGTATATAATTTCTGTACTTCTACGTGTATGTAACTTTCTACACTTTTTAAGAATGTAAAGCTATCTGGGGCGGCTTCTATAAAATGCCCATAGGATTTTACAAAGGTGCCAAAGAGGTACTCGCCATAGACAATGAGTAAGGCCTCAACAGGAATATCGCTATGCTTACTTAGACTTACAACTAGTTTTACTATTTCACTATGATTATAAGTCCCAACAGCAGTATAAGCGCCACCACTTTCTAATTCATTTTCAGAGATAATGGTATCAACCATTTCAAGGCCAAATTTATCCTCAACTAACTCTAAAAATTCAGTAAATATTATTCCTTTCATTTATGTGCTTTTGCGTAAAAATAGTGAATTAAAAAGATATACATTCTATCTGTTATTTCTGTTCGATTTTCTTTGCTTTTTATAAATATAGATCAACCATTATTTAATGGTTTCAAATACGTTTTTGGTATAGTATATGTAGTAGGTGCTATCCTTTTTATACTCAATGTTTAGCCCGCAATATTGGTTTAAAATGTATGGAAACACCTGAATGTTACTTTTTACTTTATCAATATTAGTATACTGATCATCGGGTGTTTTAATTGCCATGAAATTATGATAGCTGTATTTTTTGTCTTCTCCTGTAAGGCCTCTATAACCGTGATCACTTAAAAATAGTATAATGGAATTACTATCTTTTTTATAAATTTTATCAGCTAGTTCTAGCATAAGTTTGTTGGCATATTTGGTATATTCTACAAAGGCTTCTTTTTCGGGCAGGGTAGATAAATCTTTCCAAAGCCTACCTGCGCTATCAGTAAGGTATGGTTCATGCGGTAGCAGGAGATGGGCATAGGTAAATGTTGGTTTATTGGGGTTGATTGATTCTATACAATCTTCAAATATCTTTTTGTTTTGATAATAATATTTGTCAAGCCGTTTGGCATATTTTGATAGTAAAGGTGTGTTTTTAAACTTCTTACTTTTTGTAAGGTCGTTAAATACATGGTTATGAAAAAAGTACTTATTTGCTATTTGTAAAGGAGTAAGATAATTAACATAATCAGCGGCGCCTTTTTTATTGGCAAATGGAAAAATGGAAAAATTATTTATGTCATAATTTTCTTTGGTTAATGCATTAGCTAATGCGCTTGAGTTGATTGCCTCACGGGCTTTATACATAAAACTAAAATCACTAACCGGCATACTGTGCTTTTGTTGTACATAGCTCATATTAAATAGCGAAGTCATGGCAGCAAGGGTGTAATTGTAATTACTACGTATACTATCTTGTACATGAAATCCTTTTTGCTCAAGCGTTTTTATATGACCTCGATTATTATAGCCAAATAAACTATCTAACGATTCAAAGCCTGGGTAACCGTCAAAAAGTACGAAATAGATATTGGGCCTAGAAGTGAATTCTTTTATTGTATTTGGTTTTATTATTTGATTAGAATAAGTTGCTTTTGCATAAATAAATTGCACTAGCTGAAAAAATAGAAGAGCAACTACCAATACATTGCAATAGGAAAAAACGGATTGCGCTATTTTTTTATTCTTGAGTATTAAAAATAGCAGAATAAGTATTGCAATAAGGAGCGCAATTAAAACGGGGTAACGTGCTACTTGAGGAGCACTTTTAGCAAGGAGTAATTTTATATTTCCAAAAAAGGTATAGCTCAGTAAGGAATAAAATAATAGAAGTACATACCGTATACTACGTTTTGAAATTTTACGAACTAAACTATAAAGTAATAAAGTAACGGCCGTAAATATTAGAACCTGAATTATAAGTTGCGCTGTATTGGTATGAGCTGCATAATCTTTAACCCCTACGAGATAGGCAAAGGCAGGAAAAAGATATATAAACCAAGGCTGTTTTTTCAACCAATCCATTATTTACGTTTTAATAAATACAGGGTGCGACTTCCAAGACGCAACATTTTTTTATCCAGTATAGTATAGAGTTTGTCAATCTCAAGTTCAAAATTTATTATATCGTATTGATCAAATACGTCTTCTCTATTTTTTAAAAGGAATTGTACTTTTTCATCTTTCTTTTCTACAAACTCTATTAAAAGATACTCGCTTTGTTTGTGCATTAACTCCAGTACTGATGACAGGGGTACATTATATTGAATTGCCAAATGGTGTACTAGCGCTAGGCATAAACTTACATCAGATTGTAACCTTTTAAAAATTGAATCACGCTCATGCGCTGCCCAACCAAAGGAAGGCGTAGGGGAGGTAAGGTCTAGAACAATGGGATGAATGTTTTTAATTTTTTCAGTCTTTACTTTTTTATAAAGTCGATTAATGCAGTTATAGTCTATATCTGCAGAAACTATTTCTTTACTACTATTAGCATACAGCATAGAAAAAGCGCCATCGTTTGCACCATAATCCACTAGCTTGTTGAAAGATATCTGGTCCAACATGGATTTTACTGCCACTTGCTTTTCATCAAAGTACTGATTGCCTAATATGGTATGGGTGTAATAGTCATCCCAAATACTTTTTTCTTTTTTTACTTCAAGTTTTTTTACAAAACCAACTAAGCCTTTTAGCAAGGTTGTCATTTTTTGTTTTGAGAAATGACTTTCTTTTGTTGGCTTACTCTCTTTTGACGAAGGTAGAAAAATATGTAGGTACACATTAGGGTTTAATTTTGCTTTACTAGGAAGCAATGTTTTGCATACATTGATTGGTATACCATTAGGGTAGGAGAGCGTAATTTTTTGAAGCGCATGATGGTTGTACTTCATAAGTAATAAAGGGCATACAAATTGCTCAATAAACTGGCGGTAGGCAATCCACGGCTTTCCTTCATTATTTTTTTCAAAAGAAAGTGAATCGATCAAAATTGGCTTACCCTCTACAAATTGAATGTTATATGTATTGGCATCTTTTAGCACCATATCATAGTCCAATGCTTCTATGCAATTATGCAAGGTGCAAAGCGCAGCGTCTTTATACATTTCAAAACTCCACTCGCTAGCGTAGCTAATTTGTGTAAGCTGCACTGGTTTAATGACTTTCCAAGATGAAGTTTGAGCAACAAGTTCCTCACTTTCTTCAAAAGGTAGAAAAAGCTTTCGTTTACAGAGGTAATCTTTTAGCCCGCTGCCAAGTAGTTGTTCGTAATGAGATTGATAAATAGCTTGTACGGTGCGGTAGTATTCATTGTTATGTTTAAATACATAACCACTCCTATCCTTGAATGATGCATTTAGGATTTGCATTAATATTCAATTTCTTCTTCTGATTCTTTTGCTTTCTTATCTTTTTCTTCGGCACCTTGTTTGCCAGTAAAAAAAGATTTTAAACGTGCCCAGTATCCTTTTATTATAAACCAACCACCTAGTACAGCAGCTATAATTGCTTGTATTAAAAAACTACCACTACCTGGGTCTATATATAAAAGAGACAACATGCCGTAAAAGTACAAAGGTTCTATTGGGAATGAAAATTTTTAATCTGCTTAGATAATCTAGTAAAAAGTTAAAATCATTTCATTGGGTTTGTTTATTCCGATTATTTTTATTTACTTTGTATTTCAAAGTACTTTTAATGGAAGATAAAAACTTACAAGCGCTCAAGGAAATACAAAGTATCATGGCTAAAAGCAGCCGTTTTATTAGTCTTAGTGGTTTAAGCGGTATAGCAGCAGGCATATGTGCAATGATGGGTGCTTTTGTGGCTAATCAAAGCATTACAAAGTATTTTTCTGATTATAGTAGCTACGATCATACACCTAAGGAGCTGCGCAATGAATTAATAATCATTGGGCTTCTCGTATTTATTGCTGCTTTGATAACTGCTTTTCTTTTTACCCTACGTAAAAGTAAAAAAGACAATACGCCCATATGGGGGCAAACTTCGTTGCGATTGCTTTGGAATACGCTCTTGCCAATGGGAATTGGTGCGGCTTTGATTCTTAAGTTAATCCTTGAAAATAATTATGCATTGGTAGCACCAGCTTGTTTGCTTTTTTATGGCTTAGGACTCATTAATGGTAGCAAATACACTTTAAGTGAAATAAAGTATTTAGGATATTGTCAATTAGGATTAGGTTTACTAAATCTTTGGTTGCCACAATATGGTCTGTATTTTTGGACGCTCGGGTTTGGCGTATTGCACATAATATATGGAGTAGTTATGTGGAGTAAATATGAGCGTGGAAATAATAATGAGTAGCACGTACTTAGCCTGTAGACTATCTATTAGCTGAAACTAAAAATGAACATACATAAACTAAATAAAATATTTGATCACCGGGTACGACTAGGCATTATGAGTGCTTTACTTGTAAACGATGGAGTGAACTTTAAATTTTTGAAGGAAGTATTAGATGTAACCGATGGCAACTTAGCCTCACATTTAAAAACCTTAGAAGAAAACAAGTTTATTAAAGTAGAGAAAGGATTTATAGGTCGTAAAACCAACACTACTTATAAAGTAACGCGTGCTGGTGAGAAAGCTTTTAAACTTCATTTAACAGCACTTGAACAAATGATTAAGAACCTGCAGTAGTATAAAATTTTTTTACCCAACTAACTTTGAAATTCAAAGTACTTTTAAAAAAAATAAATTATGAACGACACAACACCACAAGAAACACCAACAGAAAATCTTCAAAACAAGGACAACTTCCCAGTAGAAAGCGATAACATGAGCTTTTGGCAAAAACAAAAAATATTGCTCAAGGGAGGCCTTATTGGATTTTTAGTCCTCGTACTTTTAATCCCCACCTTCTTTATTTCCTCCTTGGTACAGGAGCGCGCCAATCGATCCAATCAAGTAAAACGAGAGATTGCCGCCCAATGGGGTAAGCAACAAGAAATTAGAGGTCCTGTAATTTCTATTCCTTACTGGGAAATGGTAAAAGGCCCAAAGAACAAAATTACCAAAGTAAAAAGCTACGCTTCTTTTTTGCCAAATAAGCTAAACATCAACGGCAATTTAAATCCAGAAATTAAGTATCGCTCCATTTTTGAGATGGTGGTTTATAATTCTGACTTAAACATCACGGGAAATTTTGACAAGCTTGATTTCAGCGCACTTAAAATTCCACAGCAAAATTTAATCCTATCAGAGGCACAAATACTTTTTGGGATATCTGACTTTATGGGGATTAACGAAGAGATGCAAATGAGTTGGAAAGGGCAGGATATAAAGTTAAGTGCCGGTATGCCCAATAATAAACTCATTGATAAAGGCTTAAGTGCGCCAATCAATTTAAGTGCAGCAGATTTGAATACGACTACAGATTTTAATATGAAATTGAAACTTCGTGGCTCAGAAGGATTGTTCTTTCTGCCTTATGGTAAAACTACCAAGGTGAAGCTAAAAGCAAATTGGTCTAATCCTTCTTTTGAAGGCAGTAGCCCAAACTCAACAGTGACAGATTCATCGTTTACTGCTGATTGGACTATGCTTTCAATTAATAGAGAGTACCCGCAGCAATGGGCAGATGGAGAGAATTATCAAGTATCTGGCTCTTCTTTTGGAGTTAATTTATTACAACCCGTTAATCATTATAGTAAGAATGAGCGATCGGTTAAATACGGCATACTCATTATCTTATTAACCTTTGTAGTTTACTTCTTCATTGAAATTTTACAGAAGAAAAATGCACATGCCATACAATATGTATTGGTAGGATTTGCTTTATGTATTTTCTATACCTTATTACTTTCTTTCTCTGAGTTGGTTGGCTTTAACTGGGCCTATTTAATCTCGGCAGGTGCCACAGTTGGTTTATTGGGGACCTATACCAAAAGTGTTTTCCAATCTTTAAAAAGCGGATTGATTTTCAGTGCCTTCTTAAGTGGATTGTATGTATTCATTTTCTCACTTATCCAATTACAAGATCGTGCGCTCTTATTTGGAAGCATAGGACTGTTTATAATCTTGGCTATCGTAATGTATGTGTCACGTAAAATAAATTGGTACTCTAAATAACTTAAAAAACTTCTTTTGGCTCGGATTGATAAGTAATGGTTAGTCCGAGCTAATTGAAGACAAATAAACAAGACATGATAAATATTAAATCTTTTTGGTACGCTATTACAGGCTTAGCACATGCGTTGTATATAGAGCGCAATTTAAAAATTCACTTTGTGGCCTTAGCCACAGTGTGCATACTGGCTGGTATTACACATTGTAATTCTATTGAGTGGAGCATTCTCATACTATGTTTTGCTGTAGTCATTGGCCTCGAAACCATGAATACCGCGGTTGAAAAAAGCTGTGATATGACCACAACCTATTACAGTACTGAAATAAAAGTAATAAAAGATGTTGCAGCGGGTGCGGTATTTTTTGCAAGTGTGTGCAGTGCCATTATTGGAGCAATAATCCTTTTACCTAAAATTTTAGAACTTATATAATTATGAATAAAATTAATATGAAAACTGCCCTCCGAATAGGAGGGAACAAAAATAATCTTCTTTTACTATCCGTACTTATACTTTTTGGAATGGTTGGCTTTCGTATGCTATACTCGGATACTGTGTCCTACATATTTCTTATGTGGAATACCTTCTTGGCAAGTGTGCCATTTGCTATTAGCGAATTCATGCGAAATAATAAATTATCCAAGTTCCAAAATGTATTTACTGCATTGGTATGCATTCTTTTCTTGCCCAATGCATTGTACTTAATATCAGATTTTGAGCATCTGCGTGAGCGACCTCCCGTACCATTTTTCTTTGATATCCTACTTATGTTTTATGCAGCCTTAATTGGGTTGTTATTAAACATACTTGCACTACGAAACTTACAATTAGTCATTGGCCGTTATTTCAAAACTAGCTTTACGCATGTTCTTATTGCCAGTATTATTTTGCTTTCGGGCTTTGGTGTTTACTTGGGTAGGTATTTACGTTGGAATTCTTGGGACATTGTTACCCATCCCAAAGCCTTGCTTATGGAATGCGTTTACCATAGTATGCATCCTAACTTATTTACCTATACATGGTCTGTAAGCATTGGCTATGCCTTTGTACTAGGATTTGGCTATTTGTTTTTTACTAAAATGTCTCAATATGAAAATTAAATTAATCTCTTTCTGGATACTTGGTGCCGGTATGCCCAGCTTCGATGAAGTCTTTTGGAGTTCAGGTATGCATATCATTTTACTGTTTGGATTGTTATGGTTCATAGGGCCAATTTTCGCCATACTCGAAGAATTAAATAACTTTTTAAAAGATTAAAAAATGGAAAGTATAGGAATGATGATACTAGCGTTAATAGCAATTTTAATACACGTACTAGTTGGTTACCATGCCATACTAAAGCACACTGTTGTTTTTATTAAATCAAAATTGCGATTTGAAAATAAGAATGAAAGTCCCATTCATATTCAGGAGAAAATGGCATTTATTGTTTGGCCCGTATTGGGTTATGTTCTTTGGTATTTTTTTAGGGACATGGGAGGGCAGGAGTTTGAATTGATGCCCATTTTTGGAGTTATTCAATTTATTGCCTTTACAATGTATTTCATTTACAGACTGGCAGGTACAATTACAAATTACCTTATTCGAGTGATCTTTGCTTGCTTCTTTTTAATAGCGATACTTAGTTGTTTGTTGTTGATAGCAAAATTATTTTGTTACTATTTGGTTTGCGTTACAGTAGGTTGGATTTTAGTTGTTCCACCTTTTGTGGCGCTATCCTATTTTGCCTTATTTCAGGTAGTCATGTTTTTAAGTATTGCTATTGCCAATATTGTATCCCAGGATGTTCAAAAAGAAATTGCTTATAACAAGATTCAATGTTTTACTGATTTGTACACTTGGCTTTTCTCAGCATGGGGTGGTTTGCTTATTTATATCTTGTCTATGTTGGTTTTTGTTGTACTGGTAGCATTGCTTTTACATGCTGATTTTATGGGTCCCTATCAAATTACTTGGAAAAACCTTACATATATAAATACTAGATTCTTATGGTAACAAAAAAACAAATTAAAAAATATAGTATTCCTTTAAAACTAACTGTTTTCTCAAACATTGCCTTGCTATTCCTTCGAGAAAGGAGTAGTAGTTGTGGAAGTAAAAGTTATGGCTTTCCAGCTGATTTTATTCAAACCTATTGTAGATGCAGTGAGCATATTTTTCCAATTGATGTTCTAGGTTTAGGAGTTGATTTGGCTTATCACTTCGTAATATGGTTTGCAGTTTTGTATTTGTGGCAAGATGCTAAAGAGACTTGGGCTATGGTTTCCAGGAAACAAAACATGGAAGGTTTCTAGTACATCTTGGCCATAAACCTTCCATGTTTACTCCGTAACTTTCAACTCCTTCCAAATCATCAAATTCAATGAATTGGTTTCAAAATTTTGAACACGCTTTTGTACAAACTGTACGACCTCATCATAGAATAAAGGCACACAGGGCGCTTCTTCAATAATGATTTTATCCATTTCGTTATACAATTTCAATTTGGTTTCGAAATTTTCTTCGGTAAGGCTTTGCTCATACAATGCATCGTATTGTGCATTGTTAAATCTAGTGTAGTTAGGTGGCGCTGTATTCTTTGAGTAGAATAAAGTTAAGTAAGATTCAGCATCAGGGTAATCAGCTATCCAGGTAGCCCAAAAGAAATCTGCCTTAGAGTTACTCATTTGCTCGCGCAATAAATTGGGCTGCATGATTTCAATTTGTACATCAATACCAATCTCTTTTAATTGAGACGCAATAAAATTGCAACGGTCTGTATAGTTATCAGGAGTTAGTAAGGTGACTTTAATCGGGCTTTTGGATTTTTTCTTTACATCTTCAATTAATGCTTTTGCTTTGGCAGGATTGTATTCATATCCTTTTACCTCGTCAGGATTAAAACCGGCAACACCCGGAGGCACCATGCCATTAATAGCAGCTTGACCAATACTATTACGTAAGTACAAAATCAATTTTTTTCTGTCAAAACCATAATTGATCGCTTGGCGTATTTTTTTATTGAGTAGAACTTCTGTTTTTGTTTTTCCTTTTTCTTGTAAAATGCCGAGATACTCTACATTCAAATAAGCGTGTTTTTGCAATTCAATTTTATCAGAAAAAGCCTCTTTGAGTTCTCCTTTTTTGCTTAGTACTTGATCCTTAAAACTGGCATCAATTCCATTCATAAAATCTAAGTCGCCTTGCATAAACATTAAAAACTCAGTGGCCTTACTATCAATAAACGTTGCTTTTACTCCATCAAGGTAGGGGAGTTGATTTCCTTGGCTATCTTTCTCCCAATAGTTCGGGTTGCGCTGATAGGTTATGGTTACAGCTTCTTCCCAGTGGTTCATTACAAAAGCCCCGGTACCACATGGGTGTGAGCGATAATCCTTACCCCATTTTTCCACTACTTCTTTGGGTACAATACCACAATACTGCATGGATAAAATACCCATGATTGGATTAAACGGTTTGTTTAATCTCAATATAAAGGTGGTGTCATTCGTTGCTTCAAATGGTTTGGTGTCTGCTATGTTGCCATTAAAAATCCAAGCGCCCGGACTAGCTACTTTTTCGTCAATAATTCTACCTAAGGAATAGGCGACATCGTAAGCTGTCATTTTGCGTCCTTTACCATTAGGGAAGGCTTCATTGTCATGAAAAAATACATCATCCCGTATTATGAAGGTATAGGTTTTACGATCAGGAGTCACAGTCCAAGATTTTCCAATAGAAGGTATTACATTCATATCATCATCATACTCAATTAATCTGTTGTACAGATTATTCGTGTGCCACATGATATTTAAGTTTTTGGCAAAAGCAGGATCTAAACTTTCTACACCTGCTACTTGGTTGATGCTAAAAATGTTTTTTGATTTCTTGCTGGTACCGCAAGAGAATATGATGACGGATAGAATAAAGGCTATGATAATTCGTTGGAACACGGGGCTAAGTTAATCATTAAAGTGCACTAATATATTTCATAAACAATTCAATCGCTTGATGCTTTTCATCATTGAGTTGGTAGCTAATGTTTTGTGTGTAGTAGGTCCGTAGGTCGTACTGTGAGTAATTCTCTCTTTTAATAATTTGTTCTAAGTGTTCAAAGCCTAAGGCATTTGCCTTATTAAAATCAAATACAAATTTTTCCGTTAGGTTTTTATTGGTCACCCAGGCAGCAAATACAAAAGGTAAACCGGTAAAGGTTTTCCATTCGGCAGCTAGGTCATAGATATGTTTAAAGTGTTTTAGTTGCTCAAAAGCACGGTCACCTATGATTAATCCTGCGGTAGTGCCTTTTATTTTAGGGATGTAATTTTCATCTGCTTCTATAAATTTGACTTGGTGCTTGAAATGATTTTTAAGTAACACTTTTAGGAGTGCCACACTTGTGCGGCTTTGGTAGTCAAGGTAGATTTCCTGCACTTCTTCTAGCGGGACTTCCGAAAATAAGCATACAGAAGCTACGGGTCCATTTGCACCTATACAATACGTACTAAAAATATGCGCATCATTTACATGCACGTTTTTCAAATCAGCAATAGCGGCTATGGGTAAAAGGGCTACATCTAATTCGCCTTTGTTCATTCGCTTGGCAAGGTTTGCAGGATAGTCCAATACCAAATGCACATCTTCTTGCATTTGCCCTTGCTCAAAACCATAGATTAATGGTTTTGTATTTAAATAGCTTACGGCGCCTACCCACGTTTTGTCAAGCATTGGGCGCAAAGGTAAATTAGCTTAGTGACTAGCGCAAGAATGCAGCCTAGCTTTTGAGCTGGGTTCTTGTGCGTTTGTAATTACAATTTACCAATCGTCTTCAAATACAAATATTCCACTTTGTCTCTAGCCCAAGGTGTTCGACGTAGAAACTTTAAACTAGATTTAATAGATGGGTCAAAATTGAAACATCGAATGTTAATTTGCTTGCCCATTTCTTCCCAGCCTAGTTCTTTTTCTAGGTGCTCTAA
>CALJNC010000034.1 GCA_937981995.1 uncultured Chitinophagaceae bacterium
AAGTTTGCAGGGAGTTGATCCGTGTAAAGAATTCTTGTGTTTTTATTGTCGAATAAATTTTTACGCAATACCGCTAATATCGGTGTGGTCTGCGATGAAAAACTAATGACGTTATTCGGTGCTAGTGTATTGGTTTTGGCTATCGCCCATTCTAAAATACAACTCAAAGGATGACCCAATCTTATATAATCATAAGCAGTGGGCAAGGCTTGCAAGCTTGCTTGCGTAATATTATTGGCAGATACTAATTTTTCAAATTCTTGTGTGAACTGCACTTTAGCTTGACTTTCATCATAAATATCTAAGCGATGCGTTGTTAAGTTCAACCAATCGCTTGGCATGTTTTCTAAAACTTGTTTTAAGGAAACTAGGGTCTTGTCGTTCATAATGATAAAACGCAATTTAACACTAAGCAGTAGTTCAATCCTAATATATAAAGTTCAATTTAAACAGTTCTTCAGAAAACACAATTGCAAAACGTGCTTTTCATTGTATTTTTAAGCTTCACTATGTCAAACAAAATCCATAACCGCCCGCTCGAAGAACAAGAAGAAATCACCTTAGCCCAAACGAAAGATGTGGCTGTGGGTGTTCCCGCTATTACTTCTTCTATTCAGCATATGCTGAAATATATGAAGCCAGGTGAGGCCTTAAAAGCTTCACTTAAAATCAATCAGAAAAAAGGTTTTGACTGTCCCGGTTGTGCCTGGCCAGACCCCGATGACGACCGAAGTAAAATTGGTGAATACTGCGAGAACGGCATCAAAGCAATTGCCGAAGAACGTAGCGCTAAAAAAATAACGGCTGATTTTTTTGCAAAACATAGTGTACAAGAAATGAGTGCTTGGGATGACTTTACCATAGGCAAAAAAGGACGCCTAACGGAACCAATGTATTTGCCGCAAGGCGCCACTCATTATGAAAAAATCAGTTGGGCAGATGCCTTTAAAAAATTAGGAGATAAATTGAAGAATTTGGCTTCGCCTGACGAAGCAATATTTTATACTTCGGGTCGCACGAGTAATGAAGCCGCTTTTTTGTATCAACTTTTTGTACGAGAATATGGAACCAACAACCTACCCGATTGTTCGAACATGTGCCACGAAAGTAGTGGCGTAGGGTTAAGTGGAACGGTGGGTATAGGAAAAGGATCTGTAACCTTGCAAGATTTTAATGAAGCGGAAGTGGTGATGGTCATTGGTCAAAACCCGGGCACTAATCATCCCCGCATGTTAAACGCCCTTGAAAAATGCAAACAAAATGGTGGTAAAATTGTTGCAGTGAATCCTCTTCCCGAAGCGGGCTTAATGAAATATGTCAACCCACAAAGTCCACTCAAAATTTTGAAAGGCGGTGTGGCGCTTTCTGATATTTTTTTACAAGTGCGAGCCAATGGCGATGTTGCTTTGCTCAAGGCACTTATGAAATTGATGTATGATGCTGAGCAAAAAAATCCAGGGACTGTTTTTGATTTAGACTTTATAAAAAATAAAACGGCCGGTTACGAAGCACTCATTGAAAATATCAAGGATTTAGATTATAAAGAACTAGCAGATGATGCTGGTTTATTTTATGAAGACATTGAAGCTACAGCACAGCTACTTATTGAAAATAAAAAAATAATTATCTGTTGGGCCATGGGCATTACGCAACATGAAAATGGTGTGGCCAACGTGCAAGAAATTGTAAATCTCCTTTTATTAAAAGGAAGTATTGGCAAACCCGGCGCAGGAACTTGTCCTGTGCGTGGACACTCCAATGTGCAAGGCGATCGTACGATGGGGATTTGGGAAGCTCCTCCACAATGGTTGCTTGATAATATTCAGAAACAATTTGGTTTTACGCCACCACAAGAACATGGTTATCATGTAGTAGACGCCATCAAAGCGATGCACGCGGGAAAAGGAAAAGTATTTTTTGCCATGGGCGGAAATTTTTTAAGCGCCACACCAGATACAGATTATACAGCAGAGGCTTTGCAGAAATGTGAACTCACCGTGCATGTTTCTACCAAATTGAATCGCTCGCATTTAATACACGGGCAAAAAGCTTTAATCTTTCCATGCCTAGGCAGAATGGATAATGATCAGCAAGAAAGCGGCGAGCAATTTGTAACGGTAGAAAACTCCATGGGTGTAGTGCATAGTTCACAAGGAATTTTTAAGCCCTGTGCTGAAACTTTATTAAGCGAACCAAAAATTGTAGCGGAGCTAGCCAAAGCAACTTTAGGCGCCAACTCAAAAATTGATTGGGACCACATGGTTGCCAATTATGATAACATTCGAAACGCGATTGAAGCCACCATCCCAGGATTTGATAATTATAATGAACGTGTACGCAAACCTGAAGGTTTTTATTTACCCAATGGTGCCCGCAAAGCAGAATTTAATACTGCTAATAAAAAAGCAAACTTCACATTAAATGAAGTACCTGAGAATCGTTTGCAAGACAAACAATTCTACATGATTACTAATCGTAGTCATGACCAATACAATACAACGGTTTATGGCATGGCCGATCGTTATCGTGGTATCAAAAATGGAAGACGCGTTGTTCTTATTAATCCGAAAGATTTAGAAGAACTCGGGTTCAAACACAAACAAAACGTACACATTCGTTCACACTTTAATGATGAAGAACGCCTTGCTAAAAACTTTACGCTTATCTCTTACCCAATAGCTCGTAGAACGGTAGGAACCTACTTCCCCGAAACGAATGTACTCGTGCCAATTGACCAAACTGCAAAGCGCTCGCATACGCCAGCTAGTAAGGGAATTGTGGTGAGCTTGGAAGCAATTTGATTTGATAATAAAAAAGCGCCTCCTGTGTTTGACCAAAGGAGACGCTTATGAAAAGATGTAACTTCTACTTATTTCTTTATAGTAAACTGATTGCTGTAAGAGACATCAGCGTTAAGAACTTTAATTATATAAAATCCTGCACTAAAAGAGGAAGTCTCTAAAGAATAATTTTGACCCGATACGTTACTCACCTCTTGCACTACTTGACCATACTGATTCATCACTTTTACATTTGCATTTTTTAAGTGCTTGTCAGCCGAAATAGTTACTTGACCCGCAGCAGGGTTTGGATAAATTCTTAGGGGTAAATTATTTTGCTTGGTCATATCAAGAACACTTGTTGGAAAACCCTTATTAATAGTGATTGTACCACTTGGCGAATAAATATCATCATTCCATGAAGTATTTGACCCAACAGCCGCTGCGCAAACACAAGTAATTGTATTACTAGTTCCGAAAAAACTATCAGGAATTAAATCACTTCTTTTAACTTGTAACAATATTTGATTGGCTCCTCCCAAACTTATTTTGATATTGTTTGCGCTAAGATTAGTATAATTATTTGCATTAATGCCAGCATTATCGGCAATACCGATAGTTCCTGAATAATTCGGCGGTGTCCCCGTTACCCAAGTAGTCATTAATCTGTGATAAGCAGCACCATTATCCCAGCCCCAAAAATTAAAAGTCTGTCCACCATTTGGGATGTTGACCATTACGTTTACACCAACCGCCTGCTGATTAGCCGAAAAATTGGTCACTGTGACCCTGAAAGTGATACTGTCTGTCGTAGCATCATAAAAGTACTCCAGTTGGGTACCGTCTAATAATCCTGGAAAGTCACCATCTCCACTGACATCAGTTGCAATGGTTGTAAAGGTTTGTGCCTGAGCAGAATAACTTGTTACTAAGCCGAAAGCCAGGGCTAATAAAATTGTGTAAATTTTCTTTGTTTTCATAATTTATAAATGTTTTAGACTACCAAGACGGATGTGAAAAATGAATGGTTTGGTTAAATAATATTTACTAAGGTTAAATAAAGTTAATAGATTTAGCTGGCTCAAAACAGTCCTACTCATTCAGATTGGAATGTTTAGAGAGTGCAAAACGTTTAGCTACCGCAATATGTATGACAGGGGTCCTTTTTATTCAGAAGGTCCAACTATAAATCGATAGCCTTTCCCTCTGAGAGTAACAATTCTGATGCTTGAGTCCTGAGAGAGGTAATCGCGGATCTTATTAATATAGACATCTAAATTCCGTGAGTTGGACTGTGTATCGTCACCCCAAATTTGAAGGAGCATATTTTTTTTAATCAGGTCGCTATTAATTTTTTTTACCAAGTGGCTAATAATCTCCGTTTCTAAATGTGTAAGATTTCGTACTGTATCTGCAAAAATCAATGTTTGATCAAACGCATTAAAAATGTATTGACCTATGGCAATACTTTTATTCTGTATCGCTTGTAAAGGTTGATTTAAAGAGATAATATTATTTATTCTGAGCAAAAGCTCTTCTAAATTAAATGGCTTTTTGAGATAATCCTTGGCGCCTAATTTTAATCCTTGAATTACATCGCTTGATTGATTTTTGGCTGAGGTAAACAAAAATGGCAAATCAGGATGCACCAAAGATATTTTCTCGGCCAATTCAAAACCATTTTGTTTGGGTAACATAACATCCAATATGACTAGATCTATATGATGCGTTTCTATTTGTGTAAGAATGTCCTGACCATGAGGATACCAATGTACCAAGAATCCCTGCCCTTGCAAAGTGTCTTTTACGATAGAAGCCAAACTAATTTCATCTTCTACATAGAGTATACTAGCTTTTTTCATTCTTGGGGAATTTTAAAATTAAGGTCGTGCCTTTAGCCAAGATACTTTCTATTTGTATTGTTCCGTCATGCGCATCCACTATTTTTTTTACATAGTATAAGCCAATGCCATGTCCGTTTTTATTGTTTTTATCTGCTCTATAAAATTGATCAAAAACGTGCTGTTGATTCTTACCATCAATACCAATGCCATTGTCTTGTATCCGAATACGGTAAGCATTATCCTCCGCATGTATAGAAATAAATATCCTGGGCTCTTGCTCGTTATACTTGATACTATTATCAATTATGTTATAAAGCATATTGGTAAAGTGATGTTTATCTATGCTCAACATCGCATTTTCCACGCCGGAATCAAATTCGATCAAGCCGTTTTTTTGCACAACCATCTTATCTACATCTTGTATTACATCTTGTATTACCTCATTCAAATTCAATTGCTCAATAAAAATATTCAAATTAGAATCATCATTATAAGTCAAGATTTGGTCAATGCTTTTATTCAGTTTTTTTATTTGACCTCGGGCTGATGTAATATACTGTTTATGTTTTTCAGGGTCTTTTTGGTAGTTCTGTATCGCCTCTAAAGCAACCGATATAATAGACAAGGGTGTTTTTAATTCATGGGTCAGGCTACTTATAAAATAGTCTCTTTCTAAGTTTATTTCCTCTTGCTTTTTAAATATTCTATACAGTGCTATAAAAACGAGTAAGGTTGCTAAAAATAGAATGAAGGCAAATATAATTTGAGGTAAGATTTTTGCAAGTACACTAGATGCGGATACTTGAGGTTTTGGGGTCCCACTTTTAAAAATCTCTAGCATTCCTTCTTCGATAGCCTTTTTGGCTGCTTCTAGTTCTTCTTTTTCTAATTCTAATGGTAGAACATTAGTCGAATCTTCATCAGCCTCGGACGTTGGAGCCAGATAAGCCGAATCATATTTTGGATGGACAAAATCATTGCCCTCATCTATTGGTTCTTGAAAAACTAATTGCCGAATTTTTTCATTTTCGGCAATCTCAGCCTCCCTTCTTTGCGTGTCAAGTTCAATATTATATTCTGAAGCAATCCAAAAGGAAAGAAATGAAATCATCGTGAACAAAAAAATTGCTAGATATAATTTGATCCTACCCATTTAAGGTTCAAAAATATTCTTATTATCTATACTCTAGTGAACCTATTAACCTTTTTTAACTTTGAAAAACACTTTTTAACCACACTATCATATCTCGTACAATCAAATAAGAATGCATCACTGTCCTTTTAATCACAACCGAGGTATACCATTCAAACATTTATATGTGAATATTTTATTTTTTTTATCGTGTAACTTTTAAAGTAGTAGAACGATATACTTATTCAACGTATACTTATTTTTGACGAAATGAAAAAAACACTCTCTTTAATAGTATCAGTTATAATACTATTTTCATTTTCTTGCACCTGCAAGAAAAGAAAAAAACACAACACTGCCACCGAAACTCGTTCAAACATATCTCATCAAGAACAGATCAACCGAACGATTAATCGGAAGCTAACAATTCCGCGTGATTCTTTACTAAAAAAATAAAAAATGAAAAGAAATTTAATTCTCATCACTCTTCTATTCTGCCAGATCTATGCCTTGGCACAATTACAAAGCAACCCAGTATCAAGCTCTACCCAAGCAGGACTCAACGAGGCTGAAGCGCATATTGCCATCAACCCAAGCGACAGCAATCAAATGGCAGTGGGTTATATGGAACAGAACAATGGTTTAAATTTTAAAATTTATTATTCTACCGATGCGGGTAATACGTGGACACAAAGTTCATTTGACGCACCGACTTTAAGTAATCCTTCTTATCCTGGTTTACCAGCTCTTGGAGGAGGTGATATTATTATGGCATATGACAAAACAGGCAAACTCTACACCTCTTGGATTTATCTATACTATAATCAGCTAACAGATAGTGCTTTCTTTACTGGTTTCTGGGCTAGCTCTTTAGATAATGGTCAAACGTTTCAGTTTGAAGGTACCAATGCAAGTGATAGATTCTTTTCGGAAGGTGTACTAATTAATCAAATACAAAATATTGCCAACTTTAAAGACGGTGTAAGTGACAGACAATGGATGGCTATAGATCATAGCAACGGCCCTCATGCAAATAAACTTTACCTAGGTTGTGTAAATTATACAGCCACATTCGGTGGTCTTAAAGTTCGGTCAAAAGCGCAAAATGCTAGCAGTTTTGGTCCTTTTGCAACAGCTGTTGCGGGTAATTATCAATTAAGTAATGTAGCCGTAGATCAAAATGGTGTGTTACATTATTCATTTGCTCAGATAGCCCCACCTTTTGGAATTTTTCATGCCTCATCTAGCGATGGTGGCATTACGTTTACGAATGTGCACCCTGTAGGAACATCTCAAAATCCTTTTCCTGCCGCACCACACTATGTAAACGACCGAGAAAATGCTGCACCTTCTTTGGCCATAGATGGAGCAAACAATTTACACATAACCTGGACAGATTTTGCACCCAATCAAGCACCCAAAGCATTTTATGCGCGCTCAGTAGATGGAGGACTTACTTGGAGCGCTCCACTAGATGTAAATACAGCACTTGGTTTAGACGGATTTTTTATCAATGTATCAGCAGCGGGTAATAAAGTATCCCTATCAACTTATGGTTTAGACAATACTAAAAAATCTGACTATTACCTTATGGTTTCAGATGACAACGGACAAAACTTTAATGCACCGTTTAAACTAACCAATCAGCAATCTGATTTTGGAAGTTTTGCCACTACAAACTTTGCTGGTGACTATAATTCTTCTGCCCGTAATGATTGTAGCACATACAGTGTATGGGCTGACTTAAGTGGCGGTGGACAACCTAAACTATTTTTATCAAAATTCACTGACTGTGGAATTGCATTGGGGTATCAAGAGATTACTACTATCAACAGTCCATATCAGCTAGTCTCACTTTATCCCAACCCAGCTACGGATAATATAAACATTGAAATTAAAAGTAAAATAAATCAAGAAATTGAAATAGGGGTTTACACTGTTGAAGGCAAAAAAATTACTAGCAGACAGTCCCAAGTTATAAAAGGAAACAATAAAATCTCTAATGACATTACCTCCTTATCAAAGGGTAATTACCTTTTTGTTTTAACAGATAATGCAGGGAATAAAATCAGTCGACTATTTACAAAATAATAACGATCTGAAAAGAAAATTTAAGTACTCAACATAGACCTGCTAATTAATCATCTTAAAAATAAATTTCAAACATGAAACAACTACTAACAACACTAATTTTAATTATGCTTGCCTTTGCTAGCCAAGCACAAATGACCGGGAGTTTTAATGATCCAATAATATTCAATTCATCATCGCATGATGTTGAGTATTATGTACCCTCATCATACAATAGTGCTAATCAATACCCACTCATTGTGGCATTGCATGGCTGTGGACCCAACACGGCCACTGCGTATCGAGATAATTTTATTTCTCTAGCAGATAGTATAGGTGCTATTTTGGTTTGCCCTGATTACAATGGTTCTCAAATCACGGGTGCAGCCGGGCAAATTATACCCAATGTAATTGATTCTACCATGAATCAACTGGGATATAATATAGATACGAATGCCGTTTACTTGACAGGCTTTTCTTGTAATGGTCAAGCCACGGTTCGGCAGGCATGGAACGATGTGTACAGCTTCAGAGGAATCATTCCACTCAATGCTTGGTTTCCGGCTATAAACCATTCGGATTATAACTACTTATCTAAAACGCCTACTTGTTTTTGTTCTGGCACGGCAGATTTTTCTTATTCAAATAATGAGTTACTTTATGACAGCTTAGTAGCCAATGGCGGCACCGGAAAATTTGTTTCCATGCCTGGTATTCCACACACTTTTTCTTTTCCTACCAGGGATGCAGAAATGATGAAATGCTTTCGTTGGTTTGATTCTGTTGCTGCCCCATTGGCAGTGTATGAATTGAACAATAAAAAATATCAGATTGATATTTTTCCCAACCCAGCTGGCAGATACATTAATATAAAAGTAAGCGGAACCAATCAAGAGCAGATCAGCGCACGCTTATATGACCTCTACGGCAAAACGGTATTAGCACCTCAGGCATTCCAAAAAGAAGTAGAGCAAATGAGCACTACTGGATTAACGCCAGGAATATATATTTTGGAATTGCGAAATGAATTGAACATTATATCAAGACATAAGTTAATGATTCAATCATTTTAAGATCTCATTATTTGATGATCCTATATTGTAGGGATTTATAAATCATTCAAATTAGAACCGGTTGATAACTCAACCGGTTTTTTATTGGGGCTAAATAGTCTGGCAGACAAATCACCACCCAACGTAATGGCATCGCCCTGTACACGCACCCAACTTCCTTCTCTGATTCCCAGCACAGAAACTGTGTTCTCCTCATTCGCGTGAAATTCTTTGATACGGGTTTCTCTTGTCTCACCCATATGTTTGGAACTGGGATCAGGATCTAAATAGTGTGCGTTGATATTAAAAGGTATTAAGCCCATGCAATCAAAACTAGGTGGATATACAATAGGCATATCATTCGTATTTCTCATATTCACACCTGCTATATTGCTACCGGCACTCGTCCCCAAATAAGGTGTACCAGCGCTCACCACGTCATGCATACATTCCATGAGGTTGTTTTCATAAATTGTTTTGACAAGTAAAAAAGTATTGCCACCCCCAACAAAAATTCCCTTTGCATTTTTTAGCGCATCAAAAGGATTATCAAAAGTGTGCACTCCTTTTACTGTGATACCTAAGGCTTCAAAACCCTCTTGCGCTTTAGCCGTATACCCATCGTAGCTGATACCACCTGGCTGCGCATAAGGCACAAAAACTACTTCATCTATTCCGTCAAATAAAATTTTCATTTCATCATGCAGATAACTTAAGTAAGGTTTTCCGTGAACAGTTGAAGTACTAGCTAGGCAAATGTTTTTCATAAGTCGCTAAAGATAAGTCCTTAAATAGAAAAGCTCCCACACATGTGTAGGAGCTTTGTAAGAATTAATTTTTGAACTACTCAATCCCTTTCTGAGCATCATTCATATTCTGTGTAGCGTTCAATGCAACTACCATATCGGTAAGCATATCACTTGCTGCTGCTGGAGAGTTAGGCATGAGAATTAAATTACTTCTCGTATTTTGTCCTACAGCACTTAAAGTATCATAGTGCTGTGTAATTACAATCAGGGCCGAAGCCTCTTGTGAGTTTATACCAGCACGGTTTAATACTGACATAGAATCTTCCAACCCTTTCGCAATTTCGCGACGTTGGTCCGCAATACCTTGTCCTTGTAACCTTTTACTTTCAGCTTCCGCTTCTGCAATTTTTACAATACGAATTCTTTCAGCTTCACCTTCATACTCGGCTACCATTTTTTCACGCTCCGATGCATTAATACGATTCATCGAAACTTTTACTTCCTCTGCAGGATCAATATCCGTTACCAGTGCTTTTACGATTCCGTATCCATAATTCAACATGGCATCATCCAATTCACGTTTTACTGCAATGGCAATATCATCTTTCTTTTCAAATACATCATCCAGTTTTAATCTTGGCACCTCGGCACGCACTACATCAAATATGTAAGCCGTGATCTGTGCATGTGGATTATCTAATTTATAGAATGCATCATATACCTTGTCTGGCAAAATCATATACTGCACAGATACTTTCAATTTTACAAATACATCATCCATTGTTTTCGTTTCAACCATCACATCTAACTGTTGAATTTTCAGGCTTACTCGTCCTGCTATGCGATCAATTAAAGGAATTTTCCATTGAAAGCCTGATCGTCTAATAGACTTAAACTTTCCAAATCGCTCAATCAATGCCACCGTTTGTTGTTTAACGACGAAGAAGCCTTGAATGATTATAAATGCGATTAATATAAATGGTAAGAAACCAAAAATAGAACCGATACCTGCTAATAATATGCCCATAGTTTTAAATTTTGTTGAAGCATAAAGGTAATACAAAGGCTTGTTATTATTGTATCACAGCGTTTGTTTCGGGATAAGCGGAATTAGAATTATGATGAGTGGTCAATCCACAATATTCTAGCAGAATGAAATACTTTTGTGAAGTGTATACAACGCAGCAAGAAAAATATTTCCTTAAGCAAGCAAAAGAATTCATAATCAAATCAGACGTAGCTACTGATAAAATGAATGATGTAATAGCAATTTTAAATTACGCTGATTGGAAATATTATGTAAAAGATAATCCTGTATTAGCCGATAAAGAATATGACACCCTTTTTAGCTTACTAAAAAAATTGGAGGAAGAAAACCCTTCACTTATCGCTCAAGACTCTCCCACTCAGCGCGTGGCCAAAGGCCTGAATTCTGACTTTGAAACGGTGCCGCATCTGGTACCTATGTTAAGTTTGGACAATAGTTATAATGCAGAAGATTTGCAGGATTGGCATGAGCGGAATTTAAAGCTATTAAGCAAAGAAAATGATAGTGACGAGCAGCGTAATTTATTTGGGGAGATTCCCGCGTTCGCGGGAATGACAATCGAGTATTGTGTGGAGCCCAAATTTGACGGTGCGAGTATTTCGCTCGTATTTGAAAATGATCATTTCAGTCGGGGTGCTACGCGTGGTAATGGAATACAAGGCGATGATATTACAACCAATACCAAACAAATAAAAAGTATTCCACTCTCAGCAGATTTTTCTTCAGAGAAGATTAAACAAATAGAAATGCGCGGAGAAGTGGTGATACAAAAAGATAAGTTTAAAGTCTTTAATGATAAACTGGCGGCCGACAACAAATCACCTTTAGCTAATCCGCGAAATGCGGCTTCGGGTTCCTTGCGGATGAAAGACCCCAAGGAAGTAGCAGAACGAAATTTGGATGCCTTTGTGTATCAAGTGTCTAATATTGATGGTGACACACCGTTTCAGACACACTATGAAAGTTTAGCATACCTGAGCAAAAAAGGTTTTCGTTCTTCGTTTGAAATAGCGAAGGTGTTTTCTAAAATAGAAGACGTTATAAAATACGCCGCTGACTTTGAAGAAAAACGCGATGAACTTCCTTACGAAATTGATGGTCTGGTTATCAAAGTAAACGACTTTGCTCAGCAAGAAAAAATAGGCATGACAAGTCATCACCCGCGTTGGGCCATGGCCTATAAATTCAAAGCACGACAAGCCACTAGTAAATTATTGAATATTGAATATCAGGTGGGACGAACAGGCAGCATTACCCCAGTAGCAAAAATTGAACCTGTGTATGTTGGTGGCGTGACTATAAGTTCACTTTCTCTTTTTAATGAAGACATTATAAAAGAAAAAAACATTCGCATTGGCGATACGGTTTTGATAGAACGTGCGGGCGATGTGATTCCTTACGTAGTGAAATCATTTCCCGAATTGCGTGATGGCAGCGAACAAGAAGTGATTTTCCCAAAGCAATGCCCTATTTGTGAAACGACCCTAGAAAAACCCGAAGAAGAAGCGGTTTGGCGTTGCCCCAACTATACAGGATGCGATGCACAAGTAGCAGAACGCATTATTCACTTTGCTTCTAAAAACGCCCTAGATATTCGTGGTTTGGGTGAGAGTAATATTCGTAAGTTTTTTGAAATGGGTTTACTCAAAGATCTGCCCGGAATTTATCGTTTACCCTATGAAGAAATAAAAAACATGGAAGGCTTTGGTGCCAAGAGCATCGAAAAAATGCAAGAGGCTATTGAAAAAACAAAATCACAAGCCTTGCATCGTTTACTCTTTGGCTTAGGGATTCGTTATGTAGGTGAAACGACGGCTAAAAACTTAGCACGAGGAGTTTCGCACTTAAATGAACTCAGCACCAAAACGGAAGAAGAACTTTTAGCTATTGAAGACATAGGTGATAAAGTAGCCAAATCTATTTTAGACTTTTTTCAAAATCCAAAAAGTATTGAATTGCTACAAGAGTTGGAAGCACTTGGTTTAAATTTTGAAAACCAACAAAAAACACAAGCGAGTGGCGAACTTGCGGGCAAGACTTTTTTATTTACAGGCACCCTACCTACTCTCAAACGCAAACAAGCCGAAGAAATGGCAGAAGCCAAAGGTGGCAAAATACTAAGTGGAGTAAGCACCAAATTAGACTACCTCATAGCTGGCGAAAAAGCTGGTAGTAAATTAGAAAAAGCAAAGAAGCTCGGCAGTGTAAATATTATTAGTGAGGAGGAGTTCTTATCTTTAGTGGGATGAGATCTTTAGTTATCATAATAATCTTAATACTAACTTCCTGTAAAACAAGATTCGCGGAAGTCAAGTTTAATAACAAATTTGGGGTCATAAATCATAAAGGGATTTTTGTTGTTCAACCTATTTGGGATGACTTATTACTGGACGATAAATACTCTATTGTTCAGAGGGATAGTTTATGGGGATATATTGACACTAAAGGAAAAATCGTAATTAAACCAAAATATAATGATGCCGACTACTTTTACGAAGGACTTGCAGCAGTCAACAACGGTGATAAATATGGTTTCATAGATTATAATGGTGATACAATTATTAAATTTCAATTTGATGACGTCAATTGGGGTTTTACAAACGGTTTATCTGTTGTAAGAATTAATGATAAATGCGGATATGTAAATAACAAAGGGAAAATAGTTATCCCATGTAAATACTTTAATTGCTATCCTTTTCATAAAAACTTTGCGCAAGTAGAAGAAGGTTATTTCATAGAAGGCGACACTTTGAATGAGTGGTTACAGAATAAACTAATCCGTAAAAGTGGAATAACCTATAAAAACGATTGGAATGTGAAGCAAAAGTTTCTTTTCCGAAAAGAATCATACCCAGGGAGTATTGAATCTAACAAAGGTCGTGGCAGAATAAAAGAAAATGGAGATACTATAATCCCTCCTGTCTATTCGTCAGTTGGAAATTTTACAGAAGGTCGATCAATAGTTTGCTATAAAGGTAAATGGGGAGTTTATAATAAAAAAGGTAAAATAGTGGTTCAGCTAATATATGACGGACTTACGAATTTTAGTGAAGGATTATCAGCATTCACGTTAAATAAGAAATACGGATTCATTAATAAAAATGGACAAATAGTTATTCCGCCAATTTATGATTTCGCTAGTAGTTTTAAAAACAGACTAGCATATATTGAACTAAACGGAAAGTCAGGTTTCATCAATAAGAAAGGAAAGATTGTAATTTTACCAAAGTTTGATATTTATAGGCAAAGTACGTTTTGGTAATCCAAGCAATTAGTTTAAAACTCTAGATAAAAAAAATTTACCTTTAAACCCAATGAAAAAACTAATTGCCTTATTGGGCTCAGTTATTCTATTCGTGAGTATCGCACATGCTCAAACAATCTACAGCCCCAATAACTACATTGAATATCATGTAGGCAATGTTCCCATCGTTTTATCTGCGCCGCATGGCGGTGGATTAGAACCAACTAGCATCCCGGATAGAACGTGTAATAATCCTACTACGGTCAGAGATAGCCGTACACGCGAATTGGCACTTGCCATAGATAGTATGTTTCACTTACGCACGGGTTGCAGGATTCACCTCATTGTTTGTAATCTGCGCCGTACCAAATTAGATTGCAACAGAGATATAGTAGATGGAGCTTGTGGGAATCCAGATGCGGAAATTGCTTGGACTGCTTTTCAACATTGGATAGATAGTGCGCGCTTAATCTCAGAATCCAATTTTGCAGAAAACTTTTATATTGATTTGCATGGTCATGGTCATACCAAACAACGCTTAGAGTTAGGCTATCTTCTTTGGGGCTCGCGATTGCGCAATAGCGATAGCACTTTAAATACACCCACTTTTGTAGGCTATAGCTCCATAAAAAACATGGTGGCCAATAATGTAAATAACTATACCCATGCAGAATTATTACGCGGACCACAAGCGCTAGGAACTTTGTTAGCTAATGCTGGCTATCCTTCTGTACCAAGCATGCAGGATATTCACCCGGATACAGCCGATGCTTTTTTCAGTGGTGGTCATAATACAAGGGTGCATACCTGTGGCACACCCAATGTAAGTGCCAATGGCGTGCAGATAGAATGTAATTGGACCGATGTGCGCAACACTGAAGCCAATAGAATAAAATTTGCAGATTCATTAAGCAGCGTATTGATTAATTATCTGAATCATCATTTTAATATGAATCTTGGTTTTTGTGCACCGGCCGCTGCGTCTTCTATTTCAAAAAATCCTTTAATCGTTTTTCCTAGCATTTTATCAGCAGGTGAAGACATACACCTTCAAAACAATCAAGAGGAAGGAGATTATTTTATTTATAACTTGACAGGTCAACTTGTTCAAAAAGGAAAAACACAAAATCTCATAGAATTAAAAAGCAATTTAGCGCCGAGTATTTATTATCTGCGATTACAATTGAAAAACGAAATTCGTAGTGCTAAATTTACTGTACACTAATGCGTCACCTAACTTTCATATTATTACTCTGTTTACTCATTGCTTGCCATCCTGCGCAAGAAAAGACAGAAATAAAGAAAATAACAAAAACTTCTTTAGTCGTTTTAGGTAACGTACAAGATGCAGGCTCGCCACATATTGCTTGCAAAAAAGATTGTTGTAAAGACTTATTCAAAAATCCTGACCCAACTCGTAAAGTTGTTAGCCTAGGACTAATTATGCCAGAAATAAAGCAGACCTGTCTTTTTGAAGCTACACCTGATATGCCTGCCCAAATGAAAATGCTGAATGAATTGGCACCCTTCGAACATAAAGAAACACCTGATGGTATTTTTCTTACGCATGCACATATTGGACATTATGCCGGGCTAATGTATTTGGGTAAGGAGGCTATGAATGCAAAAGAGGTTTTTGTATTTGCTATGCCAAAGATGATTAAGTATCTATCAACCAATGGTCCATGGAATCAACTGATAGAACTCAAGAATATTTATTTATTCAAAATGGATAGTAACTATTGTAGACCAATAAAAAGTCCAGTTGATCGTGAAAAACCTATGGCAATTTGTTCATTTCACGTTCCTCACAGAGATGAATTTTCAGAAACAGCTGGTTATAATATCTTTGGTGATACTAAAAGCGCACTCTTCATACCCGATATTGACAAATGGGAGAAGTGGGATAAAGATATCATCGAAGAAATCAAAAGAGTAGATTACGCATTTCTAGATGGCACCTTCTACGACGGCAATGAACTACCCGGCCGAGATATAAAAGAAATCCCACATCCGTTTGTAATTGAAAGTATGGAACTCTTTAAAGATTTATCAGAAGAAGACAAAGCCAAGATTCACTTTATTCATTTTAATCATACCAATCCATTGCTCAATAAAAACTCCAAGGAGTATCAAGAAGTGATCAGACGTGGATTCAATATTGCCAACTATGGCGATGTATTTGAGCTGTAAAATCTTTTCTGAAAAAACGTGGAGGGTTTATGGCACTCGAGTACTATAAACCCTCCACGTTTAGAC
>CALJNC010000035.1 GCA_937981995.1 uncultured Chitinophagaceae bacterium
ATCCCTTTTGACGAAAGAAAAAACTGGAAGCAATATTGGTGTGTGGATCCATTAGATGGAACCAAAGAATTTATAAAACGTAATGGAGAGTTTACGGTAAACATTGCTTTAATACAAAATGGGATTCCCGTTTTAGGTGTAGTGTATGTTCCCGTTTTGAGTAAATTATTTTATGGTATAAAAGATAAAGGAGCATGGTTAGAAATTGACTTTGATAAAAAAGCATTGACTCTTAAATCAACACCAACGGACTTAGCTGAAATAAAAAAACAAGATTCTTTGCGTATTGTAGCCTCCCGTTCGCACCTCAGTACCGAAACGCAAGAATTTATTGATGGGCTAACTAATCCATCAACGGTAAGCATGGGAAGCTCCCTAAAGTTTTTAGTATTAGCGGAAGGTGAAGCGGATATTTATCCTCGTTTTGCGCCTACAATGGAGTGGGATACCGCTGCGGCTCATGGAGTTTTATTAGGTTTGGGCTATCAAGTATTTCAACATCCTCATATGCAACCCTTGGTTTACAATAAGGAAAATTTATTGAATCCGCATTTTATCGTTTTTTAGAAAAACGCACTCATTTTAGTTATTGTGTATTGAAACCCTTTATCATAAAGGGTTATATAGATTTTAGTATTAATTGACAAAATCGAACTCGCTATGCCCTATAGCGAATATTCGCTATTGTAGGTGAAAAATAGTGCTTCTACTTTTGTAAATGAATTCAAAGAAAAGGGTTCTAATTTTTAACTAAACAAACAAAAACTATGACGAAACAAACAATTTTTCTGATTGCTTTACTCCTCTGCAGCTTTGGTGGCTTTGCACAAAGTACAACCAATGTGAGCGGCGGGCAAGCAAAATTGGGTACTGAAACCTATTCCTATTCCGTAGGCGAAATGGCTTTAATCAAAACCGCAAGTAACGGTAGCATTACCGTTACCCAAGGTTTATTGCAACCCATGAGCGCTTCACCTACGAGCACACAAGATGTAGTTATCTCACAAGATGAACTACTCATTTATCCCAATCCTACCAGAGGGCAAGTAAATGTAGCTCCCCACTTTACTAGCGGTGGCGATTTACAACTCACACTTTTAGATTTATCCGGCAAGGTAATTCTTACACAAAAAGCAAGGCTTGATCAAGGATCAGAGCAACAGCAATTTGACATGAGCACTTTAGCCAATGGTAGTTATTTACTTAATGTTTCCTTTAGTGGAGACGGAAGTAAACAAAGCAATACCTACAAAATTCAAAAAATAAACAACAACTAAATCAATTTTAAAAATTAAACAATCATGAAAAAACTAATAACAATGACACTTATGCTAATGGTCCTAGGGATTGGAAGCATTCTGGCGCAAGCGCCGAGCCTCTTTAACTACCAAGGCGTAGCAAGAGATGTTAAAGGAGCACCTTTAGCAAATAAAACACTAAGCTTAAAACTAAGCATACTTTCGGCTGAAGATGCCATAGCATCAGATTACCAAGAAATACAAACAGCAACTACTAATGAGTTTGGATTGTATACACTGCAAGTTGGTGGTGGTACACCACTAAATGGTACACTTGATAAAGTAAACTGGGAAAGCGGTAATAAATACTTACAAGTAGCTATTGATCCTAAAGGGGGAAGCAAATATGAAGTAGTAGGTACTGCTCAATTACTAAGTGTACCTTATGCAATTTTTGCAAGTAAAGCAAAAGTTGCAGGCAGCGGTGGCGGATCGCGCAGTGGTGGTGTAGTAACTGAAGCTGGGACAACGGGTGATAATGGTTATATTCCTAAATTTAATGGTACTCCTAATACGCTGACCAACTCAAAAATAAGAGAAATGGGTAGTGGTAGATTAGGTTTTGGAACAGCATCTCCAGATCATGATTATAGTTTTTATACGCCAGATGCTGGGAACAATATAGGTAATACGGTACAAATAAAATCAGATAATGATAATGGCTTTTCACGTTTACGTTTCAAATCTTCTGGTACGGGAAACCCTTCATCAGAATTAGTATTTTCAAAGTTAGGAGCGAATGCTACTGGTACGTATATGGGATTGCCACGTAAGAATTTGACAGCGGTAAACAGTAATGGGGAACCTGGAGATTACGTAATGGTAGGAACCAGAAATATTGTATACGGAACTTTTGAAGGAGGGAACAGTAACCCTGTAGAAAAATGGCGTATGACACCTGATGGTAAAATTGGTGTAGGTATTAAAAACCCAGAAGCACGTTTAGAAGTAAACGGAATAGTAGATACATTTAATAAAATATCCCAATTTATGGGAGTAGGTATTGCAGCCTATGATGTTACACCAGGCCCAATTTTCAGTAAAGTAGGTATGTACTCTAATATTAATGGAGGGACTAACGAGAATATTGGATTAATGACGGAGGTACAAGGTACAGCTGCGGTTAATACGGGTGTATTAAGTACAGTAGCTACTAATCCTGGCGCAGGTGTATCCTCAGCTATTATTGCGGCAGATTTTGTAGATGCTTCTAATACTCGTGCATTATGGGTAAATGGGAAGTCTCAATTTGATGGCACTGCTGTAATGGATACTGTAATGGCAGATCATATAGCCACACCAAGCCTTGCGGTAGATACGTTAAATGCTTACCGTTTATATGCTACAGAATTATACGCTGAAGGCTTTAATAACCGCCTTAAATTAATTCCTGGAAATACACAAGGAACTTTTTCAATGAGAAATGGGAGTAATAATAGAATGTATATTCAATATCAAAATGATTCAAATACCGTGAACACCGATATCATGAGAATGGATACAAATTCGGTTATGGTAGGTGATGATATTGTTTATTTGAATAATTTTTCTGTGCACTCTTTTGATGATGAAGATACTACAGGTATTACTTTAGAAGGAGGTCCTGGGGGCAACTATCAACTATATAGCATGAATTTAGATGCAACGGGTAAAATGCACTTTTTAGATGAAACTAGATTAACTTCTACTTCTGGAACCTCTACTATGACATTGGATAATGACAAAGTTGGTATTAACAACATCAACCCAGAAGCTTCTTTGGACGTAAAAGGGTTTAAACCAGCTGCCAGTGTAGCGAATAAAAATGTTGCAATAGCTGCTGTGGACGATCAAAGCAGTTCAGTTGATAATGTAGGATTAGCAACTAAAGTTAGAGGAAGTAGTGCTAGTAACTATGGTGTTCTAGCAGAGGTAGAAAATACTACAGGAAGTGGTATAGGTATTCTAGCTGAAGTAAAAACAGCACCAGCGAGTGGTCAAACCATGACTGCAATTGAAGCAAGGGAAAATTCAGGTAGCCCTTTCGCAGTAGCATTAAGAACCTATGGTAAGACGCAGTTCTTAGCAGGGTCCAATTCCAACCAGCTAGTAATACAAGCATTTGGCAGAGCTGATTTTACAAGAGAAACTACAATAGATACTTTAATCTCGGATACCATCTCAGCGACTAGTACTACTACTGCTAACCTACAAGTTACAGGTGGTACACCTGGCAATGGTAAAGTACTTACAAGTGATGCCGCAGGTAATGCTACATGGAAAGCGAATTCTGCAGGTCAAGCAATAGTAAATCCAACAATTACAGCAATTCCTAATGGAACACTTGGCGATGCTAAAATGCTTCATTCCGATATTGTAACTATTACATCTAGTACGCAAAAAGTATATTGGACTACAACCGTTCAATTAGGTTCTACGGCTTCAGGGGGTGCTGACAAGCTTCGTATTTATCCTGGATGGCAATTCTCTGTACAAACCGGTCAGCCAGTAGTTGCTACAACTGGACAGGGTTATTATTTCGAATTAAAATGCGCGCCTAACACTAGACAAACTTATACCGTTAGCGGATATAGAACAGGTTTAAATCCTGGTACCTATAAATTTGGTATGGGAGCCTATGCCTATGGTGGTGGAAATGTGAACTGGAATGATAACGGAAGTGGTCACACTAGAGTAATGGTAACAGAATAACAATAAATAACTAATAATATTAAAATAAAATATCATGAAAAAAATAATAATAATAGCCATTATGGCTTGTTGCACGCAAGTTGCAGTAGCACAAAATAATAATCGTACACCACTTAAGTTGGATGAAACACCGGCGCGCACGCCCATTATAAAAAAGAAACGTGCCTTACCTGTAATGCAAGTAAGAAATACAGCCGAGCTAACTCCAGTTCAAAAGCAACCGAAGGTTATTAATAATGATCGTACACGAACTGTTAGAATGCAAGAGTCTAAGGCTCCAGCAAAAGCGGATGTTTCTAAAATATCTATAAAGCAACAAATTGCAAATCGAAGATTGGCTACTCCCAATTTTAAAGCTGCCGGCCTTAAGGATGCTCCAATTCCGCAAAAAGTAAAACCAATGCCTAAAGAAGAGGCAGTAGATTGGTAGTACCTATGAATAACAAATAACCCCATACTAACCGTCACGCATGAGCGTGGCGGTTTTTTTTATTACATTTACGTTTTACTTTATATATGGAATATTTTGCACACGAAACCGCTGTAATAGACGATAATTGTAACATAGGTGCTGGCACTAAAATATGGCACTTTAGCCATGTAATGAACAACTGCACTATGGGTGAAAATTGTAACCTAGGTCAGAACGTAGTAATATCGCCCGAGGTCATTTTAGGCAAGAATGTAAAAATTCAAAATAATGTATCCATCTATACCGGTGTTACTTGTGATGATGATGTGTTTTTGGGCCCCAGCTGTGTTTTCACGAATGTGACCAATCCTCGCTCCGGTGTAAACCGACGTGGTCAATATGATAAAACCCATGTAGGCAAAGGGGCTAGCGTAGGTGCCAATGCAACGATTGTTTGTGGGCATGATATAGGTGCTTATGCCTTTATAGGTGCAGGTGCGGTAGTAACTAAAACGATCCCTGATTATGCTTTAGTAGTAGGGAACCCGGCCAAGCAAATAGGCTGGATGAGCGAGTATGGTCACAGACTCAACTTTAATGAAGCGGGCGAAGCAGTTTGTGAGGAAAGTCAAGAACGTTATACATTAGTAAATAATGTAGTATCTAAAGTATCTTAGATTAAATTTGCGGTCTATTTATGAGTCAGGATAAAATTAAATTTGCGGTAATTGGCTGTGGGCATATTGGTAAACGACATGCCGAAATGATATCAAGGAATGATGCCGCTGAGCTAGTAGCCTTAATAGATGTAAAACCTAAAGAAGCTTTGGGTATTGAATCTTTTGAAGGGGCTCAATTTTTTAATAGCCTAGAAGATTTTCTTGCTTCCGACCTTTCTAAAGAAGTAGAGGTAGTAAATGTAGCTTCTCCGAATGGTTTTCATGCTGAGCAGGCTTTATTGTGTTTGGAAAATAATAAGCATGTGGTGATTGAAAAACCATTATCCTTGTCAGTTGAAGATGCTCAAAAAGTAATTGATACTAGTAAGAAAGTAAATAAGACAGTTTTTTGCGTAATGCAAAATAGATATAGCCCCCCAAGTGAGTGGCTAAAAGGTGTAATAGATAGTGGCAAATTGGGCAAAATATTTATGGTTCAATTGAATTGTTATTGGAACCGAGATGATCGATACTATAAACCGGAGAGTTGGCATGGGGATGCCAAATTAGACGGTGGTACTTTATTTACTCAGTTTTCTCATTTTATAGATTTACTTTATTGGATGGTAGGAGATATTAGTAATATTCAAAGCCAGATGCGCAATTTTAATCATGAAGGTCTTACCCAACTAAAAGAAGATAGTGGCATGGTTCAATTTGATTTGCAAGAAGGTGGGTTAGGTTGTATTAATTTCTCCACTTCTGTATGGAACAATAATTTAGAAAGCTCCTTAACTATTATTGCCGAAAACGGCAGTATAAAAGTAGGTGGCCAGTATATGGATAAGGTAGAGGTGTGTAATATAAAGGATTACGAAATGCCAGAATTAGCACCTACCAATCCTGGCAATGATTATGGAGCATATAAAGGAAGTGCTGCTAACCATCATTATGTCATAGAAAATGTGGTGGGTGTGCTCAAGGATAATGCACCCATTACTGTAAAAGCTGAGGAAGGACTGAAGGTTGTAGAGATGATTGAGCGGATGTACTTATAAGATGAAATCTTATTTAATAAAATTATATAACGAACTCACACGATCGCAATTTTTAAAACATATTGCTGTATTAGCAACAGGCACGGGTATTGGGCAACTAATTGGTATTTTATCTAGTCCAATAAGTAGGAGGCTTTATAGTGCAGAAACCTTTGGTTTAGTTTCTTTAATCATTACTTTATTGACACTAGTTCTCCCGTTTGCCACTGGGCGGTATGAAGTGGGTATTGTTCTTACCAAGAAAAAGGAAGATGCGGTACATTTAGGGCTATTGGGATTATTTATTTCCTTATGTGTAAGTTTACTTTCACTTGTGATAATTTTATTGTTCAGGTATGATTTGGCTAGAGCGCTCAATGCGCCAAGTATAGCAAATTGGCTTTTCTTTATTCCATTATTAATAATAGGCAATTCATTGTATTCCATTTTATATAATTATAACACGAAAACTAAAGATTATAAAGACATTAGTAAAACTCAAATTACACGAGCCGTTGCGGAGCCAGCATTAAAAATTGGTTTTGGACTTGTTTTGAGTAATCACCCTATAGGATTAATAATTTCACGTTTAGTTGGGAGTTCAATAGGTATTGGTAAACTATCAAAGAGCGTATTAAAAGAGTTCAATTTAAAAAAAGAATTTAGAAAGGAGGCCTTAATGACGGTGGCAAAAAAGTTTAAAAACTTTCCGATATATACTTTGCCGGCTGCATTCGCGGGAATAGCATCTGCTCAAGTTATTAAAATTTTCTTATCCTCTAACTTTTCATTGGCTGTTTTAGGACAATATTCTTTAGCAATGACATTAGTCTCTCTTCCGATTGGTTTTTTATCTACATCTATATCTCAAGTCTTTTACCAAGAGTTAGTAGAAACTAAAAATAATAATGGAGATTGTATGCGTTTATTTAAAAAGACCTTAAAAACACTTACTCTTGCGTCTGTTGTAATATTTGGTGTTGGGTATTTAATTGCTGAACCCGTAATCGAATTTGTTTACGGAGAGCATTGGAAACTTGCTGCACAAATGAGTCGCATTTTAATTCCACTTTTAGCGGTGCGTTTTATTAGTAGCTGTATTGGTCGAACAAATTTCGCGTTTAATTTACAAAAGGTTGGTTTGATGAATAATATTCTTATGTTAGTTACAATGCTAATTCTAATTCCAATTCAAGAAAGTTTAGGTTGGAGTTTTATAAAGTTTTTAGAGGTATATGTCATTATATATAGTATTGAGTATTTTTTATTCATAATCTTATATTATTTTATTATTCGGAATTACCAAAAGTCAATATCAAATTGATGCTTAAAGGATAAATAGTAGGTATCTTTGGTATCATGAAACAGGCTCTTTCTAAATTAAAAGATAAAGTACAATTACGTCGGATCAGTATGGCGTTTAATACTTTAAATTATAAGAATTCCTGGCGTAGCATTCCTTTAGAAATCGTTGAACAGGGCTTAGCAGCTTTGTCAATAAAGGACTTGGGGTATAAATCATTTAATAATGAAAAAGTACCATTTGTACGTCTAAATAATGGTCTTATTATGTTGGGCCCACTTCCAGGTTTTGATTACAATTGTAGTCCACATCAGATACGTGTGATAGAAAAAATATTTGTAATACCTAATGGCATTACAATTGAGCCCGCTGTTGAACATTATGCCTTGATTCATAATTTGATTCATCGTTATCATACTGAATTTGCGGCTTTTCCTTATTGGCCTTACCGGACGAAAAACCTTAGTGCCGGGGATTTATTTGTTGATATTGGAGCCTTCCGAGGTTACGTATCCCAAAAAGCGAGTATAATGGTTGGAAGTCAAGGAATGGTTTATTCTTTTGAACCAATTCCTAATAATGTAGCCTTAATAAAGGAAGCAAAGCGTTTAAATGGGTTTGATAATATTACTGTTTTTGACGAGTCTGTTTCCACTCAGAGTGAAGAGACTATTAGTTTTTTTATGGGCGAAGGACAAAGGAACTCGGAAATAATAAATCATTTAAAAGAAGATGTTACTAAAGAAACTACAGTTAAGAATTGTTCCGTTGCTAAGTTATGCAATCGCATAATAGGTTCTAATTTGAAGCGCGTAATTGTTTCATTGACAACAAATGGAACTGAGATAACTATTGCTAAAGAGGTATTTAAATTACTCGGTCAATCAATAGTTGAATATTGTGAAATAAATATTCCAATTATCTTTACCGAGGAAGAAGTACTTCAGGAAATTCCCATTTTTGAAGAAATGGGTCTTTTCGTAGAGGTGAATTACCCTTGGGCTAAATTAATTATGAAGGCAAATTAATTATGAGTGGGTTAAAGAGCTTCATTAAAAGGTATATAATTAAGCCGCTAATTCCTGAAAAGGCAATTCTTGAAATCAAATTTTTAGGCAGGAACAAGTATATCCAGTTTTTTATTTTTCAACGCATCCTTAGAATAAATGCGCATGTACCATGGCCAATTCACATGAGTTCTGTAATTGGCAAACCCCAAAATATAATTCAAAAAGAGCGATTACCTTTTGTTGGTTTTCATCCAGGAACATACGTTAATGCCACTAATAAAATTTATCTTGGAAAGAATGTAAGAATTGGACCTCGTGTAAGTCTTGTTTCAGGAAATCACGATATGAATGATTATCCGAAACAAGTAAAAGGAGAACCGATTCGAATTGGTGATAATTGTTGGCTGGGTGCTAATGTGGTTATCCTGCCAGAAGTTAATCTGGGCAATCATGTTGTTGTTGCTGCTGGTTCTGTAGTAACTAAATCATTCGGGGATAATGTTCTTATTGGCGGAGTACCAGCAAAAATATTACGAGAATTAGACGTTTATAAGGGCAATGAAAATTGGACGCAGTATATTCTAAATGGACGAAAAGAAATCAAATAACGCCCCAATATTTATTATTGGTAACCCTCGATCAGGAACGACCTTATTGCGAGTAATTTTGAATACGCATAAGGAATTAAGTCTCCCTCATGAATTTCAGATCGTTGATATTCTCTTTACTATTTTTAAGGATTCCAACTTTAATGCGCCAGGTGTATTAGATAAATTCCTGGATTATATTTATAGCACAGAACGTTTAAGGCGCCTAAATGTTCCAAGGGAAACATTTGAAAACGTGCTTTCTTGTCAGGATTTGTTAGATAAAGCTACTATAGTACACTCATATTTTGAGAGTTATTTGAAATCTCGAAATGAACCCAGAGGTACGAGGTGGGGAGATAAGACTATAGGTACGATTGCCTATATTGATGAGATACTTGAAATGTTTCCGAATGCGAAGTTCATACATATAATCCGTGATGTAAGGGATGTAGTATGTTCTATGAAAGAACGTGTTTATAAATTTAAATTCCCGAAATCTAAATTGCATTATACGCATAACGTTATTGGTGGTGCATATGTTTGGAAACAAAGCGAGGCTTTTATTCAGAGAAATTCTAACTTAAATAATTCTAACTATATAAAGGTTAGTTATTCTAGTCTAATAGCTGAAACGGAAGAAGTATTGCGTGACGTAACGCAATTCTTAGATATCCCTTTTGATAAAAACATGCTAGAATACTATCGCCACAATTCTGAAAATGGTTCAATCCCCGAAAAAAGCATTAAAGGTTGGCATGAGAATACATTTAAACCACCACAACAAAATAAAATTGCGAGGTATAAATTAGAACTGAATGATATTGAGATTAAGACGATTAATTTTTTAGCGGCTAAGGAGTTAAAAGATAATGGTTTTGAAGTTGACAATAAAGAAACATTATTTGATAAAATTAGTGTTAGATATAATTTATTGAAGTATCACTTATACCGTAATATAAAAGAATCAGTTATCGTACGACGGATTTATAATCTTATAAAATAGATATTCCATGTTGAAGATTAGAATTCATAAATCATTCGAAACGGAAAGACGTTATATTGTGTCCGTCTTATTTGCTGAATTGCTTGGCTTAGAGTACAGCGTTAGTACGTCGGATAATGAATATGATTATCTAATAGAATTACCCAATGGTAAAACTCTTACTTTAACTGAATGTGAGCTTTGGAAATTGAAAAGCGATGAGGAAAGCTATTTATCTTTAGATAACATTCCAAAAGAAGTTTCCTTTTCAAAAAATGAATTTACGCTTGAAGAAGATATTCCTATTCTATTTGGAGATGGAACAATAGATATATTAGACAGTTCTATTCGATGCGGTGTGGATATTTTTTCTTCATCATTTTTCATGCTTGCTAGGTGGGAGGAACACGTAAATACGATTAGGGACACTCATGAGAGGTTCCCTGCCGAAGAGTCCTTGGCTTATAAGGCCAAAATAATTCATAGGCCCATAGTGAATGAATATGCTGAAATGCTTTGGAATATGCTATTGCATTTAGGATATAATAAAAATAGAAAAGAAACAACCTATCGACCTATTATAACCCATGATGTTGATGTCCCTTTCTTATGGAGCAACCATTCCCCTATACGCTGTATTAAAGAAATAGCGAAGGTTATTCTGAGACCAAGCAAGCAACAGTTTATACGTGCCCAGAGTGCAATAGTAAGCTTATTAGACTATAGAAAAGATCCATATTGGACATTTGATTTACTGATGGAGATCTCCGAAGGGCATGGTTTAAAGTCTTATTTCTTTTTTATGGCTGGAGGGACCTCCGATAAAGACAATTTTTTTAAAATCGATTCTCCTAAGATTATCACTCTTATTCAAAATATAAAAAAGAAGGGTCATTATATAGGGTTTCATCCTAGCTATAATAGCCATAATGACTTGAAACAGTTTCAATATGAGCTTCAAAAGTTGAACGAAGTGAGTGGAAGTAATATTCACTTTGGGCGGCAACATTATTTAAGATTCGAAGTGCCAAAAACATGGGAACTATGGAATACAGCAAATTGTACTTGGGAAAGTACAATGGGTTATGCAGGACAAATAGGATTTAGATGTGGTGTTTGTAATCCTTTTACAGCATTTAATTTTATTGAACGCAAAGCGTTAAGCGTAAAGGAGCGACCATTGATTGCAATGGACTGTACACTATTTGACTATATGCATCTCAATAATGAAGAAGGACTTAAACAATTAGAAGAATTAAAACAGACTATAAAGAGATATAATGGGGAGTTCGTATTTCTATGGCATAATTCATATTTCCAAAGACCTGATTTTACTTATAATAGGTTAGAATTCTATAGGGCTGCCATTGATCTATTGGTAGATTAGGAGAGGGAGTTCAATACTATAGTTTACTTTTCTTCATTTCCCATTTGTTAGGAAAGAAGCGCTTATACTTAAACCATAATATAGATTTGTACATACGTCCGTAGCTCTTATACTTACCGGCAGTAGGCTTCTTACTATATCCATTAAGAACATCATGTTCTTTTAATTTTGATAGTACTTTTTGTAGATTGATATTAGCAGTAAACGTAGCCTCAAGTTCGGGTATTAACTTTATAAACTCATTAGGATACACATCGCTTTTACGTAATTTAGGATTGTTCTCGCGTTTTGTTCGTCGAACACTCGAGCTTCCAAAATAATGGTGTTGCTCAGCTTCCCAAAAATTGATCTTTTTAGGAAAAAAGGGGATGTCGCAATATTCACAAATAGTCTTTAAAGAATTTGGAGATTCGTTGACGAACTCATTGTAATTTACTGAAATAAAAGGCATTTCTGTTTCAAAAAACTGTGAATAGTAATCGTAGTAATGGCTAATTTTTATGGGCTCACCTCGCTTGAAATGTGAAAACGCTAAACTTAATGGGTCTTTATAAATTAATATATTAATTGCATCAAATCCCTTTTTCTTGGCAAGTCTATTCCCACGTAAAATCCAAAAAATTACTTTAGACGAATCTACTATAAAGCTCTTTTTCATGGATTCAAAAATGGAAGAATATAACGTAGATGGTCTCAGTGTATTTAAAGATTTTCTAATATCACATTCATTATCTCCACAAGTGCATATTGAATTGAAATGATTATCTCGCCAAGGTAAATGATGAGCATAAACCTCTCCCAATGAAAATCCATTTGGGTCATTGCCTAGAATCATATCCAACAATGTCGATCCGGATCTTGACGCACTTCCTATAAATATTATTTTTTTATTCATTCATTCAATGATTCTAACTCAAACTTACAATATTAAAGCGATACTAAGTTATAAAAAATACAATTGGAGTTCCAATGCAAAAATAATTGTCAATAAAGACTTTTAGTTAGAATGCTAAAAAAATTGAAAGTAAATTTGATGTAAATATTTTTTCTCAAGATTATATTATGAATAAGGCCATTTACTACATTGTTAGAATTGGAAAGTTAACTCCAAAAGAAGGGGTTTCTAAAAAAATTGAGGCGCAACTGAAATATATTGAACAGAATAAATTCAATATTAATTTAATAATACTAACCAGTGAAGTAGGAGATATTAGTTGGTCCGAACACCCTAAAGTAAGAATTATTATTAATCCCTCACTAGCTACCAAGGATGTAATTAATTTAATAAATGAATACTTCCAAAAGAATCATATTCCCAATAATGCTATTATATATCTTAGACAATTTGGTTCATGGAGTAAATCATTATTTCAATTTGTAAGACAACATCGAGTTGTATTCGAACATAATACCAAAGAAATTGATGAAAACATATTAAAGATTAATAGCATTCGCGGTTTAAGAGGGGTCTATATTAAAGTAAAACATATTCCCTTTTTTCTCCTTCAAAAATATTACGCTCAACGTACTCTGAAGTTAGCACTTGGAGGTATCGCCGTTACTGAGGAGCTTGCGGGATATGAGAAAAAGCTGGCAAAAGGAAAATATGATTGTAGAGTTGTAGCAAATGGTACAGATTATCCTGAAAATCTGCCTAGAGATATGTCAAATAACGGCAAAATGCAGTTTGCGATGCTTATCGGGTCCTATAGTAAGTGGCATGGAATAGAGCGATTATTGGAATCATTGAGAGGTATTCCCTATGATCAGTCGTATATAATTCATATCATTGGCGATATCCCAAAAGATATAATTGAAGATATTAAAGCCAATTTCCACGATTCAGTAAAATATCATCCTGGTAAAAATAAGCAGGAGGTTATAGGTTTTTTAGAACAAATACATTGTGGTATTGGCACCTTAGCCTTGTTTACTAAAAATATGGAAGAAGCCTGTCCGCTTAAAGTGCGCGAATATTTTGCGCAAGGGCTTCCTTGCCTACTTGGTTACATCGATACAGATATTTCTAAAAAAACACAGTTAGATAAATATGTGTACTCAGTTCCGAATTCATCTGATATTATTGATTTTTCATTAGTTGTTGAATTTATTAGAGGTGTATATGCTAATGGCAAAGTAAAATCTGATATTTATAAGAGTTCAAAAAAAATTATGCATATGGATTGTAAAGTGAGATTATTAAATGAAAGCATATTAAGCATTGCAAAAGAGAATTCCTAATATAATAATTATAAGTTTTACCTAGTTCGAGTTGTATTTATTCTATACTTTTAAATCAAGAATCACTCAATTCAAATTGGTAGAGGTTGTTCAAATTTTAAAAATGAGACATTATAAAGAACATTTAATTAATAAGTCAGTAACCATAAAGGACTCTTTATCTCGGTTAGAATTATTAACGACAGACGCTGTCCTATTCGTTACTGACGACAACGATATACTATTAGGCTCGATGACCGATGGAGATGTTCGTAGAGCTCTATTGAAGAATGTTGAGCTAACTGCCCAAGTGGCTGACATTATACAGCCGAATCCAAAGTTCATTAATAAAGATTCCTATGACTTACAGAAAGTAATAGAGTACAAAAACAATAACTATAAAATTATTCCAATTGTGAATAAGGATGGTAAAATTATAAATGTCATAAATTTTAGGTTCCTTAAATCATATCTACCATTAGATGCGATTATTATGGCTGGAGGCAAAGGTAGTCGGCTAGCGCCCTTAACGGACAATACCCCTAAACCCCTATTAAAAGTGGGGGATAAGCCTATTATGGAACATAATATAGATAGACTAAGTCTTTTTGGAATTGATGATTTTTGGGTAAGTATTAAATATCTTGGAGAGCAAATAAAGGAATATTTTAAAGATGGGTCTGAGAAAAATGTTAGAATACAGTACATATCTGAAAACCAGCCTTTAGGAACTATTGGAGCAGTAGCTAGCATAGATGACTTTAAACATGATCATGTTCTAGTTATGAATTCTGATCTTCTTACTAATCTCAATTACGAGCATTTTTATTTAGATTTCTTAAAAAAAGATGCTGACATTTCTATATTAAGCATTCCATATGAGGTAGAGATACCATATGCCGTTCTTGAAATGAAAGATAATGTAGTTAGCGATTTCAAGGAAAAGCCAACTTACACCTATTACTCCAACGGAGGAATTTATTTAATAAAAAAAGAAATTATTCAGTTAATACCTAAAGGTTCATTCTTTAACGCCACCGATTTAATAGAAGAAGTTTTGCGGTTAAATAAAAAAGTAATTTCATACTCCTCACCGACTTATTGGCTAGACATAGGTAAACATGCCGATTTTGAAAAAGCCCAAAGAGATATTAACCAAATCCAATTCCAGTAATATCATTAGTATTTGAATTTATTAGTTGCTAAATTTGCTATTTTCAAATTTATGTAAATGAGTAAAGTATTAGTTACAGGTGCCGACGGGTTTATTGGATCGCATTTAACGGAATTGCTTCTTGAGAAAGGACATGAGGTTCGTGCATTATCAGTTTATAATTCCTTTAATTACTGGGGCTGGTTAGAAGATATTCCTCAACATAAAAATCTAGAGATAGTTAATGGAGATGTTCGTGATCCTCATTATTGTAAGGAAATAACGAAAGGAATCGATACGATTTATCATTTAGCTGCCCTGATAGCTATACCCTATTCTTATGTTGCACCAGATTCGTACGTGGATGTAAACGTTAAGGGAACCTTGAATATATGTCAAGCAGCTAAAGAGAATGGTTGTAAGCGCATACTTCATACTTCAACTTCAGAAGTATATGGCACCGCACAATATGTACCTATAAACGAAGAGCATCCTAAACAACCTCAATCACCATACTCTGCTTCAAAAATTGGAGCTGATGCAATGGCAATGAGTTTTTACAATGCCTTTGAATTACCGGTTACTATTGTAAGACCGTTTAATACCTTTGGTCCACGACAATCTGCTAGAGCTTTTATTCCTACTATAATTACTCAGATTGCAGATGGTATGAAAACAATTAATGTTGGTGATTTGAGCCCTACTCGTGACTTTAATTACGTAAAAGATACGGCTAACGCATTCGAAGTCATTGGGAACACAAATTCTTTAATTGGTGAAGAGGTAAATATTGCATCAAATTTTGAAATATCTATGAAAGATACTCTTAATATGATTAAGGATATTATGAAGTCCGACGTTGAGTTTGTAGTAGATCCATCAAGAATACGACCAGGCAAGTCAGAAGTATTTAGACTCTTTGGCGATAACAGTAAGATTATTCAACACACTGGTTATAAAATGCAATATGAGCTAGAAAAAGGTTTAGAAGAAACCTGCGCATGGTTTGCCAAGAAGGAGAACTTAGCAAAATACAAGGCTAACATTTATAATGTTTAGGCTTTTTATTCAATCATTTTTTGAATGCCCTGAGCTAGGGAAACAGTTGGTTTCCAACCTGTAGCTTTATTTAAAGCGCTGATATCAGCTACTGTATTCGGGATTGGAATCTCTTGTGTTTCATCATCGTAGGATACTTCTACCGGATTCTTTAGATTATCCAAAACAACCTTCACTACCTCCTTTACTGAATACGACTTGCCGCTACCCACATTGAATATTTCAAAGCCATTATTGGGTTTATAATCAATTAGAGATATAATTGATTCTACCAAGTCTTCTATATAAACATAGTCACGCTTTGGTCGGGAGTCAAATAATGAAAGCTTCCCTGTACGTGCTAAATTAATTATTTTAGGGATAAGAAACTCTTTAGCCTGACCCTTACCATAAATATTAAAGGGTCTTATTATAACAACATTAGTATTGAAAAAACTATTATAATGCTTACATAGATTTTCCGCCATTAGCTTGCTTGCCGCATATGGGTTAGTAGGAGTTAGTGGGTGTTGCTCATTAGTAGGAAGAGTACTAGGGATTCCATATAAATATGAGCTTATGAAAATAAATTTTGAATTATTTATACGAGCAACATCCAACATATTATTAGTTCCCTGAACATTGACATCAAAGAAACTTGCAGGCTTGTTGAATGACTCTGGCACGTAGGTAACTGCCGCCAAATGTATGATGATATCGATTTTTGGGAGTACTTTAAGACTGTCAGCGTCTAACACATTATATCCTTTTGTTCGACTTATTTCTATTACTTCATATTTCGAGGCTCTTAATTTTTTAACTAAGTATGAACCAATAAACCCGCTAGATCCTGTTACACCAATTGTCATTCCTTAAATGTATAATTATTTTTGCTAATCTGACAATTGTTTAACTGTCTCATCAACACTTTATATTTTTTCTTTCGTACTCAAAATAAATTACGATTTCTCTTGTAGTTCTTATTCCTTAGTTTCTCAATTCTTAAATATTCAGTCCAACTTGGAATTAATAGATTCCAATTAATAAGGTCTCGTATCTTTTCTCTGTTTCCAAATAGTTTTTTTCTTTCCGTTTCAAGGTTTTGTATAATATCACTTGTTATTGATGTAAGATTATCCCAATTAGCAGTGTATGCATGAATTTCATTATCTTGAATATAGGAATACGGCAACCAATTTCCATTAATGACTATTGTATCTAATGCCATATACTCCAGTACCGAAGAAGAGAACATATCAGTAATTTGCATATTGATATATAAATCAGAAATTACCCTTAATTCAATAATCTCTTTCTCACTTAGATAGTGGTCTATTATTAAATATGGGACATCTATTTTTTCTAATGCGAGTTTAATTTTTTGCTTATAAGCCTCATCTTTTGGATAAGTTAATGGCATAATTAAGAGCAAATTACTTTTTAATTGAGGAGATAATTGATCTAGGTTCCTAATTATTCTAATGTGTTGTTGCGCATTTCGATTGTTGTAACCAATACTGATGCAATGTTTATTTATGTGTTGGGCTTCCAGCCATTTTTTCCTTAAAAGATTAGTGTTTAGCTTTTCATCTATTAAAGTTTGGTACAGTTTATCATTCCCAAAATTAATCCAAAATGTTTTGGACGTCATTTTTGGATACTTCTTTATGAAATTCGATTTGCTTTTTTTTGTGCCAATAATAATACTATTACTTCGATAATAAATATATTTATAAAGAGCTCCGAATTTTGCATTGGCTCGATAGAAGTCCGAACCCCAAAGCACAGCAGTAATACTTTTAGCTTTGAGTTTAATAACATCAATCCAAAACGCATATAAAAACGAGACATATTGCATGCACACGAGCTCGTATTTAGGAGCCTTAAATAGAAAGTAAAAAAAGCCAATAAAAACGGCGGTTATGGATCTTAAATATTGAGTATCCAACAATTTATTTATAAGCCCGTTGGGGTTTTTAAATATTAAATTTTCTTCAAAATTTTCTTCAACGAATCTAAATCTTTTTAGTTGTTTTAACTGAATTAGTTCAATGTTGAATTCGGGGTGTTTCGCCTGAAAATGTTTTGTAAATTCTTTAAGATAAGGGGAACTTTCAGAATAGTCTCCAAGAATAAGCATGTTCTCCACAAGTACAAATTAACTACATATAAATGTAATCGGTATTAAATGTTTTTAATATTTTTACGAGGAGATGTCCAAACATTCCGCCGCATTTATCCTAAAAATAAATGCAATCATTTTTTAAAATAAGGGGTATAAAGTTTATGAAGACTAAAATTGTTTCTTTTATCGGTGAGGTAAAACGCAAAAATGTTACTCAAATCGAATATGTTAATCAAATCGGACTTCATGTTGATTATTTTGTAACTACAGGATTTGACTCAGGAAAAAAAATTATTGGTACTCATAATAATATCTATCAGTTGAAAAGTGGATTTGTTAAGCGGTGTAAACAGATTTATTCTTTTTATAAAAAGAATAAGAAGAATATAAATCATGTCGAACTTTTTGGTGGAGGACGTTTTGGTTTTATATACGTTTTGTTGGCCAAGTACTTTGGATTAAAGGTTTTATTAGTAGAGCGGGGCGGGATGAATCAATATATTAAAAAAGAAAATCGTTATACAACTACAAGGTTGTCATCATACATTCAATATAAGCTTGCGGATATTTGTTGGTATAAAGAGTATTATATGAAACCGCACCTTGAACGTTTAGGCGTATCAAGGTTAAATTTTATTCCCAATGGACTTGGCCATTTTAATCATGAGAAAACAATTGACATTTCAAATAAAGAAATAGATTTTCTTTGGGTTAATCGGATTATACCAGAAAGACATGTTGATTGGGTAATTGAATTGGCTCAAAAGGATGAATTTCTAAATTATAAATTTGAACTATATGGTTTTTTAGATGACCCTTATGCAGCTCGTAAACATAGAGAAATAGAGTCTTTAGAGTTAAGCAATGTCAGAATACACGGGTACACAGACAAAGTCTTGGAGGTATATAAAACGGCAAAATTCTTTCTGTTGCCAGCTGATTACGTTTTTGGAAATAACTCACTGTTGGAAGCCATGGCCAATTGTGTAGTTCCAATTATTACAAATGTACATGGAAGTAATAACCTCATACAAAATGATTTTAATGGTTTTATTACTAGTAATACCTTAGTTGACTTTGAAAATGCAATACGAGATGCTGTTAGCATAACAGATAAGAATTGGCTCGAATTATCAAATCAAGCGCATCTTACCGTAAAAGACCAGTATTCGCTTGAATCTTTTAAAGAAAAGCTTGGATTATTATATCAAAAGATTGATAACTTATAACTTGCACTTTAATGTCTAAAAATATTTCTATCCTGATACTCTCCTTAGCTGGCGGCGGCGGAGAACGTGAAGCTGCTATACTTACCAATTATTTTCATAAGAAGTATCATACTGAATTAGTCTTATTTAATAAGACAATAAAGTATGACTTGGACAAAGGTGTTTCTATAAATATGATTGATAATATGAAGCTTTATAATAAGACGCCGCTCAATTTTATAAAACTACCCTTACTAGCTTATCGTTATGCTAAGTTTTGTAAAATAAACGATATAGAAACAAGCTTATCATTTTTGCCTAGGCCAAATTGGGTGGCAGCAATGTCTAAATGGTTTGGCAATAAAGCAAAAATTGTATTGTGTGAAGTATCTACGCCTTCACAAAAATATGATAGGTCAAAAATAGGTGGTCGAATATCGCTTGGGCTTATGAAATGGCTGTATCCTAAAGCAGATTTAGTTATTGCAAATTCAAAAGGTACTGCAATGGAGATGTCCGAAATGTTCAAAGTAGAAAATGTAGATTGTATTTATAACCCTGTAGAGTTAGATGTTGTCAAGAAAAAGATTGGAATAGCTCCAAGTACTGAACTTGAGTATGATGTATTCACTTTTATTAAAGTAGCGCGATTTCAATATCCAAAGGATTTTACTACACTCATAACTGCTTTTGCTACGATGAGGAATAAAATTTGCCAGTTAGTATTACTAGGTATTGGGGAAGATATGGAAGCAGCTGTAAGTTTAGCTCAAAAGTTAGGCGTAACGGATAGAATTCATTTTGTGGGCTTTGATAGAAACCCTTTTGCTTATTTATCAAGGTCTCACTGCTTCGTATTCTCATCAATGTATGAAGGTTTTCCAAATTCAATGCAAGAAGCTTTGGCCTGTGGCTTACCTGTAATAAGTACTGACTGCACAAATGGTCCTAGAGAAATGTTGGCACCTAATGAAGAATTACGTAGGAATATTTTTGAATCAAACGAATACTTCGTTGGTGATGCGGGCATATTAGTTCCATTGAAGAATGAGGTAGCATTGCAAAAAGCAATGGATTTAATTATTGATGATAAACAACTCTACAACAAATTAAGGAATAATACTGGGCAAATAGTTAGTAAATTTGCTTTGGATGCCATTGTACAATCATTTGAGCATCATATTTAATTAGATTATGGCAACAATATTAATTACGGGAGGTGCGGGGAATGTAGCATCTAGTTTGGCTGAACGGTTTGCAAAAAATGACGATAACGTAGTTGTGGTTTTTGATAACTTATCTACTGGTAAACGAGAAAAAGTACCTACTGAATACGTCAATTGTAAATTTGTAGAAGGAGATGCGAATGAGTATGATCAGCTAAAAAAAGTATTTGAGCAGTATGAGTTTGAATATGTATTTCACTATGCGGCAGTTGTAGGTGTATTAAGAACATTAGAGAATCCAATTAACGTTTTGAATGATATTGAAGGGTTTAAACATATCCTAAAGCTTTCGGTTGAGCATAAAATTAAACGATTTATCTTTTCGTCTTCCTCAGAAGTCTATGGAGAGCCTGTAGAGATTCCTCAATTTGAAGATACTACGCCACTTAATGCTCAGTTGCCTTATGCTATTGTAAAAAGTGTTGGAGAGTCTTTTGTAAAAAGCTATGCTCAAATGCATGGTTTGGATTATACAATCTTTAGATTTTTTAATACATATGGTCCAAAACAAAGCACAGATTTTGTGATTAGTAAATTTATTACACAGGCAAAAAAAAATCAAGATATTACTATTTACGGCGAAGGGAGTCAAACAAGAACTTTTTGTTATATTGACGACAACACAGAGTTTACGGAGCATATTATTGAAAATGATTTATTTATTAATGATACTGTGAACGTAGGGAATGATGATGAAATGACAATAAAACAACTCGCAGAGCGCATTATAGAAATAACGAAGTCAGATTCTAAAATTGTATACCTTCCCGCCTTAAAAGAAGGTGATATGAAGCGAAGAAGACCCGATATTTCAAAAATGCGAAGTGCCTTTCAAAGAGAACTTACTTCATTAGCCGATGGGATAACTAAAACTGCTGCTCAACTATAAAGTAATATGCGTATTTATTATATCTTTTTAGCAAGTTTACTTCTTACAATTGGCTGCAAAACACCAACAATTGAGGCAAAAAATAGTTATATAGTCAAATCAATTAAAGATTTTGGAGCAAAAGGGAATGGTATAAGTAACGATCATCAGCCATTTCTTCGTGCAGCTCAGTTTTTTAATGCTCGTAAGGGTAACGGTAAGTTGATTATCCCAAACGGGATTTATAAAGTAGGCCAACAAAAACTTAAAAACGGGATTTACAAAGGGAAGCATTTGTTTCTGCTCCGGCAGTGTTCCAATTTTAAGATTGAGTCAGCAGTTGGTGCAAAAATTAAGTATAAGGATGGGGTCCGCTATGGTACATTTATTCCATTTTCAAGTAAGGCATATGCTTCAAAGGCTAAAATTGTTAGGAAATACGAATACCTTAGTACAGTTGGGAATGCATTTTATTTTATAAAGTGTAAAAATATTGAAATGAGAGGAGTAAAGGTATTTGGCAATGCGGAAAATGCTTTAAAAGGTGGACGATATGGAGATCGAGGTATTCAAGCGCCTTATTCTGGAATTAGCGTTCTTGACGGAGTTGATATAAAGATTGATAATTGTGACATAACAAATTTTGGATTAGATGGTATTTATATTGCCACGACTGCTAATACTGTAAGTCGTAGTAATATCGTAATTACAAATTCAAGTTGTGAATATAATGGACGGCAAGGTTTATCAATTGTAGGAGCAGATGGAGTAAGAGTAACGAATTGTAAATTTAACTATACAGGTAAAGGAAGGTTTAGTTCTAGTCCAATGGCAGGTATTGATATTGAGCCAAATAGAGGGTCCAAAGCAAGAGATATTTATATTTCTAATTGTGAAATGATAGATAATGGAGGTGTTGGATTTATTTCAATGAACGGTGATGTCCGTGATGTAAGAATGAAAAATAGCTTAATTATTGGGAAGTATAATTGGTCCTGTTGGGTTCAAAATCCACAATTTACTTTTACGAATTGCAAATTTTATGGATCAATAGCCCATGGCTACAGGGCTAAGAGTAATTTAGATAGGACCCAATATCTTAATTGTTATTTTTCTGATACTACCTTTAAAACGAAAGGAGCTTACCTTGCTGAAATTAGTTCAGGTTATAATCAGCTATTCCAAAATTGTACTTTTAAGGCAAAGAACAAAAAGGTAATTTATCATAGGAGTAATACGCAAAACAAAAATTTATACACGACGTTTAAAGGCTGTACTTTTTGGGTAAATACATCTAAGTATGCACCAAAATCTTTTTTGGGAATTCTGGGTAAAGTAAGATTAATTAATAATACTTTCGAAACAAGCGAAACAAAAAGTCAATTAAAAGGGAAGTATTTTAAATTTGAAAATGCCATTGGTAGGTCAACTAATAAAGAAATATTTGGATTAAAAAGCATTAAATAGCATGCCAACTATTCTGCAATATGTTACTATCCCAATTGTAGGATTTGTTTATTTTTTGGCGGTGCTATTAATATTCAGAAGACAGATCAGTCAATATCCTCCTTCAGTTTATAAACTATTTAAATATGGTTTAGTATTGAAATTAGTAAGCGCCGTATTTGTAGAGCTAATTTATTTGCATTATTACGGTTATGGAGATACTTTGGTATATCATAGAGAAGCTACTTTCTTTCTTGATAAGCTTGTAAGTAATCCACTTGAATTTTATAATTTGTTCTCACTAACACCTAGTCAATATAAAATTGAATTTGCTGAAATCATTTCTCAAACCAGCGGAGTATTTGATTATTACAATGAATCCACAATAAGGATAATTAAGGTAACATCATTTCTTTCTATTTTTTCCTTCAACTCAATATTTGGAACTGGAATGATTTACGGTTGCTTGTGTTATATAGGCCTTTGGTATATTTATAGGGTAATTTCTTACCATATGCCGGATGTTAAACAAAGTATACTTTTTTCGGCTATTGTTTTTATGCCATCGGTTATGTTTTGGGGTTCGGGTATTTTAAAAGAACCATTAGCAGTATATTTGTTAGGCATAATTCTTTACCATATTCATAAATTAATCATCCTTAGAAGATTTAATTTACTATCCGTTATTATATTATTCATTGCGCATCCTTTTCTTTATGCTACTAAGTCGTATTATCTTCTAGTATTGTATCCTTCTTTTTTTATTTTTGCTATGTTCTTTTATGTGAGCAGTATTCGTTCTAACATAGTTCGTAGGCTTTCCAAAGGAACTTTAGTTTTAGCCTCATTAATCTTAATACTATTAACTCCAATCATCTTATCTATTACAGGTTTAAGCGATGAAATTATGTCTTCTACACTTGAGTATGTTATAAGGTATAATGAGAACCTTAGTAAAGGTTCGGGTTCCGCTTATGAACTGAATTTATCGGGTACTGGAATATTCGCATTGGTTAAAGTAGCTCCACAGGCGATTATTGTATCTTTATTCCGGCCTTTTCTTTGGGAGTCTAATAAAATCATTATTCTTATCACAGCTATTGAGAGTACATTTGTTGTATTACTTACTATTTACTTTTTTTTCAAAGTACGTTTATATAAATTAATACGATTAATGCTTCAAAGGCCTATCTTGATATTTATGATAATTTTTACCTTGCTATTTGCTATTGTTACAGGCATATCTTCCGGTAATTTTGGAGCCCTCGCACGTTATCGTGTGGCATTAATTCCGTTTTATATTAGTTTTTTAACTTGTGTATTACTTTACTTTAAGACTCAAAAAAATATTTCTGAAAATGAAACAAAAAATTAGAGTATTGCGCATTCTTCACAGGCCTAGTATTAGCGGTCCTACTTATCATGCAGCTTATCTTACGGGAGGGCTTTCAAGTCGTTTTGAATCAAAATTAATCTGTGGCCAAAAGCAAGATAATGAGGCTGATGGCACTTACATTTTTAGAGATAATAATATTCAGCATGCAACGATTAAAAACATGAAAAGGTCAATTAATCCTTTTCAAGATATTAGGGCATTTTTTGAGATAAGAAAAATTATAAAGAATTACAAACCAGATATTGTGCATACTCATGCTGCTAAACCTGGTACACTTGGTCGATTGGCAGCATTGTCATGCGGTGTAAAAACAATTGTACATACGTTTCATGGAAATGCATTTCAAGGTTATTTCAGCCCCTTGATTACAAAAGTGTTTATAGCGATTGAGCGATTTTTAGCTTCT
>CALJNC010000036.1 GCA_937981995.1 uncultured Chitinophagaceae bacterium
GCATTGGGTACTCATATTCTATTAGCTCGTGTACCGGTAACGACATTTTTTCAGATGTTATTTAACTCAGGAACCAAGCTATTAAAGAAAACGAGCAACAGTTATGAGCTAAGAATTAAAGGGGTGGCAAATTTCCTCTCTATTTTAAATCTTAAAAAAATAATGCTGGACATCCCTGATGGAAGTGATGTAAAAATTAATGTAAGCAACTCAAGAATATTAGATCTTACAGTCTTAGAATATTTATACGACTTTAAAAAAGAACATGCTCGCTCCGGGGGTAAAGTACGCATCACGGGTATGGAACATCATATAGCTTCTGCAAAACATAAGTTTGCCATGAAGAGCTTAATTGCTGAAGCACCGGTAAAACTATCACCACGTCAGCAGCGAATTAAAAAGTTAGCTACTAAAAATAATTGGGTTTATCGTCAAGAAGTGGAATGGGATACGTCCTCATTACAAGATTTTGACTTCTTTGAGTCTAGACCGTTGGAGTATAAGGAAAATGCAATTTCTGGCACTTTCCCTGATTGTCATAATGAACATTGGGAGATCAGTGATATAACCTTTGACGAGGGTGCTATGAGTGCGAAGGAAGTCTTCCATACTACAGCAGAGGTTATTCATTTAGATAAGGAAATTCCAAAATTTGTGTTGGAACAAGAAGGATTCATGGATAAAATATTCGAACGCGTCATGGCTTTCCGTGGTCAGAAAGATATTAACTTCCCGAGCTCACCAGAGTTCTCTAGACGCTTTTTAGTTCGCGGAGAAAGCCAAACAGAATTAAATGATTTCTTTAATGAAGAACTCATGAATTTTTTACTTTCTAAAGAAGTATATCATATTGAAAGTAACGGAAACAGTTTACTTATCTTCCGTTCGCTTCGTGTGGCCCGTACAGAAGACATTGAACAAATGATTAGATTCTCTGAAGACTTTGTGAAGTTGATTGGGTAAATTGCAAATAGATCATTCTAGTTTGAAACTAAACCACATATACAAAAGCTCCTGTGCAAAAGGATTAAAGAAACTCCCAGATGAATCTGTAGATTTAATATTTACTGATCCGCCTTATTATCAATACCGTGCGCAAAACGTAAAGGGATTAAAAAACCATAAGGATGTTGTTACAGAATTTGAGTTCGATGGTTTTAATTCTGAAGAAGAGTATTTACAATTTTTAGAAGATGTACTCACTGAATGCTATCGTGTGTGCAAAGAAGGTGGCAGTGGTTACCTCTGGTGTGGTGATGATTTTGTTTCTTATATCAATCGGATTGTAGAGAAGGTAGGCTTCAAGTTTCGCAAAGTGATTCATTGGCACAAAACCAATCCTTTTCCGGCTATTCATACCCGTAAAATGTATGCCAACAGTATGGAAATGATGGTACACTTTTCAAAAGGCTCTCCCAAAACCTGGAATCACAAACCGGTGAATGAAATGCATAATTTTATTCAAACACCAATTTGTATGGGTAAAGAACGCAAAAAGCATAAAACCCAGAAGCCGCTCAAAGTTTGTATCCCTTATATTGAAATTAGTAGCAATGAAGGCGATATTGTCTTGGACCCATTCATGGGCAGCGGCACTACGGCTATAGCTTGTTTAAAAACGAATCGTAAGTATATAGGGTATGAAATCAACCCGGAGTATCATGCCATTATTAAAGAGCGAATTTATGAGTTAGACAACCCTGCACCGCCTAAGAAACGAGCTAAGCCTAAAGTTTAAACTCTTGTATCCTAATATTAAAATCTTGAAGCATGCTAAACGGCACTGAAACGCTAACGGTATTCCAACTATCCTTACCCATTCTATTAAATGCTTGTGTGAGTATACAACTATAAACTTTATCGTTTAAGCGCAAGCCTACTTTCAAACTATTTGCTTCTTGTGACAATAACCTTTCAATCGCTTCTTTTTCTACTAAAGGAAAAAGATGTTTTAAGCAAAAAGCACACAATGCCTTTTTATCAATCCAAAGCATCCGTTTTGGAAAAAAATAGGCTAAACGCTCGGCATTGCTTTTATGAATCCAACCTTTGGTATGAGGATATTTACTATAAACTTCTAGCAGTAAATCATTGTAGTCATGCTCTCTAAATTTTTCAGAAACTAAATTTGTTCTTCCATCTTCAAACGAAATACTTACGTCAATATCTTGCCGTTGCAGCGTCATATGCTCCTCCGTGCTTTGATTATAGCGTTCAATATGAGTAACTGAAAAAGGTGCTCTTTTGTAAAAAACATCCGCACCTAAAGCAGAAACCCCTTCCTGCTTTAAGCTTTTACCAAAGTGATGCTCCTCATTCATAGCATTTTATAACTCAATCTGATTTGCCAATAAATTATCAAACTCATCACGTTTTCTTATAAGCTGCCCTTTCCCTTTGGAAACTAAAACCTCAGCCGGTAGCAAACGTGAATTAAATCGACTTGCCATTTCAAAAGCATAAGCTCCGGCATTTCTAAAAACTAAATAATCACCTTCATCAATTTCTGCAATTACTCGGTCCCAAGCGAAGGTGTCTGTCTCGCATAAATTACCCACTACGGTATAAATACGCTTCGTGCCTTTAGGTCTAGAAATATTTTCTATTTTATGATATGAGTCATAAAACATAGGACGAATCAAATGATTAAAACCAGAATTTACCCCGGCAAATACAGTAGCCGGCGTTTGCTTAATCACATTCGTTTGCACAATAAAATGACCGCACTCACTTACTATAAATTTCCCCGGTTCAAACCAAATTTCTATTTCCTTACCTTTTTCTTTTTGCCATTCATCCACCCTTACTTTCAAAGAATCTGCAAGCTCTACGACATCAGTTTCTAATTCATCATCACGGTAAGGCACTTTAAACCCACTTCCTAAATCCAAGTATTCAATATTTGGAAAGTGCTCTGCAGCTTCAAGCATAACCTCCAAGCCGCGCATAAATACACCTACGTCTTTAATCTCGCTACCCGTATGCATATGCAATCCTTCTACTTTAATATTCGTAGTTTTTACTACACGTTCAATGTGGCGCATTTGGTGAATCGATATGCCAAATTTTGAATCAATATGTCCCGTTGATATTTTATAATTCCCACCCGCCATTATGTGTGGGTTCAAACGAATCATAACCGGGTATGTATCGCCAAATTCATTACCAAACTGTTCGAGAATAGAAATATTGTCTATATTAATATGCACTCCCAATTCTTTCGCAGCTCTAATTTCATTAAAGGCAACACAATTTGGCGTAAATAAAATATGGCTTGGTTCAAAGCCTGCTTTTAAGCCTAGTTTTACTTCATTGATACTCACAGTATCTAATCCTATGCCGCTTTGGGCTACAATTTTTAAAATATTGATATTAGATAATGACTTACAAGCATAAAAAAAGCGTGCGTTCATTTTTTTAAAAGCTCCTTGCAATTTAGATACCTTTTCCTCTATTTTTTCTTTCTCATAAACATAAAGCGGTGTTCCAAATTCATTTGCTAATTCGCACAGCGTATTATCCTGTATCATGTACCAAAGATATGCATTGCTCACAATCGCAATCATATTTTAAACGCTATCTTTAATCCTAAATGAAAAATTTTTTACTCGTTTTTTTAGGTGGAGGATTAGGCAGTGGATTGCGCTACCTACTTTCTATCGTTTTTGAAGCAAAAAAAACGGGCTTCCCTACTGGAACATTTCTAGCTAATATTTTAGGTAGCTTGCTTATAGGAATTTTACTAGCACTATTTATAAAAAATCAAGATTGGGAGCACCAATATAAGCTACTTGCGGTAGTTGGTTTTTGTGGAGGCTTTACTACCATGTCATCTTTTAGTATGGAGAATATTCAATTTTTACGAGATGGAAATTATAGCATGTTTGCGCTTTATTTGATTCTTACCATTGCCGTTTCTCTATTATGTACCTTTCTAGGTTTTCAAATAATAAAATCCTAGATGAAAAAAACCGTCCCAAGAGTGAGACGGTTTTATCTTGTGTAATTAAACACAACCCCTATTTATGAAAAAACTATACACTAATAAGACGCTGCTTTGAGTATATTATTACATAGCATATGTCACTTTATATTTTCTTTATGATATGCAGTATAAAAAACCGCCACGCAGAAGCGCGGCGGTTTTTTATCGTGTAATTAAACACAATCCCTATTTCTGAAAAAACTATATACTTATTAGACGTCGTTCTATTGCTTTTATTACTACACCCTTTCAGATTTATATTATATTTAACAGCTTGCTAATCAGCTACCTATAAAATAAGGGTTTCGTTAAATTAAAAAGAAATCTACGGCATTACATTAGATTTCAAATATCTTTGTTACAATGAAATATTTAGTACTCGGAGTGATGCTTTTAGGCTTCATGGCCTCTTGTCAAAGTAAAAAAGGATTTGAAATAAACGGCACCGTAAAAAACCAAAAGGATGGGAAAATATTTTTAGTAAATCTACACACTGAAAAACAAGATACCTTAGATATAAAAGATGGGAAGTTTACTGCTACGGGAGTGACTGAAGAGCCAACACCTTTCCTTATATACTCAGCCGATGTACTACCAGCTCAAACAATATTTTTTGCAGAGAATGGTACTACAAAAATCGAGTTTACGGCTAATGAACCTTCAACTGTAAAAATAAAAGGTTGCGCAACGCAAGATGAATACGTAGAGTTTACCGAAATGACAAAACCATTATTAGATCAATTTGACTCAGTACAAACCTTAGCCATGGCAGGCAAATTAGAACAAGCCGAAGTGCAAAAAGTTGCTATGGAAATTCAAAAAAAATACGAAGAGGCGAATCTTACATTTGTAAAAAATAATCCAAGTAGTTATGTATCTTCTTTACTTACGTATGAGTATTTTAGGCAAAAACCTCAACTTGCATCAAAAGATAAAAAAGCGCTTTTAGACAAATTAGACCCAAAAATTCAAGAAAGCCATTTTGGAAAAAAAATGGTTGAATTAATAGGTGCCAATGAATCAACCGCGGCCGGTAAGGAAGCCCCAAACTTTACTTTACCAGACCCAAATGATAAAAATGTGAGCCTTGCTTCATATAAAGGCAAATACGTATTAATAGATTTTTGGGCAAGCTGGTGCGGACCTTGTCGTGCTGAGAATCCTAATGTAGTAGCAGCCTACAAAAAATATAAAAACAAAAACTTTACCATCCTAGGTGTATCCTTAGATGAAAATAAAAAGCAATGGTTAGCCGCTATTAAAAAGGATAATCTTACTTGGAAACACGTTTCAGACTTAAGTGGTTGGAATAGCAGTGTGGTAAGCTTATATAATATCAAATCTATTCCTTCAAATGTATTGCTTGATCCGCAGGGTAATATAATTGCAAAAGATTTACGCGGATTAGATCTTGAAAATCAATTAAGCAATTTACTTAAATAATATGAAAAAAACAGTTACGTTCCTACTACTTCTACTAAGCACACAAGCATGGTCACAATCCATTACTATTAAAATTGATAAGGACATTAGTGAAGCTCAAAAAAAGTCTACTAACTTGAATTATGAAAATTACTTAATTCAAAATTTGATTACTTATAAAATTGACACGCTTACGGTTGCCAATGGAAAAATTTCTATCCCAAATAATACAAATACACTAACACCCTTTGCCATAGCTAGAGTGCAGCCGCGTCAGGCTATGATATTTTTTGTGGAGCCAAAAAACAACTTTAAACTTACTCTCTCTGAGCCATCGCTGACTATTAAGCAAGCCGCTGGTAGTAAAGCACAGGATGATTATTTACAATTTATGGAAGTGCAAAGCAAACTTCAAAAACAATCTCAGACAGCACAGGCGGCCATGGCAAAAACAAAAAATCAGGATAGCATACGTGACCGCGTTAAATATCTTCAACTTCAGATGAATGCCGAATATGTAAGTTTTGTAAACGAGCAAAAAGATAACAATTTGGGCTCCTATATGGTATTTGATATCGCTAATAAAAATCAAAGCATTGCCGCTAAGGACTTACAAGGTGTATTTAACCAACTAAGTGAGCAAGGCAAAAAAACACATTTTGGAAAACAAGTTGGCAATCGTATTACTAGACTTACCGCTATGGACGTAGGTAGTATTTCACCTGACTTTACGCTAAGCGACGCTAAAGGGAAGAAACATACTTTAAGCAGCTTAAAAGGCAAGTATGTATTGTTAGATTTTTGGGCAAGTTGGTGCGGTCCATGTGTAAAGGAAATACCACATTTAAAAACTGCATACAAGAAATACCACGAGAAAGGTTTTGAAATAATGAGCGTTTCTATTGATCGTAAAAAAGCACAATGGTTAAAGGCAGTAGAGAAATATAAGATGCCATGGATTAGCGTAATAGACCACGCCGATAATGCTAAAAAAATTACGCAAACCTTATATTACGTACCGTCCATACCTCGTACAGTTTTACTTGATAAAACGGGTAAGGTAATTGGAAAAGATTTTAGAGGTGCTGCTTTAGAGCAACAGCTTTCTAAAATATTTGATGGCAAGTAATTATTTAAAGGTGATAAGCATCTGCTTGTCTTTACCACTTCGCTTCACCTTGATCATTAAACGATCGCCTTTTTTATACTTGGCTAGCTCACGCACATAATCGTTTACATCTCGTATATCATACTCCGCCATTCGTATAAGCACATCACCTGGCTTTACATTTGAAAGTTGTGCAGCACTTGATTTTTTTACGTTTCCTATTAGTAAGCCCCTTCCGTTGAAAGCATAATCTGGTATGATACCCATTGTAACTTTAAAGTTCAATTTTTTAGTATCTGGTAGTGGTTTTGTTTTTGTAAAACTAAATGAAGGCATCTGATCCATTTGTGCTAATATCTGACCAATACTAGCCACAACTTTAGCAATGCCTGCTCTATTAAAACTAGCATTTTTTCTTTTTGTAAAAATGTTGATTGCCGGAATTCCAACATCATAAAATGCTCTATGATTAACATTGCCTACCTCGCCCGATTTAATTTTTTGTACCAAAAAATTTCTTGTAAAAACATCCAACACTTTTTCCCATTCCGGTGAAGTACCTACACCACTTATAAAAAGTTCATTTTTTTTATTCAATGCACCTATATCATCTATGTGTATTACCGCAGACGTATTTTTTTTAGTAAGACGTAATTTTTTTATAAGATCTTTGGCTCCTTTGAGTTCATCGCTGGTTCCGGATAATCCTACTACGATATAATTATACTTTTTAGGTCGTATTTTATTAATCGCTTCAGCAACTTCTAACAAAGCAGCTAATCCACTTATATTATTACTTACACCTTGCACTTCATCTACTCGCGCAGCAATTACAATATTTTGCGCTGTTTGATTTTGCCAAAACCCAATTGCATTATGCCCTTCGGCACGTCGCTTAATTTTAGAAAAACTATAATCTACATGAATCCACTCTTTACCTTTTCCTCCCTGTATAATGTGTTTTTTATATGCAGCATGATTTAGTATAAATACTGGTTTTGCCAAAGGCGATTTTTTTTCTAAAAAACTACTTGTAAAATCACTGCTTTTACCATCATCATTAATAAACATTACAGCCTCCGCTCCTTTTGCAAAAGCGTCTTTAGCTGCACGATACATTTTTTCTAAGCCATTGCTGTGCTTATTATTTAGCTCAACACCTACATCAGTAAATTTTATAAACCATAAGTTCTCAGCTTCTTCCATACCGGGTAAGGCTTGCGCATAAAATGCGCCGCTGCCACTAAATGGCGGAATAATTACGTCATGACCTACATCTAAATCCTTATTGAATATTTTGATGTAAGAATCATCACTTAGGTTATTACGTTTATTAATATCAAACCGATGAACAAAACGCCCAAGGTAAGGTTTAAAAAGTAAGGCATTAAACTCTTGTCCAAGGTAATTGGTTACTTGTGCCTCAGCGGCACTGCCTGAATATATTGGTGTTTTTGTATACTTGCGCAGGTTTTGAACGTATTGATCCAACTTACTAGTTTCGTTTTTTGCACCAAAAATATTCTTAACCTTATCAATATTCAACTGAGCACTTGACGGATAAAATCCAACCAAAATAATAACGAGAAACAGTAAGCTTTTCTTCAAGACAAATAATTTATTAAGCTAACAAATATATTAATTACATTCTTTCTTATTGGTTATTTCGCTGTTAGAAATGACATAAATTGAAGCGTACACAATAATTCTAAAAAAACCTTTGAATGAACTACTTACTACTCAATACTTAAAACTAAATTTGCCAAATGAAACAAACTCCTTTTAACGATATACACGTAGCACTTGGCGCTAAAATGGCTGAATTTGCAGGATACAATATGCCTATTTCTTATACAGGTATAAAAGATGAACATGAAGCGGTACGCAAAGGCATTGGCATGTTTGACGTAAGTCATATGGGAGAGTTTATACTTAAAGGTGAAAATGCGTTGGACTTAATTCAAAGAGTAACATCTAATGATGCTGCAAAATTGACAAAAGGCAAAGCGCAATACTCTTGTTTCCCTAATGGCGAAGGTGGCATTGTAGATGACTTACTGGTGTATTGCGTTGAGGAGAATAAAGTATATATGCTAGTAGTAAATGCAAGCAATATTGAAAAAGATTGGAACTGGGTACAAAAGCATAATACCCAAGATGTAGAAATGCACAATACTTCCGACAAAACAGCTTTACTCGCCGTACAAGGACCGAAAGCAGTACAAGCCATTCAAAAATTGACCGATCTTGACATTGTAAATTTAGATTATTACACATTTGTAAAAGGAACTTTTTGCGGAGTAGACAATGTACTAATCTCAGCAACCGGATATACTGGTAGCGGTGGCGTAGAAATTTATTTTGAAAACGAAGGAGCTGACCATGAAAAAATATGGAATGCTATTATGGAAGCTGGAGAAGAATTTGGCATCAAACCAGCAGGCCTGGCAGCTCGTGATACACTGCGTTTGGAAATGGGTTTTGCATTATATGGCAATGATATTGACGATTCAACCAACCCTATAGAAGCAGGATTGAGTTGGATAACAAAATTTACAAAAGACTTTACTGATCGGGCACTTCTTGAAAAAGTAAAAGAAGAAAAACCAAGCCGAAGATTGGTTGGTTTTGAAATGATAGATCGAGGCATTCCACGTCAGCATTATAAAATAACTGATGCCGATGGAAACGAAATAGGTGAAGTGACTAGCGGAACGCAAAGCCCAAGCTTAAACAAAGCAATAGGTATGGGCTATATAAAACGTGAACATGCCAAGAGCGGAACAGAAGTATTTATATCCGTAAGAGATAAAAACTTGAAAGCGGTTACGGTAAAAGTGCCTTTTTATAAAGAGGATTAATTTATTTAATTGAAAGTCGACAGAAAATAGCTTATGGCTCGCACTTTATTGCGAGCTATTTTTTTGTGCTGATAGGTTTAAAGGTAACAGCGGCAGAAAAAATTAAGCACACAAGTGAAACTTTTCACTTTACACCCTACGAATATCCGCACCCAAAGCATTCAAACGCTCATCAATACGTTCGTAGCCACGATCAATTTGCTGGATATTTTGGATTTTACTTTTACCCTCTGCGCTCATGGCAGCTATCAATAGCGCTAATCCTGCACGTATATCAGGGCTAACCATTGAGTTACGTCGTAATGGAAACTCTTTATTTAAACCTACTACAACCGCACGATGTGGATCACACAAAACAATTTGTGCACCCATATCAATCAACTTATCAGTAAAGAATAATCTGCTCTCAAACATTTTTTGATGAAAGAGTACCGTTCCTTTTGCTTGGGTAGCAACTACCAAAGCAATACTTACTAAATCAGGTGTAAAGCCTGGCCAAGGATGATCATAAATGGTAAGTATAGAACCATCAATGAATTTTTTAATTTTATAATTTTTTTGCGCTGGAATATGAATGTCATTCCCGTCCACTTTCATTTTAATGCCTAGCTTTTGAAACATATCAGGAATGATTCCTAGATGTTTTACATCTGCATTTTTAATAGTCAATTCGCTACCCGTCATGGCGGCCATTCCTATAAAAGAGCCTACCTCAATCATATCGGCTAGTACCGTATGCTCAGTAGAATGTAATGTTTTTACATCTACACCTTCAATCGTCAAAAGATTAGAACCTACTCCGCTAATATTTGCGCCCATGCGGTTTAGTAATCTACAAAGTTGTTGCAAATAAGGCTCACAAGCGGCATTGTAAATTCTCGTTTTACCTTCGGCACAAATAGCGCTCATTACAATATTAGCAGTACCCGTTACAGAGGGTTCCTCCATTAAAATATAAGAGCCTTTTAAACCTTTGGTTTCTAAAGTAAAAACATGCTCCGTTTTATCATAATCGGTTTGCACATTTAATTTTTCAAAACCATTAATGTGTGTATCTAATCTTCGTCTACCAATTTTATCTCCACCTGGTTGAGGGATATAAGCTTTTTTATAACGTGCTAATAAAGGACCCGCTAGCATAACCGAACCTCTTAACTTGCCTGATTTTTTCTTAAACTCATCGCTTATTAAGTAATCCAAGTTTATGTCTGTAGCTTCAAAAGAATAAGCATTTGTACTTAAACGTTCTACAACTACGCCCATATCTTTTAATAATTGAATGAGCATACGCACATCCAAAATATCAGGAATATTGTTTATGGTAATTTTTTCTGGCGTAAGAACAACAGCTGCAATCACTTGCAATGCCTCATTCTTAGCTCCCTGTGGTGTAATTTCTCCGCTGAGTTTTTTACCCCCAACTATTTCAAAAGTATCTGAAGCCATGGCTTATCTACGGTAGTTTTTTCTGTTACGATTATTGTTGTTATTGGATCGGCGATGCTTGTTATGGTTATTGCCTTTCTTTTTCTTTTTAAAGTTTACCTTATTATTATTTTCAGAAAAACTTTTATGATTAATAATTGGACCATCACCACCATCTACAAAATCAGAAAATCGACCTGGCTCAAAATTTAATTTCCCGCCGCTCATTTGCTTTAGCTCCTCTTTAATATTGTCATCATGCATTTTTTCGCCATGCCAATTATTATACGCTATTCGCATAAAAAGTGCAAGCGTATGTATGTAGCCTACTTTCTTTTCTTCATCTGTTTCAGCAATTGCTTTTTGCAATAGCAATTCGAATTTTTTTCCTAAATGCTTAAAGTCTAATTTTTGTTTTGGATAAGGTAGCACTTCGGGCTTAGCCTGCTTCGTCTCAGCTGTAGGTATTTCATAAGGGCTTTCTACCTCTAGCTTATATTCACTCATCATAATCATATGGTCCCATAGCTTGTGTTTTGGATCTTCCATACTTTTAGTACTTGGGTTTAAAATCCCCATTACATCTACTACAGCCTCTGCAGCTAATTGTCTTTTTTCTTGATCTTCAATCGTCAAAAGATGGTCTATCATCTTCTGCACGCCACGCCCATATTCCTTGATGGACATCTTCTCTCTACTCGTATTGTATTGCATAAAATTTATTGAAAACTGGACCCACAACCGCAGGTCTGCTTAGGCTGTAAATATATTCAATCTTTTTCGATGTGCAAAGCGAGATCTCTAGATAAAAAAGTATGCTATTGCCTTTTAATTAGAATTTAAGAATAAACTAAAACCGATAACCTAAGCGTACACCATAATTAAATAGCCCACCAAAATCATCAAGATAATGACGATAAAACACATCACTCGCTAACACTACCCTATCTTTCCAAAAATAACAACCAAAACCTATAGATAGTAAGTACCCATAATAACTTTCTGAAACATCATATCCAGTACTAGAAGTTATATGATTTGTACCAGGTACGAGATACAATGTTTCCATATATGTATTAATTCCTTTAGCATACGAAAATCCCAATTCTCCCTTTAAGAAGTTCAAAATGCCATTTAACTTGAAATCTCTTTTTAAGCTAGCATCAAAATATCGATATTTCGATCTGTAAACGATTTCACCAATGAAGGAAGTATCCCAAAGTGCCGCTTCTTGTAAAAAAGGTAAGCCTTTATCACTACTATTAATATTTTTAGCTGTGACAGAATAAGATAGACTTGCCGAATAATTAGAAAGTACCTTCAAAGAATATTTTAATCCTATAGGTCCATCCAATGGAGTTTTATCATAATTATAAGTATTGGGAATGTAATACCCCCCAGCAATAAGCGAAACTTCATTTTTCTTCTGTGCAAATGAGAGCAATGAGCCACAAAGAAATAAAACTATAATAAAAACAATTCTCATTTTAATGGATGTAAACAAACTAAATATACAGAGTTATTCCTATTTCCGTATAACTAATTTATGTTTTGTCATTGATTTATGATTGCTCAATTGTAAAATATATACACCCGATGATAAGTGACTAATGTCAACTATTTCTTTCAAATTTGTTATTTCTCCATTAACAACAGTCTTTCCCGTTAAGTCAAGTATTTGATAATCAGATTGAACATTACTATCCGATAGTATTATATTTATTTGACTCGAAGCTGGATTTGGATAAATCCGTTCTAAAATTGGAGCTTGTCCATCGTTTGATTGAAACTTATTCATGGGTGAAATATTATCCGTTGGGGTCCAATTTTGATGACTAAAGTGCACTATTTTATTAGCTACATACTCTTCTCCATTGTCGTTAGTATATGTGGCTGAAACAGTTTGAGATTCAAAATTATCAAAATGAGTTACAGAAATAGAATTACCGTTTACTTCTGCAGTCCAACTCTCGGGGATAGACCAAACTACATCATTGGCATTACTCGCTTCAATATCATTAAAGCTGATGGTATAATTTTGAGGAATACTATTAGCACTTAGAGCATCGATTACCGTATTGCCTTGAACAGAAATTTGCAAGCAAGAAGGAATAGTTATATTGTTAAACCCAACAGCCAACAGCGACTTTACTGTTTCTTTATGTTCAACCGAACAATAGCCATAAGCAGGATGATTTATCACTGCCTGCACTGTTTGATTAGCAGCATCTGGCAGAAAAGCATTCGACCACAAATACCAATTAAAGGTTATATATGCAATTTTTTCAGCTTTAGCTATTCCAATACCATTAACTGTTATTCCATTTTGCGTGCCTCCATTAGCAAGCAAGTAAAACCATCTGCGCCACACCCCGCCATCTGCATATCTATCAGTATTAGTCCAATTAGCATCCCAATATGATTTAGTGGAAGGTATAGGAGCAACCCAATTTCCGTTAACCTTTTTAGGGTTAATGTCTAGAGTGGGGTCATCAAAATGTCGTAAAAAAAGACCAGTATGACTTCCTAAGGACCAGTCATTTGTATTCAAAATATGTCGTTCAATTAACTCACCAAATATATCACTATAAGCCTCGTTTAATATTCTGGACTGATGAAATCCGTTAACACCTAAATTAGAACTTGCTTTAATCATTGCATGTGTGTATTCATGCCCAATAACCTCTAGATTAACCATCGACCAACCTATTCCAGAATTTGTGGAACTAGGAGGAGAGACAGAATTATTATCATCCGTGATTTCGATTTGATCATAATTATTTATTAAGCGATTATAAAATGCTCCTATACCAGTTTGTCCAGTTTCTTGCGGGGTAACTCCGCACTTAATTCTTATAGGTTTACCATTATAATCGGAGCCCCATCTACCATGCTTATTTAAATAGTAATCATAAGCTCCTGCCGCTGCCCAATGAGCTGAAGCTGATGATTTACGACCATTTTCAACCCAATCGTTATCGCCATCTTTTATAATGTCATCATTCGAGTTACAAGAAGTAATATTTCTTCCCGCATCGATTAATTTATATTGTGTACAAAAAGTACAAGTTTGAGTTATGATATTTGAATGATTGCCATCATAACATGTTTCAACAGTACCTGTACTAGAAAAAGCACTTTGGAGAGCATTCTCCGCAATAAATATTGTTCCTAACTGGGCATCAACAAAAATCCCTTCAGTACGGTAAAATGGCTCAATTGAAATAATATTTATTTGATAACAAACTTCAAAGTTGTCTGGTACCATTGCAAAATCTTCACCCCTTTTTTTTGCAATAATTAACTCTGGAGTGGGATAATAAGATGCATCGGGGTTTCCCATGATTAGCTTATGATTTTCTTCAATTGTTGCATCTTCCCAAATATATTTTGTTGCTCCAATATGATTCTTAGCTGCATCAATAGCATTTTCTGGAGTAATTAAACCTGATACGTCAATATTCAAGCCTTTCAAGACAAATCCATTTACCGTTTGCACAATTCCTTTATTCCCTTGTACGTTATACATTGAGCCTTCGATAGGAATACCTTTATAGTAAGCTTCATATTTGGCTTGAAAGCGACCATCTTCAGCCACAATGTAGTTTGTACGTTGCATTGTATAATCATTTGACAAACCAAAACGAGATTTGTGAACAGTAAACAAGTCTTCTTCCGTTATTTTTTCAATTCCATCAAAATAGTACATGCCGTCTCTGAAGTATTCATCAAAAGAATTGGATTGTCCAAAGGCGGCAAAGCCTATAAAAAGTAAGAAAATTGTTGAGTAAAATTGTTTTAAGTTATTCATATTTAGACAGTTTGAATTCAAATTACCTATATTATACCTGTATTGAGTCGAATAAATTATATACCATACCGCATATAAGATAATTTATCTTAAATTTGAACCATGTCAGTTGAGATAGGAAAGAAAATAGCTCTAAAACGTTTTGAAAAAGGAATGATTCAAGATGCCTTAGCGAGTGAAGCTAAAATTGCTCAAAGCAGACTTTCTGACATCGAAAATGGTAGGTCACCTAAATGGAATGAACTTGAGCAAATTGCAACTGCATTGGATATCCCCATTTCTGAATTATTGCCTGCCAACGTTTTAAATATATCAAATAATACTTTTTCTTCTAATGAAGAAAGTGAACAGCACAATAATGTAGGTAACATTACAATCAATATCCCTCCTAATTATTTCAAAGAAATTATTACTAACGCTATTAAAGAAAGTAAGGAAAAAAATTAGCAAGCTCCGTGGTGAACTTGTTTTGATTTACCTGCGAAAAAATATTTAAGGGTCGCAAAAGCATAACCACGCCTCTAGGATTTACAAGTACCCCTACTATAGATAAGCTTAGAACTAAGGAAATAATTTTTGGTTTGTTGACATTATTTTTAAATGAATCAACCCATGCAGCAAAAAAGAAAATTCCAATAAGTACTATGCCTAAACCGTAGGCCTCATGCATATTCGTCCACAATACTTGCAATGGAATTAATGCCCATATTAATTTACTTGAAGGGTTTTTAAAATGATGAAAAAGAATATATAGATATACTACGAACAAGAAATGCGTGGTCATCTCCGGCCTGCCTATAATACGATATTCTATTAAAGCTAAGCTTATAAAAAGGGTAATCGTATTGGTAACTAGATTCGTTAAGTCAAAAAGTTTACATATTTTTTTTAGAAAAAAAACAATCCCAATCGAAGCTAAAACTTGTAATAAGAAAACACATTCAGGACCACATAATTTTGATAGCCAAGCTGCTATTACTTCAAAACCCCATTTAATATTTATCCATTCAGCACCTGCTACTGAATTACTGAACATATCAGTTTTAGGCACTTGACCATTCTCTACTATCCATTCACCCGTGCGTATTTGCCACCAGATATCTGGTTCGCGTGTTGCCTTTATTGAGAACGCAATTGCAATTAAATACGGAAAGAATCTAACAAGAAAATTCTGAACATTCTTCACATAGCTAAGGTAATAATTACGAATTACGAATTGTTCAATTACGACAGAGAATTCATCCTATTCCCTATTCCCTATTCCCTATTCCTAAGAAAAACTAACTCACATGTGCCTCATCTCCAAATACACTCTTTCTAAACTTAAGTGAAGGCGATTCTACAAACGCACCCAAACCTAACGAATCCCATTTTTTGTCAATCGCATCAATCGTTTCGGGATTGCTTACTATGATATTAGGCCAATCTCGTTGAAAATTATCATGCTCCTTGGTTTTGCGCGTACCATCAATAATCATCATGGCACGTTGCTTACCATTATCTAATATTTCTTCTTCTACAAAGCTATCTCGCTTAGGATCAAAATTGTTGCACACTTGCCATAAGGTAGAAGATATATCCTGCACATCTACATAATCATCAACTATTAGTACCATTTTCACTCCTCGTAGTCCCTGCACATTAAATAAACCATCGGTCATTTTCTTTACTTGATTTGCTCTGTTTTTCTTAACAGCTAATAGCAAACACGGAATATCCATTTCAATTAAATCAGTATTCACATCTAGTATATCACCCTTACCAATTTTGAAGCTTGCTTTAATTTCTTTAGCGTTTAAATTATATTGTTCCTCTTCAAATTGTATCTCTTCCTCGTGCTTCTGTGTGCCATCAATACACATTTTACCGCCAAAGCCCATTTTGCTGCATGAGTGATCAAGCACATCCATAGGGCCACTACTAAAGTAAATATCCTGTGCTGGATTTATATTTTTAAATACATATTGCGCCAAGGATTTATAATCTGTCAAATCTTGATTATCAACTACGGCTAGTATTTTATTAAACATCATTTGCCCGGCTCCCCACATCGCATTCATTACTTTTTGGGCTTGTCCGCCAAAAGATTTTTCAATACTTGCCAATACTAAGTTATGAAAAACACCTTCTACCGGCATATTCATATCCTGTATTTCCGGTACCATGGTCATCTTAATAGGTGCTAAGAAAATTCGCTCGGTTGCTTTACCTATCCAAGCATCTTCTTGCGGTGGAATACCAACAATCGTACTTGGATAAACCGCTTCTTGTTTATGCGTAATACATGTAACATGAAAAATTGGATATAAATCTTTTAAAGAATAAAACCCAGTATGATCTCCAAAAGGCCCTTCAATTTTTAAGTCCTCACTTGGATCAACATAACCTTCAATAACAAAGTCAGCATCAGAAGGCACTTCTATTTCGGGTTGAGTAATACACTTTACTAGTTCTACTTTTTTCTTACGTAAAAAACCTGCCAACATATACTCATCTACATTCTCAGGAAGTGGCGCAGTAGCCGCATAGGTATAAGCAGGATCGCCACCTATTACACATGCCACCGGCATGCGTTTTCCTAGTTTTTTATATTCATTAAAATGTGCTGCACTTACTTTATGCTTGTGCCAGTGCATTCCTGTACTCGTTTTGTCGTACTGCTGCATGCGGTACATTCCCACATTGCGTATGCCGGTATTTGGCTCTTTGGTATGAATTACAGGCAAGGTTATATAACGACCTCCATCCTTGGGCCAGCAAAACATAATAGGCAATTTATCTAAATCAGGGTTCTCGTTTATTATCTCTTGACAAGCTCCTTTACCACTTTTAACCTTGGGCATCCAAGAGGCAAACTGAGCCATTTTAGGCAGCATCGCTAGTTTAGATAATATACCCTCCTTTGGAGCCGTCATCATTTTAAAGAGGTCTTCAATTTCATCTTTTATTTGATCCAAGGATGAAACTTTTAATGCCAAACACATTCTTTTTTCACTCCCCATACTATTTATAAGTATTGGAAAATCGGTACCTGTATTTTCAAAAAGTAAGGCCTTATTATTACTTGATTTTGAAATGCGATCTACCACTTCTGTGATCTCCAAATTGGGGTCAACAAATTCTTTAATGCGAATTAATTCTCCCTCTTTTTCTAATAAATCAATGAACTCCTGTAGGTGCTTAAATGCCATACTGCAAAGTTACTGCTCAAACGTTTCAAGTATAGAAAACACAAGGAATTTCATAGCATAATTTTGGGTTTATTTATCATTCAAATTTTAACAATAAAATCAACTAGCTTGCGTTAATAATATATGCTTAAACAAATCGCTCTTTCTAACTGGGTAGTGATTTTGATCTTTCTATTTACGATAAGTATCGTTTTATTTCTTTTTTATATAGATGAAGGCTACTATAGTTTTAGTTGGATGCAAGATCCAGGAGCATGGATTGTTTTCTTTATTTATTGCAATTTATTCTTTTGGCCTTTGATTAGTTTGGCTTTTTTAATTAATTATTTTTTTAAAAAATGAAGACTCTTATTAAACAATTACCCATTTGGTATCTGACAATAATCGGGCTAGGAATTTTAGCTTTTTTACTTTACCTAGCCTACCACGATGAAGGCTATAACAATTGGAGCTGGATGCAAGATGCAGGCAGTTGGGTTTTCCTTTTTATTGCTTGGAATGTTTTGTTTTGGTTTTTTGTGGGGATCACCTATACATTGAAAAACGTATTAAAGTAAAAAATAAAACGTCCCGTCAAAAGACGGGACGCTGATCAAACCAGTAGTAAATGAAAGACTACTGTAGTAAATAGTTAATGCTCATACTAAACGCACGACCAGGATTAAACGATTGAAACACATGTGGAGCAGCATTATACGATTCATAAAATTGTTGTCTTCTTTGATTTAGGATATTACGAATTGTTAAACTAGCTTTCCACTTACGGTCCTTTCCAATGAATTGCGAAGCCTTAAAATTTAAACTATGAAAAGGTTGATCAAATACATCGGGTCTTGCACCTACACCTACAACAGCTATACGTTTACCCTGTACATTATAAGAAGCTTGCATTTGTAAACCGAGCGAATCATTGTTGTAATTTAATCCTGTATTAATTACAAAAGGAGATTGTCCAAACATAGGGCGATAAAAATCCAATTTTTGTCCTGTACGCAAATGTGCAGTACGAGATTGATACTCGGTTAAATCATCACTTGTTCTATATACTCTATCGGCTCCAGCCTCCACAACCACTTCTCGCATGTCTATAAAAGATTGAACCACGGTAACATTCGTATTAAATGAAAACTTCTTGAGTTTATTAGAAAGAAAACCTAGATTTTTTCTTACCTCAATTTCTCCGCCTACTAAGTGAGCCGTACCAGCATTACGAGGAGTAACATCATTCGGCTCCAATAAGAAACTACCAATCTCAATTGGATTTGTAAAATGCTTATAGAAAGCACTGGCTGAGAATATTTCGTTTCTACCAAAATAATTTTCATAGCGTAAGTCAATATTATTAATATTAGTATTAACTAAGTTTATATTACCAATAAAACGAACGTTAGATAAAGGATCTAAAATGCTTACAAAAGATTTTTCTTTGAAAGAAGGTCTGGCCAAAGTACGAGAGTAAGAGAAGCGAAGGTTTACTTTTTCATGAGATTGATACACCAAGTTTAGGGCTGGTAATATATTAAGAGCATCCATTACCTTTTCGTCTACCTTATTTTCATCAATTTCTTCACCTTCAAAACGTCCATAGCCCGAAATCCACATATCTGTTTTTTCGGCACGAACACCGTATATGGCTTTTAATTTTTCGGTTAAAGGATATTCGTTCATTACATATGCGGCTGCTACATTTTGAGTAGCATTATATACATTGGGGTTACGATCTAAACTTTCTTCCGTTTGAACATAAGTACCTTGCCTGTTTGTAGGTGTCCATAAATTTTTATCATCTAGCATTTCATCTCCATTACCTGTCCATTGCTCGCCCATTGTATTATCAAAAATGAAACGTAGCAATTGATAATCTCTATGCTTAATTGTATTTGCTAAACCTACAGACAAGGTTGTGAATTTATCCTCAGCTAACTGATACTTGCGCTTGGCATCTACTTTGGCTACTCCATTCAACTCATACAAACTTCTGTAAAAACGCTCAGGAATTGCTCCATCTCCATTGTCAATCTGATAGTTACCATCCTCATATAGGTAAGTTGTATTGCGCACATCTGGCTCAACAATGCGCGAATAAGTAGGTGAAAGCTTCCAATCAACAGTCCACTTATTATCTAAATAATGCTTGCCTGATAATAATAAATTACTTACAGATCGTTGTGAGTAATCCAATACAAATTGCTTCAACGGCACACCTGTATTAATTGCATATGGAAAGCGCGTAGTATAAATTGCCGATCGAGTTAATGCATTTTGAGTATGCAAAAGGTTCGCTACATATTTACTTTTTTTGCGTTTAATTGCTCCACCTAATAAAGCACTCCAACTTATTTCTTGCTCAGAACGCTGACCGAGAGTTGTTCTATCCTGTAAGAGTTCAGTTACACCTTTATCTCCATCTTTAATAACACGCCCAATTTGAAAGTCATCATAATGACGGAATTGATAGCGATAATTCAATGCGGTATTGAAACCAATCTTACTTTTTCCTTTGGTAAATTGATTTCCTTTAGAGAAAGCTAAAGCACCATTCAAAGGAGAAGTAAAATTTGTTGGTGCCAATTGGGGATTAAACTTTCTAGTAAGATCCGTAAGCGTTGCATCGGAAGAGCCTTTAGTAGGCAAATTTGTAATATTAGAAATAGGAAGTTTTCGATAGATGTTTCCAAATCCTAGATAATCCATTGGACCTCCGGCATAGCATAAGCTTTTGGAATTTAAGTTCATTCCGGCCGTATAGCCAAGGCTTGCTTTGAAACCGATTGTCTTTTTACGTACAAATGATTTCGTTTGTACATCAACCATTCCTCCTGTAAAGTCACCGGGTAGATTAGGCGAAAAAGTTTTGTGAATGGTTATATTGTCCAATAAATTCGTAGGAAAAATATCCATCTGAACCGTATTTCTATCAGGATCTAAGCCGGGAATATCAACACCGTTCAACTGACTTTTCGTATAACGATCCCCTAATCCTCTTACATAAACGTATTTCCCTCCTTCTACTGAAACACCTGTAACGCGCGATACCGCAACAGCCGCATCATTATCACCTGTTTTTTTGAACGTCTCGGCTGAAGCACCATCTGTAACCGTAGATGCCTTTCTTTTTTGTGTAAGCATCCCGGCTTCGCTATTCTTTACTTTTTCGCCTCGAATCACAACCATTTTGGTTTTCTTAGCTCTTTTTTTAAGCTGAATATTTAGCGTAGTTATTTTACCCGATACTACATTTACCGACTCGAAAATTTGCGGTTCAAAACTTACAAAAGAAACTTTTAACCTATGTTTTCCTGCAGGAAGTCGCAGGTTATAATCTCCTTGTACATTCGTTCGTGTTCCGGTTGTTGTTTCTGGAATACTTATTGAAGCTCCAATAATCGTTTCTCCTGATGCTGCATCAACGATTTTTCCTTTTACCGTTCCTTTCTGAGCACTTGCCTGAAAAACGACAAATAACAAAAGAAAGCTTGTAATAATTTTAATAGTCTGTTTCATTTTTTTACTAGTTTGATAATTAATAGAAACGAAGCTTGCGTTAATAGAACACAAGCTTCGCTCCTAAACATTTTTATAATTTACCTTTGATAGAAGCCCATGTCCAACTATTGAATTTAGTTTTATCAGCTCCCTTAGACGCACTTCCTACAACTGTGTTAGAACTGCTCAAAATAGTATTATCCAAATCTGATTGTTCTGTTGTTCCGATACACGTACCACCGCTTCCATTATAAGCATTAACCATTTCAGTAAGTGCAGCTGATGAAGAAACGATTTCGCTATTGAAAATAGTTAAGTCAGGAGAAGTTTGTGTCATGTACAAATAAGAATCACTCTTAGCGGTACAAGCTGTAGTATCAGAGAAACTAGCGCGAACTTTTACGTACTTTGTCCAACCACCTTGCCAAGAGCATAGTGTAATATTACCTTGCGCTTTTGACTTTAAATCGCCACCACTACCTTGCGTGCCTTCGTTGATAAACGTACCATGGGTAATAGTAAACTTGCCGCTTGTATAAGTTGATCCTTCAGGACCATCAATTTCCAACGCTTCATCTGTTCCAATCCCATCACCTGTAATTACCATTACATTGTCAACCGTTCCAGAGTAGTTTTGATCAATATCAATACCATCATCTCCTTGATAAACAACGATTGCATTTTCCATATCTACCGATCCTCCAAAAAATTCAATTCCATCATCAAGGTTAGCAACAACCTCAATATTCTCGAGTATAGTACCATTGCCTACACCGCCTAATGTCAAACCATTGATTTCGTTACCATCACCAATCGTAATTCCACCATGACGGATGGAAACATATTTCATAGTTCCAGAGTTGTCCGCATCGTTTGAACCTCCGTATACTCCGTAAGTTTCATTAGAAGGGATTCCGTCGATTTGTCCCTGCGTATCTCCATCAGCAGTAGAAACTTTGGCATTACCTAAAATGATAATCCCGCCCCAAAGTGAGTTATCAATTTCTGTAAGATTGGTCCCTGCTAATTCGCCAATTTTAATATTATCGCTAGCAGCTGTAAAAATAATTGGCTCGCTAGCTGTTCCTTGAGCATCTATTTTTCCTCCACGCTCTATAATTAATACAGAAGCCGAAGTACCCGACCCTTTGGCTCCTTTTACTAAAGTACCTGGCTCAATGGTTAGCGTAGCACCCGAACGCACAACCACTCTACCATTTAATATATAACACTTATCTGCTGTCCAACTTGTATTGCTCGTTATAAACCCTGAAACTTGTACCTCATTTTCTCCACTTACAGGATCCGTAACACAAATTCCATCAACACATGATGTACCCGTAGGGCACCCATCTTTACATTCTTTTTTACATGAGTTAAAGGCCGTAAGTACTACAAGTCCTAGAACGATTAGTAGGTTTTTGCTTCTTAATAAACTTTTCATTTCGTATTTGTTTTTTCGTTTTATTTCAAACGCAAAATAAAATGAACCCGAAACGCCTACGAAACTTATACGATTATGGAAATGTTACGTTTCTAAAATTTGGTAATATAAAAAAAATGTTTTGGTAACAATTGGGTAATATTAGGAAAGGCTTTGTTGTTCAAAATATTTCACAACCAACTTTTTTAACCAAAGCTCTTGTTGTAACATATCATAATCTGGTAGCTCTTTCGTTAATACGTAATGAGGCCACCCTTCTTCATCGTTTTTCTCCCAGATATAATAATCTTCTTGCGAAAGCAATACGCAAGTAGCTACATGCATTAAATCTTGCTTTTGTTCTTTGGTGAACTTTTTTTCTTCGATAAAGCCTACTTCATTCATTCCTATTAAAAAAAGTATGGCTTGCAAGTCTGGTTTTTTACCAAACTGCAGCGTAAGCCTATTTAAAAGCTCTTTCCATTCTTCTACAAAATCTATTTTTTCCACCCTTTATTTAAAAATTAAGAATTCAAAACTAAGCACAATAAAACTATTCATTGATTACTTTAAGCATCTCTTCATGAATTTTTCCGTTCGTTGCAAGCGTTTGTTTATCATAAACAGAATATGGGTCTCCATTAAAGTTAGTTACCTTACCGCCTGCTTCTTCTATAATTAAATAGCCGGCTGCAATATCCCAAGGGTTTAAATTATACTCCCAAAAACCATCAAAGCGACCTGCTGCAACCCAGCATAAGTCAATTGCTGCACTGCCTAATCGCCTTACGGGTAAACCCATTCTTATAAATCGTTCAAATACTTTAATAGGGTCTTTGCCTACTTCAACCCATCGGTAGGGAAATCCTGTAACCAAACAAGCCGTTTTTACACTCTTATTATCTGATATCTTTAAAGGCTTATTGTTTAAAAATGCACCTTTGCCTTTTTCAGCGAAAAATAATTCATTCATAAAAGGATTAAAAACTGCTCCCATTAAAAGCTTACCATCCAACTCCACCCCAATACTTACACAGCAAATAGGTATCCCGTGGGCAAAATTCACCGTTCCATCAATCGGATCAATAATCCATTTATAATTAGAGTCTGTACTTATTTCTCCTACTTCTTCGCTTAAAATAAAATGATCGGGATATTCATCTTGAATCACATCAATAATAGCGGTTTCACTTTTTTTATCTACTTCAGTTACTAAGTCATTTAACCTCTCCTTGCTTTTTATTTCAAAGGTTCCGTCAAAGTATTTTTTAAGCTGATCAGCACCTGCATGTAAAGCACGCAACAAGGTATTTTTTAATTCTTCGTTCATGAATCAATTTTTCTCAAAAAGTAATAAAATAAACTCTCGTTATAAATCATAGGAGACCTATGATTTTCCTTTGTATTCAATTACATTTGAAGTACTCAAAGTTAATTCATTTTATCTCTGTGAAACAGATAAGTATCATAATTGTAAACTACAACGTAAAGCACTTCTTGGAGCATTGTCTTCGGTCGGTTTTTCGTGCGTTGCCACAAATTGATGCGGAGGTTTTTGTTGTTGATAATCAATCTACTGATGGCAGTGTAGAAATGGTTCGTGAGAAATTTCCACAGGTTCAACTTATTGCCAATACAAATAATGTAGGTTTTGCTAGGGCAAACAATCAAGCGGTGCGCTTAGCCAAGGGCGAGTATATTTTATACTTAAACCCTGATACGATTGTAGCCGAGGACTGCTTTGAAAAGTGCCTAGCGCATATGGATGCGAATCCTGATGTGGGTGCGCTTGGAACAAAACTAATTGATGGTAAAGGTATTTTTCTTCCTGAGTCTAAGCGTGGATTTCCGTCCGCTTGGGTTGCTTTTTGTAAAATATCGGGGCTGAGCTCTTTATTTAAAAAATCACAACGTTTTAATCAATACCACCAAGGCTTTTTAGATGAGAATGAAATTAATGAAGTAGATGTACTGGTGGGCTGCTTTATGTTTTGCAGAAAAAAAATAATAGACCAAGTAGGAAGTTTTGACGAAACCTATTTCATGTATGGCGAGGACATTGACCTTAGCTATCAAATAAAAAAAGGTGGTTTTAAAAATGTATACTTTCCAGATACAACCGTAATTCATTATAAAGGAGAAAGTACAAAAAAAGGCAGCTTGAATTATGTGCGCATGTTTTATAAGGCCATGATTATTTTTGCGAAGAAAAACTTTGCGGGTGGCCAAAAAGGTCTTTATGTTTTTCTTATTACGCTCGCTATATATTTTAGAGCGATTGTTGCTTTTTTCAGAAGACTCTTTTCAATTTTCTCACTCCCTATTTTAGATAGTCTTATTTTATTAGGATCGCTTGCAGGTATGCTTTCTTTATGGAAAACATATGTAAAGCCTGATACTACTTATTCTACTACGCTATTGAGCGTTTTCTTTTTAACCTATTTGATTAGTTGGATTGGTTCTGTTTTTTTTAGTGGCGGCTATGATAAACCTTATAAGGCACAACGCGTTTTGCGTGGTATGCTCATAGGCAGCATTATTATACTTACTATTTATGCTTTATTGCCTGAAGGTTTCCGTTTCTCAAGGGGGATAACGGTTTTGGGAGCGCTGATAGGTACATTGGCTATCCTTTTTTCTCGCACTGTGTTACAGCGTTTAGGTGTAAAAAGCGTGGAAGGCGAAGATCAAATGAATAAGCAAACCATTATCGTTGGTCATACCGATGAGGAGAAAGAAATTAAAGGACTCATTGAAAAAGCGGGCATTCATAAAAATTTCATAGGTACAGTAAGCCCAACAAAAGAAAAATATAACTATCAGATTACAAGTTTTGACAATCTGAAACCAATTACAGATTTATATAGAGCGGGTGAAATTATTTTTTCGCAGCACCACTTAAGCTTCAAAGAAATTATTTCGCAAATTGAAACAATGGGCGAAAGCTATGATTATAAAATACATAGTTTTGGCACCGATAGTATAATAGGAAGTAACTCAAAAAATACGGCTGGCGATTTATATACTACTGAAGCTATTTATAATATTACCACTCCTGCTGCCAAACGAAATAAGCGTGTGGTAGACATTTTATTCTCCTTGTTTTTCTTACTCTTTTTGCCTCTTCTAATTTGGTTTGTAAAAGATAAAAAATCTTACTTTAAATATTGCTTGCTAACATTAGAAGGCGACAGAACGTTTGTAGGTTATGATGACCCGCAGTTCCCTGAGCTTCGTGCACACATTTTCCCGGTATATACGCCTATTCCTAACTTTTTTATCCCTACCGAAAATATTGAGCATCTAAATTGGATGTACGCTAAGGATTATAACCCTTGGTGGGATGTAAAAATAATATGGGAAAACTGGAGACGGCTTTAATTATCTTATTAGGCTTACACCCCCCTTTAAAATCTTGTTTCATTTTCTTAAAAAAAGAAAAAGTTCTTAACGGATTATGGTTACATCTCCCTTTATAATTTGTGATTCATTATCACCATAACATTTTAATCGAATGACATAATAGTAGGTGCCTATGTCTAAATATTGTCCTTTAAATGTTCCATCCCAACGAACAGATGCATCCGATGCATTAAATACTTTAAGGCCCCATCTATTAAAAATTTGAAAACTAAAGTCCTCGAAAAATTTATCCTTACCTACTAGTCCGAAATAATCATTACGACCATCATTATTAGGCGAAAACGCATTAGGCATTAATACACCACCACAACAATTAGTAGAAAACAAATTTGTATAAGTAGTGTCTTTGCAGGATGCAAGATCCCAACCTGCCAGTTGAATCGCTTCATTCTTATTTTTAAATTGAAAAGTCACTATTGAATCATTTGAAAAGTAAAAACCATTTCCATCGGGTAGCTTCCATTCATAATTAGAAGCCCCTGTACCTTTCAGCACAATTCTATCGCCAATACATATTGCACTATCAGTATACAAAATGTTTAATAATGGAGGATCTATAATACTCAAATTAAGCGTATCATATCCAAAACACCCATCGAAATTTGCTACACGTACTATGTATTGCCCAGCAACGCTTATTACTTTTAGTTCATTGGTATCTCCGTCATTCCATAAGTAACTATTAAAACCGCCAGGCGTTAGAGTGATTCGCTCCCCATTACAAATTTCTTGATCAGGACCTAAGTAAGGGAATATTATTTGCTGAGGAACAAAGGTTGTTTTTGTAATAGAGTCGCATCCATTGATTGAAGTTACACTATCCCAATATACTCCTCCAACTGCTTGCCAATTACCACCTGCAAAAATACTATCCCCTAAACATCGATAGATTGTCGTATCAATATAATAGGTCGGATGTACGGTAAGATTAAGTGTTCTTATGCTATCACAATTTACAGCATTTACAAACGTATCAATGAAAACACCCGTTTGGTTATAACCCAAAAAGCTAGTATCAGCACAAATCACAGCGCTAATCGTTGTATCACTTGGCTGGTTAACTTGTAAAATTAATGTGCGCGTGCTGTCACAACCGTTTGCATTTACCAAGGTATCTATGTACGTTCCACTTGCCCCATAACCGAAGACAGTAGATGGGAAACATATAGTAGAATCGTATAACGAAAAGGTATGCACGTTTACAATTAAATTTAAAGTACGTACACTATCACAACCATTAGCATTTACTAAAGTATCAATATAGGTGCCTGATGCGGTATATCCTAAATATGAATCAAACTGACAAATGGATTGATTGATAGTAGAAAAAGTAATGGGATTTACTAAAAGATTTAATGTACGTATACTATCACAGCCATTAGAATTGACTAAGGTATCAATATAAATACCTGTAGTACTATAACCTAAAAAAGAGGCGGGCTGACAGATCGTTTGATTTATGGTTGAAAACGTTATAGGATTTACAGTAAGGTTTAAAGTGCGAATACTATCGCAACCAGATGCATTTACTAAAGTATCAATATAAGTTCCGGTGCTAGTATAACCTACATAGTTTGCCGGTTGGCAAATTGTAAGTGTGATGGTAGTATCTGTATGCGGGTTTACGATTAAGTTTAACGTGCGCACACTATCACAACCATTTATATTTAAAAAGGTATCAATATAAGTTCCGGTAGCGCTATATCCTTGAAATGAATCAAATTGACAAATTGCTTGATTAATCGTTTGAAAGCTTTTGGGATGAATCGTTAAGTTCAATGTGCGCACACTATCACAACCAGTAACTGCTGTAAACGTATCAATATATGTTCCGCTTACAGAATATCCTTGATACATCAAAGGCTCGCAAAGCACTTGTACAACAGTATCATGAGGCAAGGCTAGCACGGTCAAATTAAGGGTCCTTATGCTATCGCAACCTTGAAATGAAATAAATGTATCAATATAAGTTCCTGACTGATTGTATCCTTGATAGCTATCGAAAGCACAAATAGTTTGAGCAATCGTTTGAGTAACCACCGGAGACACTGTTAAGTTCAATGTGCGTACACTATCACAACCATTGGAATTGACCAAGGTATCAATATAAATACCTGTAGTACTATAACCCAAATAACTACCTGGGGCACAAATTGATTGTAGAATTGTTTGGGAAGTATTTTGAAAGACACTTAGGTTTAAAACTCTAAAACTATCACAGCCAGCACTTGATACAAATGTATCAATATAAGTACCCGTCATGCTATAACCTAAATAAGAACTGGGTGCACAAATCGATTGATTAATTGTATCTCTTTTGATCGGATGCACAACTAAATTTAAAATACGAATGCTGTCACAACCTGTGCTTAAAATAAAGGTATCAGTATACGTACCACTTTGGCTATAGCCTAAAAAAGTAGCAGGTTCACAAATAGTTTGATTTAAGGTATTTACATAAGTCGGATTGACGGTTAAGTTCAATGTACGCAAGCTGTCGCATCCATTTGCATTGACCAAAGTATCTATATAAGTACCTGTAGCAGTATAACCTAAATAATTCCCTGGGGCACAAATAGTTTGTGCTATTGTTTGCGAGGTACTTTGAAAAACATTTAAGTTTAAAACTCTAAAACTATCGCAACCGGCACTTGATACAAACGTATCTATATAAGTACCCGTGATACTATAACCTAAATAAGAACTGGGCGCACAAATCGATTGATTAATTGTATCTCTTTTGATAGGGTTTACTACTAAATTTAAAACCCGAAAACTATCACAACCCGTACTCATCAACAAAGTATCTGTATACGTTCCGCTTTGATTATAGCCCAAATAGCTTGCCGGCTCGCAAATGGTCTGGTTCAAGGTAGTAGTTGCTGAAGGATTTACTATTAGATTTAAAGTGCGTATGCTATCACAACCATTTTGGTTTACCAGGGTATCAATATAGGTGCCGGTAGCGGAGTAACCCATATAGTTTCCCGGAGCACAAATCGTTTTATTTTCAACAGAAAAAACTATTGGATGCACTATTAAATTTAGAATGCGAATACTGTCACAACCATATTGGTTCACAAAAGTATCTACATAAATTCCGCTTTGACTATACCCTAAAAAAGCGGCTGGCTCACATATTGTATTTGCAATAGTGGTGGTATCAATGGGAGCTACATAAATCGCAAATGTTTTGGTGAGCGAGTCTGTACTTAATACACCTATTGGCCTACAAATAGAATCTATAATTAAAACATTTAAAAAGTGCCATCCAGTATCAGTGACATTAGATGTCCAATTAAAACAACTCGTAACAGAATCAGAATACAGATTAGTATGCACCAAAGAAACGGGTGAAGAAAAATTACTTACATTAGATTGTAAAGATAAAACCGAGGTAGTATCATTTGTTTGGGTAGTAAAACAAAAAGAAAAACTTGAACCAGCACAAGCGGTCACAGTATCATTTTGCGCACTAGAATTAATTAATGAATTGGTATCAACCGTTACCAACGGACTGCTAATATTACAGGTAAGTACAATGGTTTGAATATCGCGCACGATATAACCCAGCAACTGTCCGTTACGATATTGACTTACTTTAATAGCAATTGCTCCTTTACCTAACTGGCTTGGTATCATTGAAAGTAGTCCTGTTGCAGGGTTAACAGAAAACGTATTATTACATGGTATAGGATTGGTAGTAAAATTTAAAGGCGGAACAAGCACGGGGTAAGTACAAAGTATCGGCGGTGCTGAAGAACAAAAGAAAGTACTCGCATGTTCCCTTGGCATAATGGATTCATAAACCAATGAATCACCATCAGCATCTGTTGCTCCATTGTCATAATTAAACGGTGTATTAATACAACAATAGGGCACAGGCAATCTATTAAAGATTGGCGAATCGTCTTGATTACTAATTGTATTATTAAAAGAGGTTTCTACATATAGGTTTACATTATTATTACTTATCAAAAAATTCATGGGGTTTCTTGTTGCAATATTTACATAAAACCGCCAGCTATTACATGTCTCTGATAGTGTAACGTTCCTTTCATAAATATATTCCTCATAGCTTGGCAAACCATTTGGAGTCGTACAATTACTTACAATATCAGGACAATCACCTCCTACTAATACCGGACCAGAAACTTGTTGAAGTGTTCTAGAATTAGGACTGGTTACATTGCACGTATTCATATAACAAAGCCTAACAGAATTAGGTGCATTTGATCCACTACAATCCCTATAAAACTTGAAAATAAATTTATATGTATTCCCACTTACGTGCTCATAGAGTAATTCGCCACCGGCAGCATGTGAGGCATACCCTTTCTTGCAAAGCATGCCTAAACAAATTATAAGCAAAGCCAAAAAAAACATCCTGCTCCTTTCAATAAATTGAAAAGAAAAAATAGTGCTATGTCTGAAACTTAATGGCATTGAAAACCCTGAATTCTGTAATACTTTATTGATTTTTGATTGAAAAATAGTTTCAGCTTACCTTAGAAACTAAATCGTTATTTAATCATTTAAATTATCCTCGTCTTTTTTCTTAATTCGTTCCAATACCTTTTCAATTTTAGAAACGTACTCTAAGGTATCGTCATCGTAAAAAGCCAGTGTAGGAAGTTTTCGTACATTATTCTTTATTTTTTTACCTAAATCATTCCTTACCTCCCAACCATTCTTTTCAATTGTAGCAAGCATTGCATCTTTATCATCAATTTGAAACATACTTAGGTAAACCTTAGCCTCAGCTAAATCAGGAGTTACTTTTACTCGTGAGATAGAAATCATACCCTTACCCATAATATTCCAACCCTTTTTTCTAAAAATTGCGTTAAGTTCCTCCTCTAGCATTCTACCTACCTGCTTTTGTCTTTTACTTTCTTCCATTCCCGAAATTTAATGCTGTAAATTTACATCCTTATAATGAGAGACATCTTCCTCATATTCAAAAGCTTCATTAAAGGGAAATGGTCATACGTTTTTACGTTTATCATTACCAATCTATTGCAGGTCATTTTTTCCTTGGTTTCATTGGGGATGTTGATCCCGTTTTTAAATATCTTATTTGGTGAAGAAAAACTCATTACAACAAAACCTGCATTGGAACTAAGTGCCGATGGTATGTTGGATTACTTAGGCTATTTTTTGAGTCAGGTAATCATCAATAACGATGGGAAGAAAGAGTATGCAGTACTATTTATCATCGTTATATTAATGAGTTCAATTATTTTAAAAAACTTATTTATATATATCTCGCGCTACATTCTTTCGCCCTTGCGCAATCGTATCACACAAGATATTCGAGAGGATTTATATAAAAAATCATTGGCAATTCCTATTGGCTTTTTTAGCGAGGAACGAAAAGGGGACATCATTTCAAGAATGAGTAATGATGTATTAGAAGTAGAAGCATCCATTATCGCCGTAATGGAATTACTATTTGCTATTCCCATTCAAGTAATTTTCTATTTGGTTATTATGCTCACCATGAGTTTGAAATTGTTTTTGTTCCTTGCCATCTTATTGCCCATTGCTGGTTTAATCATAGGTAGGATTAGTAAGGAACTTAAAAAAGAAAGTAAAGCAAGTCAAGGTTACATTGGCAATCTTATTTCTATGCTCGACGAAAGTTTGGGTGGTCTTAGAATCATTAAAGCCTTTGGTGCAGAAAAAAATAGAACAGAGCATTTTGAAAATCAAAACAATGAGCTTGTAAAAACACAAAATAGTATAGCTATGAAACGTGAAGCAGCATCTCCTACTTCAGAAGTTTTGGGTGTGGCTGTGCTGTGCGTTATACTATGGTTTGGATGCAGCATGGTTTTTGGTGGCGAAATTTCTAAAGGAACTTTCATATTGTTTATTCTAATTTTTACGCAATTATTAGATCCGCTTAAAAAACTATCACAATATTTTTATAATGTAGCACGCGGCAACGCCAGTATTGAGCGTATTAATAAAATACGTTCTGCTGTAAATCCAATTGTAGATGCTCACAATGCACAACCCTTACCAGCCTTTCAAAATAGTATTGAATTTAAAAATGTAAGTTTCTCCTACGATGGCACACCCATTTTAAAAGATATAAATCTTACAATTAAAAAAGGTCAAAGCTTAGCACTAGTAGGTGCTTCTGGCGCGGGCAAAAGCACCTTGGCTGATTTAATCCCTCGTTTTCACGAAGTAAATAACGGCGAGGTATTAATTGATAATGTAAACATTAAAGACTACAAAATTGATGACTTACGAGCCCTCATGGGTATAGTATCGCAAGAGCCTATTCTTTTTAATGATACCATTGAAAATAATATTGCTTTGGGCACCAAAAATATTGATGCACAAAAAGTTGTAACAAGTTGTTCCGTTGCCAATGCCCTTTTTGTAAATGTAAAAGAAGATGGCTTACAAACCAATATTGGTGACCGTGGCATGAAATTAAGTGGAGGCGAAAAACAAAGACTTACCATTGCCAGAGCAATTTATAAAAATCCGCCTATCCTAATTTTAGATGAAGCTACTTCATCATTAGATACCGTAAGCGAAAAAATAGTGCAAGATGCAATTCAAAAATTAATGCAAAACAGAACCTCCATTGTAATTGCGCATAGATTGAGTACCATTCAAAATGCTGATGAAATTATTGTACTAGATAAAGGTAAAATTATTGAGCGAGGAAAGCATGATGAATTGTTAGAACAGAATGGTCAATATGCCAAACTAGTAAAAATGCAGTATATCTCGAAAAGCAACGAAAAATAGTTGTCTAAGTCGGAGAATACATTATTTTTGATAATAGTATGAAAAACGTTTTATTACTACTTGCCGCTTTTCTTTTTATAGGTATGACTACTAGCTCATGTAAAAAATCATGGACTTGCGAGTGCTCTACAGAAGATGGATCGGATAGCACGAGCTATACCATTGAAGATATTCGTAGAAATGACGCCAGAAGCAAATGCGATGAATATGCTGATATTTGGGGCCAATGTCAAGTACTTGAAATAAAGTAAGCCATGTTTACGGTGCGCAACATTCCGTTTCTGCGCATACTCATTCCTTTTCTGATAGGTATCATCCTATATAAATTTATTGCTTCTCCTACCCCTCTTCTGTTTGTTAGCATCTCCCTAATTGGACTATTAGTTGCAATCATGTTTAGATTCCTTTCTTATAATGTAAAAAAGAATTTCTATCTACTTAATGCCGTATCAATTCATTTAGTTTTAACAGGTCTTGGCTACTTATGCGTTTTTATTCATAAAGTTGAAAACAAACCGCACTGGTACAAAAACAAAATAAACGCCCATACTAATCTACACGCAGAAATATGTACTCCCTTAAAAGAAACAGAAAGAACATACAAAGCCAATGCTAACATTTTAGCGATTTATGAAGGCAAGCAAAAAGTAAAAACGACAGGAGAAACAATTCTTTATTTTAAAAAAGGCGACAGCATTCCAAATCTTCAGGAGGGCGATCAAATATTGCTGGTAAATAAATTAAATCCTGTTATTGCAAAAGGGAACCCGGGTGAATTTAATTATTCAAATTTCTGCAAGAATAAAGGTGTGTATGATCAAGCATTTTTAACTCCTAATGAATGGTCCAAAATTATAAACCTTCCAACTACTTCGTTTAATCCATTTAAAAAATGGCATCAACAAATCAAAAAAATTCTAGCACAATACATCCCTAATAAAACATCGCTGGGCATAGCACAAGCCTTACTTACAGGCTACCGCGATGATATAGACCAAGAGGTATATAGCGAGTATACCAAAACAGGACTAGTACACCTGCTAGCAATCTCTGGTTTACATATGGGTATTTTTTATTTGGGCGCGCAGTATTTTCTCGGTCTTCTCCCTTTATTTAAAAAAAGAAAAAAACTTTTAATCCCTACCGCCCTAATTATAATGTGGTGCTTTGCACTTATTACAACCTTCCCACCTTCGGTACAGCGTGCTAGTGTCATGTTTACATTTTTAGGTATTGGTCAGCTCATTTACCGAAAAATTCCTAGCATTAATTTCTTACTAGCTTCTGCTTTTTTTCTTTTACTTCTTCAACCTCACTTGCTTTGGGAGGTAGGTTTTCAATTATCCTATGCCGCTGTTTTGGGCATCTTATTATTTTATAAGCATATTCGTAGTCGTTGGCATCCAAAAAACTTTCTTACCAAAAAGGTATGGGACATAATGTGCGTTTCCCTCACCGCTCAAATTTTTACCTTTCCAATAGCGCTTTACTATTTTCATCAAATACCCACTTTATTTCTTTTTACTAATGTTATAGCTATCCCTGCCGTTACACTTATTATCTACGGTGAAGTGTTACTTATTTTACTATCATTTTTACCGCCTGTGGCTGAGCTTATCGGCTGTGCTATATCCAATATTATAAAAGGGCTTAACAGCTTTATTCATTACACATCAAATATTTCTTTTGTAAGCATACAAAATGTACATATAAGCTTAAGCCAATGCTTACTGCTATTAGTGCTACCTGCAATACTTGCTGCTTGGCTTCTTGGTAAGAAAAAAATATTTGTTCCTATTGCTTTGTCAGTTCTACTTATCCTATTTGGTACTAGCATAGGTAAAAAGTATACTCAACTTAGTCAGTCCCAATTGATAGTATACAATAGCAATCATTCTTATATCGAATTGATTAAAGGCGACAAGTATATTAGCCCCGATGGTGCTCCTGTGCAGGATAGCTCCAAATTTGAAAAGTACATTCGACAACCAAGCCATTTGTTATTCGGAGTTAAACAAAATATCCCGTCTAATGAAAACTGGAATACAAGCGAACGATATGATTTGGGTAGCTTAGGAGGTAAAACCATTTTACGAATCAAAAAAGCCTATAAACTCAAGATTAGTGAACCCTTAGGAGTTGATTACCTCATTCTTTCTGACAAATGGATTAAGAACCCAATGGATATTGTAAATCAAGTGCAGCCCAAAGAAATAATTATTGACGGTAATATCCCTATGTGGAAAATAGACGAGCTAAAAAGCCAACTTAGCGAAGTAGATTTGCCAACTCATTACATTACCGCAGAAGGCGCAAAAATTATCCCGTTATGAACAAAAAAATACAATCCGCTTTAATATCAGTTTTTTATAAAGATGGCATTGATATACTTGCCAAAACCTTACAAGAGTTTGGTGTAACAATATACTCTACAGGCGGCACCCAAAAATTCTTAGAAGAAGCGGGCATTAAATGTGTAGCGGTAGAAAGTGTAACATCGTATCCCTCCATACTAGGTGGTCGTGTAAAAACATTACACCCAAAAGTATTTGGTGGAATTTTAGGACGCAGAGATAATGATACGGACTTAGTAGAAATGAAGGAACATGAAATTCCTGAGTTAGACTTGGTAGTCGTTGATCTATACCCGTTTGAAGAAACGCTTGCTACTACAAATGAAGAAGCAAAAATTATTGAAAAAATAGACATTGGTGGACCTAGCATGTTACGTGCCGCCGCCAAAAATTTTAAAGATGTATGTGTAGTTGGTTCCAAAGATGATTATGCAGGCTTAGGCAAAATACTTCAAGCTCAAAATGGTGAAACAAGCTTAGAACAAAGAAAAGAGTATGCTGCTAAAACCTTTAAAATTGTAACGCAATATGACATTGCCATTGATGATTACTTCAATGCTGAAACAAGAACATTACGCTATGGCGAAAACCCACACCAAACTGCGCAATTCGTAGGTAATCTATCGGAGCAATTTGAGCAATTAAACGGGAAGGAACTCTCCTATAATAACTTGGTAGATGTAGATGGTGCGGTAGGTTTATTAAATGAATTTATAGATACTAAAGAACCATTTTTCTCAGTATTTAAACATACCAATGTGTGCGGAGCTGCCATTCGTTCAACTCCTTATGATGCATGGAAAGCAGCCCTTGCCGGAGACCCCGAAAGCGCTTTTGGTGGTGTAATAATTTCTAATAAAGAAATCAATAAAGAAATTGCAGAAGATATGAATGCTATTTTCTTTGAAGTTTTAATTGCTCCTAGTTTTAGTAAAGAAGCAATAGAAATTCTTTCAAAAAAGAAAAATAGAATATTGCTTAAACAGAAAAAAACAATTCAAAGTCAATTATCAAAATCAATATTGGGTGGTAAATTAATTCAGGATACCGATGAAGGCAACTATACGAAGTGGGAAGAAGTTGGAGCACGAGAAAGTAGCGATACTGAAAAAGCTGATTTAAAGTTTGCCAATCTTTTATGCAAACATTTAAAATCAAATGCAATAGCACTAGTGAAAAATCAACAACTCATAGGGAAAGGTTGCGGTCAAACATCCCGTATTGATGCCTTACGACATTCTATATCTAAAGCACAGCAATTTGAGTTTGATCTTAAGGGAGCAGTACTAGCTAGTGATGCCTTCTTCCCTTTTGATGATTGTATAAAAATTGCCAAAGAAGAAGGAATTACAGCAGCCATTCAACCTGGTGGCAGCATTAGAGACAAAGATTCTGTTGAATTTGCTAAAAATAATGATATAGTTATGGTAATGACAGGAATGAGGCATTTCAAGCACTAAAACAGACTTTTTAAACTTTACCAAAACAATAACTAAGGTTTTATTAAACTATACGTCTATTTTGTAGTTTTACTAACACAGATACTATTTATATTATGAAAAAATTATTACTTATCCTTTCAGCAGTTATACTTACTGTAAGTCTTAATGCACAAGACCTACCTACTACTACTATTAAACAACTTAATGGTCGTCCTATAAAGTTCAATAAAATATTTAAAGAAGGTCGTGTAACCTTAGTAAGCTTTTGGGCTACTTGGTGTGTACCATGTAAGGCTGAGATTAAAAATATTAAAGCCAATATGCCAGATTGGAAAAAACAAGCTGACTTTGATTTTATAACTATATCTATTGATGATAGCCGTGCAGCAGCAATGGTTAAGGCTTATACTAAATCTCAAGGTTGGGATTGGCCAGTATACTTAGATCAAAATAGTGATTTAAAACGCTCTTTGAATTTTCAGAATGTTCCATTTACTATGATTGTAGACGCAAATGGTAAGGTTGTATACCAGCATACTGGTTATGAGCAAGGTGGTGAGCATGAAGTATTTGCAGAAGTAAAAAAATACGCAAAAATAGATAGTAAAGAGGTTAAGGAAAGTGCCGTAGAAAAAGCAATTAAATCTGCTGGTGGTACCATCAAACAAACTGCGGAAGAATCAGCTGCGGAAGCGGTTGAAGGAGCTGTAGAAGCAGCTGAGCCTGCAGAAAGTGCACCGGTTAAAAAAACAACTGATAAATAAAAAATCATACGAACTAAAAAACCACCGCAAATGCGGTGGTTTTTTTATGCCTCCTTGTGCCGTTTAATCATAAAATGAACCAAATAGTTAGTCATTCTTACCAAATTCTAATTCAAAACTAAAGACACCTACTTTCTGTGTAATTTGGAAGAACCAAAGCAAAGGTAATCAATCATGTATACGAACTCTTTTAAAAATGTAATAGACGCTCTCCTAAGACCAGATGTAATTGTTCTTAATAAAGAAGATAATAAAAGAAAACTGAAAGTGCCGTTATATAAAAAATTGAGTATTGAGTTAAAAAATGATTCAGGCAAAAATTTTCAATGGCTACCTACTAAAAAAAGTATACAGCAGTTTTCGGAGATTAAAATAGACCAGTCACCTAAAAAAGGAACTAGTATAATAAACTTAGTTCCTAGCAAACCTGGAAAAGGCGAAATAGAACTTTATTGCCTAGATAAGTTTAACCCACAAAGAGTTATAGATAGGTTTCAGATTAGTTATTATATCACTGAGAATTAAAGCTTAGGCAAATTCACTCCAAGCTAATATTCCACCAGCCAAATTTACTGTTTTAGCAAACCCCATTTGCTCCAAAATCATACAAGCCTGCATGGATCTCATGCCACTGCGGCAGTGTATAATAACCTCCTTGTCTCTCCAATCTTCAATTTCGTCAATCTCACCATTGGTTATCTTTCCTAGTGGAATTAGTTTAGCACCCATATTTACTGCGTCGTATTCACTTTGCTCTCTTACGTCAAGGATAAATAATTCTTCGCCACTATCTTTTCTTGTCTTTAATTCTGCTGCTGTTATTGTTTGCATATCGTATGTGTTACACTTGTATTTTTTGTAAGAAGCTTTACCATGTAATTTCCATTTGGTAAATGCTTAATATCAATTTTATTCATTTCTAATGTGCCATTTTCAACTAGCTGTCCGTTCATAGAGAATAATTGATATGTTTCCCACTTCGTTTCACTTTGTACATAAAGTTCTTCTGAGCTAGGATTAGGGTATAAAATAGTCTTTACTTTAGGCTCAACATCTTTGGTTGCTATTGGATTAAAACTTGCTCCTACCATAGGTCGCATCATTACCGTACCAGTGGTTGAAGAATTAAACCAAAAACCATTTACATTATAACTCAACTTCTGCAAGTTATTATCTGTATTGACATCTAAACCATAATAGATACTATCACTTGAAAAATTAGCCGGTTGCGTCAGGCCTATATAATACGTCCCCGGACCTAGACCTACTGGAGTGGCAAATGCATAAGAAGAAAACTCACTACGCACGGTAGGATATTGCACTTTATATAAATCTTGCTGGTGTATAACAACATCTCCTGCTGTAGTATTTCCTAAACTATCATAAAGTACAATACTAAAAAACTTATCAACCGCACTTGGAACTTGCGCAGCAAAATAAATGCTTAAGCCATGCACTGTGTCTGCTTGGCGCAGCTCAAACTTAATAGCAGTTTTAGCTGGTTGATTTAAGGCAGCGCTTAAAAAATAAGCTTTTTCTGCTGTACCATCATCGTAGGCAAAATAGTTATCAAACACAACATCTGTAACTATAGTATCATTTCCTTTATAGTCCTGCGCACTTATAGGATCAATGGTATACGTATTACGAACAGTAAAAGGCCCTGCTCCTAATAAACTTAAACCATAAGAAGGATTATTTAACGTGGCAATACTTTTAGCAAATGCATTAAAAGGAGCAAGTGCATTGGTACTAAGATTGGTTGCGCCTATTATTTCTTGTGCGCTATGGCGTACGGTAAATGTATTAGCCACGTCATAATTATTGGAAACTAGAATTTCTTGCTGAGTTGATAGATCTGAACTTATAAAATGCTTGTACGGCATGGCAGTGTATGTAGCCAAAATTGATGTTGGAAGTTGGGTAAAAGCTACATCGTTTATTGTAGTATCATTTATTGTTCTGTTTACATCCATCTCCACATAATCAATATTCCAAACGTCATCATTTAAATTGAGTGAGGTAAAATTGATAAAACGAAATTGAAAATTTGCATGGAAATATTGAACATCTTCAACAATTATAAAAACCTGCTTAAAATCTTGGGTAGTGGAGCCATTTGCTTGCCATACTTTTACCCAATTATTAGCGCTATTTTTAAAAAAAAGATACAGGCTATCATTTACTTCGGGTGCAAAACCATTGCCTTGTGGCTGTACCCAAAAACTTAATTTAATACTATCCCCAGGGTTTCTAAAACTCAAATCAATAGGTGTACAAGTCAAGCTATCGCCAAAGCCGGTAGCACTAAAATTATTTGGATTATACGGTCGTCCTTCTTGATTTAAGCCATCAAATGTTGCTACTCCTTGGGTAAGTACATTAATACCCATTGTATTATTTATAAAAACTTGTTGGTCTTCCCACAAAGCAGGATTGGGCAAACTAGCTCGGTAAGAAAAATCATCAAGGAAAGGCAAAGTTGCTCGTTTCTTATTTTTGGGATAGCTATTTACACTTGATAAATAAGCATTATCCTGAATAGGAACAACGGTCTCCTGTGCATGTAACGATAATGAAAATGCAAGAAAAAAGAATAGTATGTAACGAGTTTTAATCAAACTCATTTTTATAATCTGTTGCTTCTATTTCCTTTACCTCTTTTTTAGGCTTAGGTGCTGCTTTCTTTTTAACTACCTTCTTCTTTTTCTTCTTTGTAGACTTTTTCTTTTTGGCAGCCATTCCATCTAAACCTTTACCATTTTTGGTAACTTTTCTTCGAGATTTCCTTCTTGCCGGTGCGTCAGAACCAATTTCCTCTTCAGGCTTTCCTTCATAGCCATAATCAGCTATATCAACTTCTTTTACCCTCGTTTTCTTAGCTTTTTCTATAGTCGTATTAGCATTCTCTAATCGTTGTTCTATTATAGTAACCGTGCTATCATCTAGGTCTTGATACTTTAATGACCCCGGTGCATTTTTACGTAAAATTTGTGGGGTAGGACTTTGCATCAAATGCAAATCAAGCATGTCTCCACCTCGTATTGCATTAGGGAAATCAAGATCGTTTAGCGCCTCAGGATACTGCTTGTATACAATGGCCGTCATAGTATCATCTATTTCTCCATCAAAAACTAATAGTTCAAATAAACCAGCCGAAGCCAAAATTTCTTTAGCATCGCGCCATGATTTACCTACTAAATTTGGCACATCTACTTCATAATCAGCTAAACCTTCTCCTACCACTAGATCAATTCTACTACCATATGGTACGGGTGCACCAGCAGCAACTGTTTTACCATTATATCGTTGCTCAAGTATCGCTCCTGCTGCAATATCGGGTCTGTAAATTGTATCTCCAATTACAAAACGATAGCTCTTTAAAATTAAAACAGCGTTTCTAAAACTTTTACTTACTAAATCAGGCATTTCCAATTTGGGTGGTTCTGCTCTATTTACTAATATAAATATGGTACGCCCTATTTTAACCATGCTGCCCTCTTCAGGCTCCTGACGTAAAACTTGAAGTGGATTTATATATGACTTATACGTACTATCTATTTCTACTTTAAATTTCTTAGCCTTTAATTCATCCACTACTGCGCTTAAAGATTTACCTGTAATCTTAGGTACAGCAATTTCCCTACCATGATTGGTTAGGTAGTTTAATGAATTAAAAAATGCATAACCTAAACCTGCCACTAGCAATAATGCGATTATTAAATTGAGTATCAGTGAACGTCTTAACATAGAATAAATTGCAATTTAGTGCATCTACAATGATTGCGTTATCAAATTATCATAGAATTCTCTTAATGTCTTGCCCGATGCCCTAACTTGTTGAGGTACAATACTTGCATCGCTCATTCCCGGCATGGTATTTACTTCTAAAAAGTAAATCTTATCCTCGGTTTCATTATATATATAGTCAAATCGTACGATTCCCTTACAATAAAGGTCTTGGTATAACATTTTTGAAATTTTGCCTATCCGATTGGCTAAATCTGTTGGAATTTTGGCAGGAGTTACCTCTTCTGTGATACCAGGAGTATACTTTGCCTCATAATCAAAAAACTCCTTAGTGCATATAATTTCTGTGATAGGCAAGGTTTCTATTTTACCGTCTTGCTCATAAACACCCTGCGTAAGTTCACCACCAGCAATAAACTCCTCAACCATAACTTGAGGAGCTACATCAAAAGCCTTAAGCACGGCTGGCAATAATTCCTCTTTTTCATTTATTTTAAATGTAGCTAAGCTGCTGCCACCTTCTGCCGGTTTTACAAATGCAGGTAAAGTAATTTTTTCTAAAATAGCATCAGAGGTATAATCTCTATCTTTAAAAAGATGCTTTGATTTTGCCACAGCTACATCGCTAAAATCAACTACCCTATTACAAAATATTTTATTAAACGATAAAGCGGATACTACTGCATTGCAAGAAGTATATTTAATATCTAGCATATCAAAATAGCCCTGTAACTTACCATCTTCACCCGGGGTGCCGTGTATGCCTATAAAAACTAAATCAAAATTTATTTTGTTTTCTTCTATTGTAATAGAAAAATCATTCTTGTCTATCTCAGCTCCACTTTTCTCTTCAGCCCATTTCTCCTTAGAAAGTATAATCTTAAATACATTATACTTATCAGGATCTATATTATCACAAATGGTTTGAGCACTTTGTATTGATATATCATATTCACCAGAAAACCCTCCTGCTACAACTGCTATGTTTTTTTTATTATTCACTTCCTTCAAAAAATGTAACCGCAAATCTAAGCGATTTATAACCTTTTATGAATAGGTAACTACTAAGATTTATCATAAAATTAGCAAGAAACAGACCATGTATAGCCACGATACCCTAGCACTTAATTACATTTGTAGAGATAGTGAGTGAGATTGTAAACAAGGTTGCTGGTAGTAGTTTAATTACTATAAATTTAGAGGAGTATTTTCCTAAGGAAATAATGGCTTTTGACCTGAAACAGTTTTTATTTATGGAGTTAATCCTGAAGGAAAAAGACTATCGCACAGCTTTAAAAGAATTTGACTTACTACCCTTTAAGGACAAAGAAGTAGCGCTCCACTGCTCCACAGATGCTATCATACCCCACTGGGCTTATATGCTAGCAGCTACACATCTTGCACCACATACTTCTCAGGTATACTTTAGCTCACCAGATGATCTTAAAAAAGAATTACTTATAAAAAATATCCGATCTATAAAAGCAGAGGACTTTACTGATAAACGCATGGTGATAAAAGGCTGTGGCGAAGAAGATATGGACGCTAGCGCCTATGTAGAAATTACTAAAAAATTACTCCCCGTAGCCAAGAGCATCATGTATGGTGAACCTTGTAGCACGGTACCTATTTATAAACAAGCCCGTCAACCTAAATAAAAACTCTTAAAATTCAATTTATCTATTATGAACAAACGCATTCTACTTGCACTTACTTTACTACTAACGAGCAACTTTTTAATGGCTCAAACACGTTACATTAGCCCTGATGCTAATAGAGCTGGATCAAACGCGAATCACCGCGCTTTATATTTAACAGCTCCGGATGTGCCAAGAACCTTTACCATGTTTGGTGAAAAAGTACCCTTAAAAGTATGGGATGTGCGTGAACGTTTTGATAGAGAACTTTTATTCAATAGCTATATGCAAGGCTCTACTATTTATATTCTAAAGCATGCCGGACGCTATATGAAAATTATTGAGCAAAAACTAAGAGATAATGGTGTACCCGATGACTTTAAATATTTATGCGTGGCAGAAAGTGCATTACGCAATCAAAGATCAAGAGTAGGCGCGGCAGGATTTTGGCAGTTTATGCCTAAAACGGCGCCTAGCTATGGTCTGTACTTAGACGGAGAAGTTGACGAACGTTACAACCCTTATAAATCAACTGATGCTGCTTGTAAATATTTAAAACAAGCCTACCGAAAATTTGGTAACTGGACAGCGGCAGCAGCAAGTTACAACTGTGGTATGGGAGGTTATAATGGCCGTGCAAAACGTCAAGGCACTTATAATTTTTATGACCTTTTTCTACCGAACGAGACCATGCGATACGTTTTTAGAATCGCAGCCTTTAAATATATTTTTGAGAATCAAAAAGCATTGGGTTACAACCTTACACCAGAAGATATTTACAGACCGATCCCAACTCGATCCGTTAGTATTTCAAGAGGTTTAGGTGATTTATCAACCTATGCACGCTCGCAAGGAACAAATTATAAAACCTTGAAGTTTTTAAACCCATGGTTGAGAAATAAGACGTTCGTGAATAGTAAAAAGAGAACGTATCAGCTTTTATTACCTAGGAGGTAATATTTTAAACCTCAATAAAAAAAATAATAATGCTTCTAACCTTCTATTAAGAAAGTATACACTTCTTTGGGACCATGAACTCCTACAACTAAAGTCTTTTCAATATCAGCTGTACGGCTGGGACCTGCAGTTAAACTAAGCATAGATGGTAGCTTGCCATTATACTTTTCCATGATTGCATCTTTAGCCTCCTGCCAATCCTTCGTTAATTGCGAAGTATAAGCTACCGTAATATGTATAGGAGTATAAATAGGCAATTGCCTGCCATAAGCTTGTGCGCTACTATAAACTGCGCTCCCCGTTCTTGCTACTAAGCGTTCGCAGGAACTAATAGCTGCATTACTTTCATCAATGTTATAGTCAGGGTTTACAAAACTCATATTCTTCTCACCAAAAAGCGAAATTAAATGAGCGTCTTTGACAGCAACTTTTGTCCAATTTAAATTATCTGCCAGCATTAAAAATTTAGCTAGCATGTCTTCATTGTTTTCACAATAAATAAATCGTCCACCTAAATTGGTTAATTCAATTGCATACTGCTCAGCCAATGAAGCTTTATCTTTTGCAAAGATGTCTCCTTTAAAATTTTCCATTTCAGGAAAAGGTTTTGGCAATTGATTTTCACCTAGCACAGAACGTAGTTTTGATAAAATTCGTTCTCTGCTAGGTGAACTTGCCATTTAATTAATGGTTTACTGAGTTTGGGCTATCTGATGCAGGGCTTTGAGGAGTAGAAGGAGTTCCATTCGCATCAATCGAAGGAGTACTTCCATTTGCCGTTAAATCAGGTAAAACTTTTGCTTCTTCAAAAGGTCTTTCTCCCAATAATTCAACCATATCATCTTTATACAAAACCTCTTTTTCTAATAGTTGCTCGGCGATGGTAGTCACTTCATTAATACGTTCACGTAATAATTTTTTTACACGTATATAGGCATTATCAATTAGCTTTCTAACCTCTTCATCAATCATCTCACCCGTTTTCTCACTATATGGTTTTTGGAAACCATTTTCATTTTGTGGGTCATAAAATGACACATTACCAATCACTTCTGTCATACCATAGATACTTACCATTGAGTATGCCATACGAGTAATTTGTTGCAAATCACTTAAAGCTCCTGTTGATATTTTACCAAATACTATTTCCTCAACGGCACGTCCACCTAATGTCATACACATTTGATCTTCAAGCTCTTCTTTGAGGGTTAGGTATTTTTCTTTAGGTAAATATTGCGCATAACCAAGTGCCGCTTCACCGCGCGGAACTATTGTTACTTTAACCAATGGGTGTGCATGCTCAAGGTACCAACCTGATACTGCATGTCCTGCCTCGTGGTAAGCAATTACTTTTTTCTCATCAGGAGAAATAATTTTATTCTTCTTTTCTAAACCACCTATTACACGATCAATAGCATCATTAAAATCTTGCAAGTTGATAGAATCTTTTCCATTACGAGCCGCAATTAAAGCAGCCTCATTACAAATATTGGCAATATCAGCACCAGCAAAACCAGGAGTTTGCGATGCAAGTTTAGCTACATCTAAATTTGGATCTGTTTTTAATCCATTAAGATGAACTGAAAATATTTTTTCTCTTCCTTTTAAATCCGGAATCCCAATAGAAATTTGTCTATCAAAACGTCCTGGACGAAGTAATGCTGCATCTAATACATCCGGTCTGTTAGTAGCCGCTACCACAATAATACCGCTATCGCCACTAAAACCATCCATCTCAACTAATAGCTGATTTAACGTATTCTCACGTTCATCATTACTCATCATTTGATTTTTACCACGGGCGCGCCCAATAGCATCAATCTCATCAATAAATATTATACAAGGTGATTTTTCTCTTGCTTGCTTAAACAAATCACGCACACGACTTGCGCCCACACCTACAAACATTTCTACAAAGTCACTACCACTCATACTATAAAATGGTACTTGTGCTTCACCGGCCATAGCTTTGGCAAGTAACGTTTTACCAGTTCCGGGAGGACCTACTAGTAAACAACCTTTAGGTATCTTGCCTCCCAGCGCAGTATATTTTTTAGGATGCTTAAGGAAATCTACGATCTCCATTACTTCCGTTTTTGCCTCATCAAGTCCTGCCACATCATTAAAGGTTACGTTTACTTTTGTTCCTTTATCAAATAGCTTGGCCTTTGATTTTCCAATACTAAATAAACCTCCACCGGCTCCACCACCGCCGGCTCCACCGCTCATGCGTTTCATAAGAAAAATCCAAATGGCTATAATGATTGCAATAGGTAATAAGTTTATCAAAAAACCCCATTCCGATCCTGCATTATTATCATAGGTTCTTTCTATCTCATGTAACTCAGGGTGATTTTGTAATACTTCATTATATTCTTCTTTAAACTGCTCAACACTACCTATTGAAAAAGAAAAATGAGGTCCTTTCGTTGCCTTTTTAAATTTTTGCTTTGTTTGTCGGGCATATTGTTTTTGACCAATACTATCCAATGTTACTTCCACGTCCGATTTGTTCACCACGTGTAACTTGGTTACATAATCTTTCTCTAAATAGTCCGTTCTAAATTTCTGAAAAGAAATAATTTCCTCCCCTCCTCCAAAAGCACCACCACCTTTAAAAAACCACAAAGCCATAATACCAACTACCGCTAGCATATAGATGTAGGACATATTAAACTTTGGCCCTTTGGGGTTTCCGCCTGAATTATTAGAGAGCGGATTTTGACTATTCTTTTTCTGTTTGTTTTCCATCTTTCTGTTCTAAAGAATCATACAAAGGTACGGTTACTTAGTGTGTTAACTTGTTAGCATCGTGCCAAAGTTCTTCCAATTGATACAACTCGCGTACAGGAGGCATCATACAATGTATTACTACATCTACATAATCAAGCACAATCCATTGTTGCCCTTTTTTACCGTCTACTCTGGCTGGTTTTTCGCTACAATTTTCATGTACCTTTTTTTCAATAAAATCGGCTATTGTTTTTAATTGTACAATATTGCTCGCATCGCATAAAATAAAAAAGTCTGCAATCGATTCTGTAACCTGTGTTAGGTCAAGAGAAACAATATTTTCTCCTTTTTTATCTTGCATTGCAGCTATAATATTTTGTATTAGAGGGCTATCAGTTGTGAGACTTGAAGAATTTTTTGTAGAGGGTGATGCTGTTTTCAAATAGAATAGTTTTACGTTTGATGTTCATACAAATTTAGGAGTAAAAAATTAAAAATGACCTTAAAACCCGCCATAGGTTCCAATGTAATTGAGTTTGAGCAAGTAGATAGCACAAATGATTATGCTATGCAACTTGCCAATGAGGGGAATGCTGAACATGGCACAACCATCATTGCACAATTTCAAACCAAAGGAAAAGGACAACAAGGAAGAATATGGCAGGCAAATAAAGAAAAAAATTTACTGCTAAGCGTTATTTTGGATACATCACAAAAAGATATTCAATCTCAGTTTATACTCAATGCTGCCTTTTGCTCAGCGCTAGCTCACCTACTTATGGAAGATTACGAGATAGGCGATGTAAGTATTAAATGGCCCAACGATTTATATGTGCGCAAGAAAAAAGTTGCAGGTATATTAATAGAAAATGTAATACGCGGACAGCAATGGCAATACTCAATTGTAGGTATTGGATTAAATGTAAATCAAATCAACTTCCCTCCAGAAATGATGGCAAGCTCTATTAAAAATGAAATGGGCAACGAAATAGACATTTCGAACGTACGTAAAAAACTATTTATTCAAATAAACAAAGCATACAAGCAGTATGTATCTAATGAGCTAGATCTGATAGCTGAATACAATAGTTTATTGCATGGCTACAACTCTAAAATAAGTTTTATAAAAGAAGGAAAAACGTATACTGGCCAATTACATGGCGCTCAACAAAATGGATTGCTATGCATTGATGACGAGCAATACCGCCATGGAGAAATAAAATTATTACTATAAATAAACTATCTTACACACTTATAAATATTACAATATCATGATCGAACAACTATTTTCTTTGATTCAGCAGGAGTCACAACAAGAAATTATTAATAACCCGGCAATACCAAATGAGCAAAATGGCTTAGCGGTAGGACTAGCTACAGAATCAATTTTTGGCGGTTTACAAAACGTATTAGCTAATGGCGGCTTGGAGCAGGTAATGGGATTGTTTGGTAATAACCAACAAGGACTTAACCAGCAAAATCCTTTGGTAGGTGGTATTATCCAAAACCTGATAGGACAATTTATGACTCGCTTAGGATTATCTCAGCAAAGCGCAACTGGTATAGCTAGTGCTTTAATTCCATTAGTTTTGGGTAAGTTAGTTGGTAATACAACAAGTACTGAAAATAATGGTTTTGATATAAATGGTTTACTTGGATCCTTACTAGGCGGCAAATCAAATCATGGAAATGCGGTACAAATACCAGGTAGAGATAATGGGATTGATTTTGGCGGACTTTTATCTAAGGTAACGCAAGGTGGCGGATTAGATATTGATGGTGACGGCGATGTAGACTTACAAGATATTATAGCAGCTACAAGTGGAGCCGCTACTAATGTGCAACGCAACCGTCAAGGCGGTGCCAATGTAATGGATTTAATTGGAGGATTACTAGGAAGATAATTAAAGCAAGTTGAAACTCTTTATATAAGAGCTTAAATTTAGATGACCCATTTCAAACGCATAGCTTGTATACTTATTGCAACTCTGTTTGGAGTGGTTTTTTCATGCTCCGCACAAATAAATTCCAATACCTCTAAACGAAAGAAATACGTATATAAAAAACGAACAGCAGAGGAAAAGGCTCGATATTTTACAAAGAAAATGGTGGATAGTCTTACAGTTTCTGAGGGGCAGGAAGATTCATTATTTCAAATGAATATTGTAGTAAGTCAAAAATTTGATTCCTTAAAACGAATTGTAAATAGCTTAAGTAAAAAAGAACGCTCGGCAGGCTACAGAAGTATTTATGCTTACCGCGATAGTTGCATGCGTGCGATATTACCACGAAAAGAATTCTTAAAATTCTTGGACTTGGAACGAGAAAAATATGAACGCAAAAAAAGCAAACAAGAAAATAAAAAACGAGTAGTAAAAAAGAATCCAATTGAAATAATACCCATAGATAAACCTTCGGAAATCAGAGTGGGATCTCCCTACAGCACATGCCAATACAAGTTTAAAGGTACTTCTATTCAACTACCAAAAAGTAATTGGCAAAACAAATACGCCTGGTCGCTTGATAAAAAATTCTTGGTATTGATTCAATATAATTTTATTAAAAACGACCCTGGTTTTTTATTATATATAATTGATACCAAAATGGATACCGTAAAAATTACAAAACGAATTAAAGGATTCGTAAAGACTATCTCGGTTGAAAATAAAGTTATACGATATAATAAGTTTCTTTTTGACGCTGAGAAATCATCTACCGGTACGCTTTGCTGTTACCTTGATGAAGAGTACCCTATCATCCAACTAACCGAAGATTAAAAAAGGAAGAGCAAGCTCTTCCTTTTTAATTTATATAGTTTAAGTAAAAACTATTTATTCTCGTTTAAATAATGCTTTAAGGCTGCTACCATTGATGGCATGTTAGGTTGTGGAGCTTCAATTTGTAAGCTCAACCCTGCGTCTAAAGCGGCTGCTTTTGTTTTGGGACCAAATGTTGCAACGGCCGTACCGTTTTGCTTGTACTTTGGATTATTTTCAAATAGCGACTTTACACCACTTGGGCTAAAGAATACTAATACGTCATGATCCTTTTTAATAATGTCCTCACAGTTGTTACATACCGTGCGGTATAGTACTGCTTCTCGCCATTCTATCTCATGCTCATCTAATGTGCTGGTAACTTTCTTATGTATTAAATCATTTACCGGTACAATAAACTTCTCTTTTACTCTGTGTTTTAAGATTGATTCTAATAATCCGTCTACACCACCTGAACCAAAGAAAATTTTACGCTTACGATAAACAATAAATTTTTGCAGGTATAAAGCAACTGCTTCTGAAATACAGAAGTACTTCATATCACCATTTACTTTTACTCTTAACTCCTCGCATAATCTAAAGAAATGATCAATTGCATTACGACTTGTAAAAATAATAGCCGTTTGATTTTGAACATCTACTTTTTGCTTGCGAAACTCTTTTGAGGTAACACCTTCAACTACAATAAATGGATAGAAATCAATTTCTACACCAAACTTACGCTCTAAATCAAAATAGGGAGATTTTGGAGAACTTGGTTGAGGCTGAGAGATTAATATGCTTTTAATCTTTTTCTTAGCAGCTGCCGACTTTTTTGTCTTTGCTTTTGCCTTTGACTTTGCTGCCGCTGGCTTCTTTTTAGCTGTTGAAGATTTTTTTGCCACTTTCTTTTTAACTGCTACTTTGCTCATAAAACCCTTTCTTCAAAAAAATAAAACGAACTTATGCTCCAATAGTGTTATGCACATATCGTACACAAACGGCCAAGGGTATAATTTCGAAGGCACAAAGATAGATAATAAAGTGTAAAAAACTAACACCTGACATATTTCTAACATAAGCCATATTTATTAAAGCCTTGTAAATCAATGAGATAACTACAATTATCCCACCTATAAAAAGTAAAATAATGGAAATTTTAGCTGGTAACAACAGCATAGCCCCACCTACAGGGAGCAGAATGAATCCTAAAAGTTGATTGACTACTGATATATGCTTAAAAAAAGTAGTAGCAGTGCCCGAAAGTTTAAAAATTAATGCAACTGCATGTATAGATACTCTTTTTAAAATGAATAGTCCTATCACCGCACCTACACCCCAAATCCAAAACATCAATTCCGACTGCTGCAAGCCGGTAAAGAATTTAATAAACTGTCCCAATAAAAAACCACAACTAATATAATAAAGGATGGTAAACATCACGCGGGCCAATTGATTACGCCAGAGGCTGTCTTTACTCGTCATACGGCCTAGGGTACTCTTGCTTAAAACGTTTACTAAATCATCTAAATGCCTAGCATAAAAAAAACGTAGCAAGCCAAAAAATAAAAATGATGCCAAGCCAATAAAAAAAAGAGGCGTGCCCCCAGATGTTGATCGCACATCGCCTAAATCTTTTAATTGATTGATAGGCGTTCCAGCCATTTGTTCATTCTCACTTGTATCTCTTTGATCAACGGTAAGAGAGTCCGCCAATAATGAATCCTGCGCAAACGAATAAAAGCTCAAACCAAGTAAAACCAATAATATGTAAATAGCACGCACGAAACCAAAGGTAACACTCAACACCTCTTCAACGTATGGAATACCTAAAATTGAACCTATAATTTTTCTCTTTTTTATCCTCTTATAAATTCACACACTATGTGATTAAAATTAAACGTAAAAGAAAGCGTTCCGTTTTACATTTGGCTTTATGCCTAAAAGTATACCACTAGAAGCTGGGGATTCGCCTCAAAATCATGTGAAGGAGATGTACAAAAATTGGTTTCTGGATTACGCTAGTTATGTAATACTAGAGCGTGCCATACCTGATATTGCCGATGGATTAAAACCAGTACAACGCAGAATATTGCATGCGCTAAAAGAAATGGACGATGGCCGTTTTAATAAAGTAGCTAATGTAATAGGAAGCAGTATGCAGTATCACCCACATGGTGATGCGAGTATAGGCGATGCTATTATTAACCTTGGGCAAAAAAACCTTCTTATAGAAACGCAGGGTAACTGGGGCGATGTACGTACAGGAGATAGTGCAGCAGCTCCACGTTATATTGAGGCTCGCTTATCAAAGTTTGCCTTGGAAGTAGCTTTTAATCCTAAAACTACTGAGTGGCAGCTGAGTTATGACGGACGTAAAAACGAACCCGTTCATTTACCCATGAAATTTCCGTTATTACTTGCACAAGGTGCAGAGGGTATTGCTGTTGGTTTATCCACTAAAATATTACCACACAATTTTATTGAACTTATAAAAGCTTCCATTAAACATTTAGAAGGAAAACGATTTAAACTACTACCAGATTTTCCTACCGGTGGAATGATGGATGCCGAAAATTATAATGATGGTAAGCGCGGCGGTAAAGTAAGAGTACGATCCCATATAGAAAAAAAGGATAATAAAACCTTACTCATTAAGGACGTTCCTTATGGTTGTACTACACACTCCATTATTGAAAGTATTATTAAGGCCAGTGATAATAATAAACTCAAAGTAAAAAAAGTAATAGATAATACAGCTGCTGAAGTAGAGATTGAAATACAGGTAGCTAGCGGTATGACAGCCGATCAAACAATTGATGCATTGTATGCTTTTACTCAATGTGAAATATCTATTTCTCCTAATATTTGTGTGATTATTGATAATAAACCACACTTTATTACAGCTACTGAAATGCTCAAACACAATACGGAGAACACAAAGGAACTCCTGAAAAGAGAGCTTGAAATTAAATTAAAGGAGCTAGAAAATAAATGGCATTATACTTCGCTTGAAAAAATATTTTTTGAAGAAAAAATATACAAGGAGCTAGAAAAGAAACATAAGGATTGGGAAACGGTTCTTGTTGCAATAGAAAAAGCATTTTTACCATTTAAGAAAAAACTAAAGCGTGCAGTAACCCGTGAAGATGTAATAAAGCTAACTGAAAAGCCTGTAAGAAGAATTTATAAGTTAGACATAGACGAGCTGATAAACCAAATAAAAAATTTAGAAGCTGAAATAAAACAAAACAAAAAAGATTTAAAAAACCTTACGGATTATGCCATTGCCTACTACCAAAATTTACTTGAAAAATACGGTAAAGGTCGTGAACGCAAAACAGAAATAAAACCGTTTGACAAAATTACAATTAAACAAATTGCAATAGCCAATACTAAACTTTATGTAAATCGTAAGGATGGTTTTATTGGTAGCGGGCTCAAGAAAGATGAATTACTTTTTGACTGCTCCGATATGGATGACATAATTGCCATTACCCAAGAGGGAATTATGAAAGTGGTTAAAGTGGGAGACAAAACCTTTATAGGCAAAAATATTTTGCACGTAGCGGTATGGAAAAAAGGCGATGAACGTACAACGTATAATATGCTTTACGTAGACGGCAAAAGCGGCAAGTCCTATGCTAAACGTTTTAATGTAAAAAGCATAACGCGCAATAAAGAATATCATCTAACCAAAGGAAACCCAAAAAGCAAGGTGCACTACTTAACAATTAACCCAGGTGGCGAGAGTGAATTAGTACAAGTAAACCTTAGCTCAGCAGCCCGAGCGCGCAATAAGAAATTTGAATACGATTTTGCTGATATTTCCATTAAAGGCAGAGGCAGCATGGGCAACCAAGTAACTAAATATGGCGTGCGCAGTGTAAAGCTCCTTAGCAAAGGCACTTCTTCGCTGGCCGGTCAAAAGCTATGGTACAATGACAAAGTAGGCCGATTAAGCAAAGAAGCTCCTACAAATAGCAAAGGAGTTGAAACAGGTATTTTCGTTGGCGATTTTCATGAAGGTGATTTAATTATATCATTCTATCAAAACGGATCATACAAATTGCACGACAAGGAATTGAGCACTCGATTTGATAATGACAACTTGATTCGGATTGAAAAGTTTAATCCCAATGCAATTATAAGTGCCGTTTACTTTGATGCTAAAAAGAAGCAATTTTTTGCAAAACGATTCAAGATAGAAACGCAAACTCTGAATAGTGAATTCATTTTCATTAAAGAAGGCGATAAAAATTATTTAGAGTGGATATGCTCTAAAAGCACTCCTGTAATTATATTAAAAACAGGAAAGAAGAAATACCTGCCTAGCGAAGAGACAGTTGACCTTGCAGAATTTGTAGATGTAAAAGGATGGAAATCTGTAGGAAATAAACTTTGTGAAAAGGATTTGCTGGAAATTTCTTTACTGGAGGCAGAGGGCGACAAGACTACTGGAGAATTATTTTAGAGTTTTATATATTTAATAAGTATGAATAAGTGGCTGTTTATAGGTAGAGAAGTTCTACTATATATTTTATGGTTATTAACTGTGAAATAACAGTTCAAGTTAATGTTCGTTTCTTCTAATTAGACAATCAATCTTCTACTCCCATTTCCCACAACAAAATAAGTAATCCAGCATACTTAGATTAGGTTCAAAACCATTTCGATCACTAAAAGGTTGTACGTAGGGAACTTGAGTAGTTTCTTTTCTATTCTTAGGAAGAAATGCAGAGCGTAAATCTGTTTCGGGATTGGGAGTATAGTTTTCAGTGAATTTAATTTGTTTTTTTATTTTAAGAAGTTTTAAAATTAATTCCAAAGAAGAAACATTTACGTCCAGCAAATATTCAAAACGTTTTTCATAAAAAGGCTTTAAGTCATCTTCAAAATATTCAAAATATACTGACCTTCTGTAACAGGACGCAAGAGTTTTCCAGTGCAGGGCTTGCCAGTCTTCGTCATTACAAACCTTGATATCTTTAATAAAAGCCCGTTGGTTGCGCCCTTTATCAAGGGGTACGCTTAAGCATATTATACCATTGGGACCGCTTACATAGGCTCTGTTTCTGTAGCTTGTTCTTACAAAATACTCATGCTGCTCAAGTAGCACATTCTCGGCCTTATGAAACGCATTAAACCATTCCCAACAAGGAAAAAATTCACATTCCATTATCACTGCAGCACTATTTGTCATTTACCTTTACGTTTGTGAGGATAAAGTTACTCTTATTTCTTTTTACGATAAGCTTCTCAGCGCAAGCGCAAAATTATTTTATTATGCGTGCAAGTAAGGATAGCCTGGATGGTTTTATGCCGTTTTATGATACAGACGAAACTTCCATACCCGTAATGATAAGTATTGACCCCGAGCTTGCAACTGAAAATCACATTATAGAATATGCTTTTCAAAACAAAAGCCTTTCAAGCTCCATGCTTGATATTTATAATAAAATTATATCTATACCTACTTCTACTTTTGATTATAAAGTTCCTATAAATGATACATTGATCAGGAGTGGGAATTATAAGCTAGTATTAAGATTAAAAGAAAAGGGAAGTCAGAAATTATTGCAAGAAAAAGATTTTCATTTTCAAACCCTACGTGCACCCAACACTTATTATAGCCCTATAAGAAAAAAGGGTCCTTTAATTTCTAAACGTATAAAGGAATCCTCAAGTAATATTGACCTAAGTACAACCTTTGTAAACCGGTATGACTTAAGGCGCATTCAACAAAATATTAATGCATTAGTTCCTATTGCCGAAATACCTGAGCAGGGTGCTATGAATGGAATTATAAACAGTACAAATCTTGATGAGCTGAGACGTTTTTTCTATAACTTCTGGTACAGCCGTAACCCTGAGAACCCCGAGGCCGAATGGAAACGCTATGCTGAAAAATTAAATTATTGCTCTCGGAAATTTTCTTACGGTTCCTTCAAAGGATATGAAACAGATATGGGTAGAATTTATTTAAGATACGGACCGCCCAATAGAACAATTAAAGCATCTAATGAAAGAGGTACCAAACCGTATGAAGTTTGGTTTTACTCCGAGCTTGATAAGCACACCAACTTGAATATCCTTTTTTCACAAATTGGCACTTTGGCCAATGAACGGAATATACTCCACTCAAGTGATCCTAGTTTTTACTTTAACCCTAATTGGGCTAGTCAATTATTTACTGACCCAAGCGAACGATTCAATACAAACTCACACCGCGTCTATGATTTTTTCGAATAAACTACTCATCCTTTTATCTTTTACCAGCCTACTAATTTTTAGTAGCTGCAATGGTATTAAAGATATTGAATACAAAGGTGTAAAAGAAACTAAACTACAATCACTAGGCTTAAGCAAAGGAACAGTGCGTGTAGTACTGCAATATCACAATCCTAATAAATTTGGGATTGACCTCAAGGAAACACAGCTTGAGGTTTATGCCAATGATCAATATATAGGCATAGCAGAAAATCCTGAAAATAATAAGGTGCCTAGGCAGGCAGATTTTGATTTTCCTATCTTGGTACATTTTAATCCTTTAAAAGCTTTTGGGCTTGTAGGATTACTAAAATCAAATAAAATTAAACTAAGAGTAAAAGGAACTACAAAAGCAGGGAAAGGCGGTGTTTTTATACGCATACCAATAGATGTAACGGAGAACGTAAGTATGCAGTAGCTTAATAAGTAAGCTAATTAAAAGCAAACATTAGAAACAAAAAAAGGCCACCTTAAAGGTGGCCTTCATTTTATAGTACTACTAAGTATTAAAACTTATTAACTTTGCTCTCAAATTCTTGTTTAGAATATGTATCATAAATTTTGATTATGTACACACCTGTTGCAAGATTTGATAATTCATTTATTACGAAGATATTTTTACCGTCATCTACCAATTCACGTTTCTTATAAACGGTGCTACCATTTGCACTCATTAAAGTAATGTCAATTGAAGATTCACCTTGTGATAAATAATCAACCACTAACTTATCATTAAACGGTACAGGGTAAATTGCTATTTCTAATTTGCTTAATTGAGGTACAACAGTAACTACATTAGAGTAAACATATTGTCCATCATTATCAACCGCTTTAATACGATAGTATATAATTGGTTGCTTCATTAAATCAGAAACGTCATCACTTATTCTGTAGTTGGTTTCTCCTTGAGTATTACCCATAGCTTGCTTCTGTGCAATTTCTACAAATTCCTCTCCGTCCACTCTTCTTTCGATTGTAAAATGAGAAACATTTACCTCTTCAAGTGTTGTCCAACTTACAGTGGCTTGGTTAATTTCTAAATTTGCCTGAGCAACTAAAGATGAAATTGGTGTTGCAAATTGTACAATTAAACCAGCATCAAGCGTAGGATTGTACGTTCCACCAGGAATATTATAAACTATTGTTGTACCTGAAGTAGGCAATCCATTTGGCCCATTCACTATTACATCAATATCACTATCCTCACTATCATTTCCTACATTTTGTGTAGTAAAGGCCGTTTTAGGTGGCAAGTTTGAGAATGAAGTTTTATAAGGTCCTGAAGGTAAATTCGGGAAAGTATAAAAACCATTTTGATTCGTAACAGCCGTTTGTAGTACATTGTCATTTTCATCAAGCAATGTTACAATCACACCAGGCACACCCACCTCCGTTGCATCTTGGATACCATCATTGTTTGCATCCATCCATACGTAGTTACCTAAACCTGCAATTAATGGAGTATGAACCCCTGCATCAATAGTAGGATTATATTCTCCAGATACCAAAGTAATTGGAGCAGTTAAACCTGTAAGCACATCTGCATCGCTATCTGTTGAATCATTGTCTCCTGCATCTTGGCTCGTAAACATTGAGCCAGAAGGAATACCACTAAATCCTACTACGTACGTTCCAGGGTCTAAGTTTACGAATGAGTATCCACCAGTAGCATCAGTTATTGCTGTAGAAATTGGCGTTACACCATCAGCAGCATATAAAGTAACTGTTACACCCGGTATACCCGGCTCATTAGGATCTTGAATTCCATCATTGTTTAGATCATTCCAAACGTAGTTTCCAAGTCCAGCTTGATCAGTGAAAATACCCGCATCTAAATCAGGATAATTTTGACCAGCAGCTAAAGTAACCGGAGCAGTTATACCACTATTTGGATCAGCATCACTATCTAAGTCGTCAGTTCCCGCATTTTGACCTGTAAATTCAAAGCCATTTGGTAAGTTACCAAACTGTACTGAATAATCTCCCGGTGTTAAACCTGTAAATTGATACATACCATTAGCATCTGTGGTAGTAGTTGCAATTGGAAGACCATTTGCATCTAGTAAGGTTACCATTACACCCGGTACACCAATCTCAGTTGAGTCTTGAACACCATCTCTATTTTCATCATTCCACACATAGTTACCTAAGCTAGCCAATCCTGGCGCTGGGTAAATACCTGCATCTATTGTTAAGTTTTCTTCTCCTTCTGATAAGGAAATCACTGGTGTTAATCCTCCAGTAGAAGCATCTGCATCAGCATCAAGAGCATCATCGCTACCTTGGTTTGCTGCGCTAAATGTATAACCCGAAGGTATATTACTAAAGCCAACAACATAATCTCCTGCTGGTAAACCAGTGAAAGAGTAATTACCTAAAGCATCAGTAGTCGTTGTTCCAAGTACTGTTGTTCCATCAGCTGCATATAAAGTTACCGTCACACCTGGCACACCACCCTCACCTGGGTCTTGAATACCATCTTGATTTGCATCGTTCCAAACTTTATCTCCAAGAGAAGCCGTACCAGAACCTGTATTTGCATTTGTTATACCAGCATCTACAGTAAGATTTGTTTCACCATTTGCCAAAGGAATGATTGCAGTAAGACCAGTACCTGGGCTTACATCACTATCTAAAGTAGAATCAGTTCCAGCACCCGGCGTTACGAATACATAATCAGCAGGTAAGTTTTCAAAACCAACTTGATAATTGCCAGCTGGTAAATTATTAAAGATATAATTACCGTGTGCATCTGTTACTGTTGTAGCTAATACATTACCCATATCATCATACAATTTCACTGTTACACCAGCTACACCCGGCTCACCCGGATTTTGAATTCCATCATTATTGTAATCATACCATACTTGATTACCCAATGCTCCTGTAGGAAGCGTTGCGTTATGAATACCGGCATCCCATGACATATCATTTTGACCAGCTGTTAATGTAATTACTGGCGTTTGTCCTGTTGCAGGATTTACGTCAGAATCAGCTGCGTCATCTGTTCCAGTGTCCGTTGGAGAAAATGTAAATCCAGCAGGTAAATCTTCAAAACCAACTATATAATCTCCAGGAGTTAATCCATTAAATATATATTGTCCTAAGGCATCAGTTACTGTGCTATCTAATTTTGTAGTGCCATCAGCTGCATATAAGTATACAGTTACACCTGGTACTGGAGCTTCGCTAGCATCTTGTATACCATCATTGTTTACATCATTCCAAACATAGTTCCCAAGAGAAGCTAAGCCAGGAGCTTGTTGAGTTAAACCGGCATCAATTGTTGGATTATTTTCACCAGGACCTAAAACTACAGGGCCAGATATTCCAGAGAAAGGATCTACATTACTATCCATAGTAGAATCTGATCCAAAACCTTGTGGGCTAAATTCGAATCCAATTGGAGGAGTAACTCCTATACTATATGTACCAGGATCTAAATCATCAAACTGATAATTACCATTCGCGTCAGTAACTGTAGTAGCAACTACATTTCCTGCACTATCATAAAGTGTAACAGTTACACCTACAAAACCTGGTTCGTTAGGATCTTGAATTCCGTCTCCGTCTAAATCATTCCATACTCTATCTCCTAAACTAGCCGTTGTAGGCGTAGGGAAATAGATACCAGCATCTGCTGTCATATTTGAATCTAAAGCGGCAAGTGTATAAGTACCTGTTTGACCTGTAAGAGGATCTACATCAGAATCTGCGGCATCATCAGCACCAGCATCTTGACCAGTAAATACATAGTTAGGAGGTAAAGTAAATCCTACACTATAATCACCTGGATCTAATTCATCAAATAAGTAGTAACCATACGCATCAGTAATTGTAGTACCTACAGCATTACCAGCTGCATCATATAAAGTAACCGTTACGCCTGCAACACCTACTTCATTCGCATCTTGAATACCATCTTGATTTATATCGTTCCACACATAGTTTCCTATTTGTGCTAGACAAGCAAAGTCTCTTGCTCTCAAATTATATTCTGTTGTTTTATCATAACAACTACCCGGAGCTATAACTCTTACTGAGTAAATACCCGTATCGGCAGTTGAAACAGGGAAGCTGATTCCAGCATCTGTGCTAATAATGTTGTTTGAAGGATCTCTCCACTCATATGTTCTTCCGCTTATGTTAGAATCTACCCACATAGCGATTTCGCTCAAATTACAGCTTGGTAAATTTTGACCAATAAATAATCTTGGTTGTGCAGGCTCTCTAACTGCTAGGTTTTGTAGAGAACTATTTCCACAAGCATCGATTGCTCTTATAGTAACCAAATCATAAGTTGTTGGCCCCATTAAAGTAAATATATTGCTTGCTTGAGCAGGCTGTGGATTATTAACTGGTGCTGTAGAAAGGATTTCGTATGTATACGGAGCAATTCCTCCAGCCGCAATGGCTATAACATCAGCATCTCCACTTGCACAGTTTAATGCAATTGATCTTTTTAAAGAAGGTTGCACATAGGGCTCAATCGTAACCGTATCATATAAAACTTCGTTTGTACAATTTTGACTAAAGAAACTCATTACATAAGTACCTAAAGGCAAATCAGTTTCTGTATACGTACCAGTATGATCACCATTATCAAATTCATTTAAAATTAATGTACCTGGCGTATTAATATTCCAAAGAGACAACTTCGCATCAAACCATGAAGGTAAGTCACTCGTAAAGTTAAATGTAATATTTCCTTTGTTTACACATAAGGGTGTAACCTCGCCAAAGAACTCATTGGGTTGGTGACCGGTTGGATGTGCTACAATAGTTACCGTATCTTTTCTTCCACAAGAGTCTGTAATTATGTAATTATAAGTTGCTCCCGGTGTTCTGTCATAAAAACTCGTGCTTGAACAAGTATTGAATTCACCTTGATTCGCATTTCCTAAAGAACTTGAAGTATTTGTTTTGGTATCCAAAAGTGTCGCAAATGTTGCGTCATATTCTTCAATAGTTACAGGAGGAACTGCTCTACAAGGAATTCCAACTCTCATTCGCAGACCGTTTACTCCACAATCAGTATAAGTTTGTCCATTTCCTTTCCACTCATGACCAACTGTTACAACTCTTGTTTCAGTTTCACCACAAGCATCAGTAGCTGTGATTGTATACGTACCGTCAGGTAAATTTTCATATACATTACCATTCAATGTTCCCGCATTAGGAGAAATAGAATAAGTTAATGGCCCAACATAAGTAGAAGTTGTAGAACCTAGAGTAACATCAGTTGTATTACAATTTCCGTTATAATCTTCCGAACTAAAAAGATTTAAAAGCACTCTTCTTGCTGGAGCAGCTTTTACAACCCCACAAGCATCTTTTACTACAGCTGTTGCGTTATTATCAATAGGAGCAAAATCTAATGGTAAAGAAGTTCCCCAAACTGTATCACCAGCTGCGCGCACTACACCATACATTAAAGGTGTAAAAGGATTTCCTACAATATTTACCGAAGTTAATTCATGACTATCAGTTGCATTACAATTATTCTTTTGAAACGCACTAGTTGTTACACTAAAGTCAGTATTATTTGTAATTATGTAAGGGGCTGTTTTTACATTCCCGCAAGCATCTTCAGCAAATACTAAAACGTTTCCAATATTAGCGTCAGGCGTTGCAAAGCTCAAAGGCAAACTTGTTGTATAAATAGTATCTCCAGGTCCACGAACAACACCATAAGTAACTCCAGTCATTGAAGCAGGCCATGCTAACGTATCAAGTGTATATTGACCACAAGTAACTTTAGATCCTTCTACATCACTAACGCTCCAATCAAAATTAGCAATGGTAGCTTGTCTTGTTTGAATGTTACCACAACTATCGGAAGCGCGTACAGAGTATGTACCTGCTGGCAGTCCTGTAAAAATACCTGTAGTATTTGTAGTATTTACTCCTGCAGGACCTGATAATATTTCGTAAGTAAAAGGCGCTCTACCATCGGTTGACACTGCGTTTAATTCACCATTTGTACCATTAGCACAATTTGTTACTGCCGTTGGTGTAAGATTTAATGAAGGCTGCGCATATGTACCAACTATGGTAAAATTGTAATCTGTAAAGCAATTACCATCTCCATTGTCAATTACACGCACCGTGTAGCTTCCCGGAGGCATACCAGTAAAACTATTCGAAGCAGACGGTCCTATATAGGTAAAATCTGCTGGGAAAGCAGTCATATCATAAGTAAATGGACCAATACCTGTAGCACTGTCTATTATAACAGAGCCCGTAGAAACACAACGTGATTCTAAAGTGGTAATTACAGCGCTATCGCCGCAGAGAGCATAAGCTTGTTGCGTGGCAAACAAACCTATAGTAACCAATAAGGTTAGTAGTAGTGACTTTTTCATGTTTATAATCTTTAATAGGAGAACTCAAATAATTAGTAGGTTATTGAATTTTTCCGATTGCAATAATAGTAAAAAGTGAAATGAGAGTAATCAATCCATAATGGGACTTACTATAGTTTAACAAAGTAAATGTGTAGTTAATCTGTTGAAATGGTGTAAGTTACAATTTGTTAACCTAACTATTTATAACTTCAACACCAATAAAATTAGCTCTATGATAATGTAAGTTCTGGTCCTTGACCAAAAAGTTTCATCATTTTAAAATGAGACTTTACTGCGCTCCACATACTAGGCGCATCGTTGTACGGTACATTATATTCCTCGCAATGTTGCTTTACAATTTCGCTTAAGGCAGGGTAATGTGTATGACTTACACGTGGAAATAAATGATGCTCAATTTGAAAATTTAACCCGCCTACAAACCAATTAACTATTGGATTACGACGAGCAAAATTTGCCGTAGTTAAGACCTGAGTAATCGCCCATTCCTCATCAATTTTAGCGTCTTCATAGCCTTCATAAAAATGAGTATTTTCTACTACATGCGCTAACTGAAAAGTTACACCTAACGTAAAGCCCATTACAGCATGCATGGTCATAAACCCTGCTATCCATGGACCAAAACCAAATATTGAAATAGGTAACACCATCCAAACCGCAACGTAATAAATTTTAGTAACCCAAAAAATTACTTTCTCGCGGCTATCCATTTTCCATGCCTTCGTTGTGTAAATTTTACGTTTAAAATACTTTTGAAAATCCATGAAAAAAATCCAAAACAAAGAAGAAATCATATACAAAAATGGCAAGTACAAATGTTGTACTCGGTGTGCGGGATACCATTTTTGGCTTTCGCAATGGCGTATTGTGGGCAATTTAGCTATGTCATCATCTACTCCATCTACATTGGTGTAAGTATGATGTATAATATTGTGCTTTTGTTTCCAGAAGTAAGCAATACCTCCTAATACATTAAGTGATAAACCTATTACGTCATTCAATTTATTATTATTGGTGTAGCTTCCATGGCAGGCATCATGCATTACATTAAAACCTATGCTTGCCGAAGTAAGACCCATTATAGCACAAAGGCCTAATTTCAATCCATTAGAAAAATCACCAAATAGTACTAAAACAAAACAGCTTATCAATATTGCAAAAAGAACAACCGCCTTATGATATATAGCCCAGGTTCCTGTTTTCTTTTTACCCGTTTCTTCAAAGTAAGCGTCTACCTTAGTTTTGAGCGTTGGGTAAAAATCTCCTTTCTTATTATTGAATGTTATTTTTGCCATAATAGTCAGCAAAGATACGTTCAAACTCTCATGTGCAATGCTAAATCCTGTTTAACATAAAAAGCTTTTATATAAACAATAAAAAGACTATTCTTATTTATTGAGTACCACCTTATAATCTGGGTCTTCGAGCACGTTTACATCAATTACCTCTTCGGCATCTTTTAATAAATCTCTACAGTCTTTGCTCAAGTGTTTTAAGTGAACTTTTTTACCTGCATTCAGGTAGCGTTCTGTGATTTTATTTACGGCTTCGATAGCACTCATATCCGTAATTCTACTTTCACCAAAATCTATGATTACCTCATCTGGATCACCTTGCACATCAAATTTTTCATTAAAAACACCGACTGATCCAAAGAAAAGCGGCCCGTAAATTTCATAGTGTTTCACACCTTTATCATCTACATACTTTCTAGCACGAATTCTTTTGGCATTATCCCAAGCAAATACAAGTGCCGAAATAATTACACCTATCAAAACGGCCAAAGCCAAATTATGCAAGAAAACCGTAACCAAGGTCACCACAATCATTACAAAAATATCACTCTTCGGCATTTTATTAAATACCTTAAAACTAGCCCACTCAAAGGTACCAATGGCTACCATAAACATAAGGCCAACCAATGAGGCCATAGGTAATGCTTCAATAATAGAACTACCAAACATGATAAAGACCAACAGCATAACCGATGCAATAATCCCGGAAAGTCTCGCCCTTGCGCCATTACTGGTATTAATTAAACTTTGCCCTATCATAGCGCAACCGCCCATACCGGCAAAAAAGCCAGATAGAATATTTGCTACTCCTTGCGCTACTGCTTCCTTATTACCACTACCTCTCGTCTCCGTGATTTCATCTACTAAATTGAGCGTGAGCAAACTTTCTATGAGTCCCACCCCGGCCACAATAGCAGAGAATGGTAAAATTATTTTTAAAGTCTCTAAGCTAAATGGAATAGTTGGTATACCAAATGGCGGGAAGCTTCCTTCAATACTCTCCCCTTTATTTAAAGTGCCTTTAATCGTAAGCGTATCTAAATCAAAAATCATAACGATAGCGGTTACTACCACAATCGCAATTAAAGCAGATGGGACCACTTTCGTAATTTTGGGCAAACCCCAAATGATCAACATGGTAAGTAATACCAAGCCTAACATGGTATACATTTCCATACCCTGTAAAAGCTGCTCACCGCCTTTTTCATAAAAACTAGGAAACTGCGCCATAAAAATAATAATGGCTAAGCCATTTACAAATCCAAACATGACTGAGTGCGGCACCAAGCGAATAAATTTTCCTAGACGTAAAAAACCAAAAATAATCTGCATCACTCCCGCCAGTATCACCGT
>CALJNC010000037.1 GCA_937981995.1 uncultured Chitinophagaceae bacterium
GCTGATCTCCCCCAAGAGCTCATATCGACGGGGAGGTTTGGCACCTCGATGTCGGTTCGTCACATCCTGGGGCTGGAGAAGGTCCCAAGGGTTGGGCTGTTCGCCCATTAAAGTGGCACGTGAACTGGGTTCAGAACGTCGTAAGACAGTTCGGTCTCTATCTGTGGTGGGCGTTAATATATTGAGAAGACATGACTTTAGTACGAGAGGACCGAGTCGTACATGCCGCTGGTGTATCAGTTGTGCCGCCAGGTGCAGTGCTGAGTAGCTAAGCATGGACAGGATAAGCGCTGAAAGCATCTAAGCACGAAACCTTCTTCAAGATGAGTATATTTTTAAGGGTCGTCGAAGACTACGACGTTGATAGGCTATAGGTGTAAAGTTGGTAACAACAAAGCCGAGTAGTACTAATTGCCCGTAAGCTTTTATTTTTATTTTTCTTCTAGTAAGAAAAAATACAATTATTGCATATCAATTGTATTGTAAGTTCATTAAGATTTTTTGATCGTTTGCCAATATGTCAAACTTATTAACACGCGGTGGCGTGATTAAAAATACACGGTGGTTTTACCAGTGGTGTTCACCTCTTCCCATTCCGAACAGAGAAGTTAAGCCCACTATGGCCGATGGTACTTGGATTTTTTCCTGGGAGAGTAGGTAGCCGCCACCTTATTAGAAGACCCGATTGCAAAAGCAGTCGGGTTTTTTACTTTTATTGCCAATGCAAACGAATAAATATGTCAACTTGACTGTAATTGCAGTTTGGTATTTTTTTTGACTATTAAATTATAAAGAATAAATTTTACAAATGAGCAAAGGCAACATAAACGTATCGGTAGAGAATATTTTTCCCTTAATAAAGAAGTTTTTATACTCAGATCATGAGATATTCCTTAGAGAATTAATATCTAATGCTACAGATGCTACCACTAAGCTAAAACACTTAGTAGCAATTGGGGAAGCTAAGGTAGAATATGGCACACCACAGATAGAAGTACGCATTGACAGTGACAAAAAGACGCTTCATATCAAAGATCAAGGCTTAGGTATGACAGCTGAGGAAGTAGAGAAGTATATTAATCAAATTGCCTTTTCTGGTGCTGAGGAATTCTTAGAAAAGTACAAAGACGATAAAAATGATACTGGTGTAATCGGTCATTTTGGTCTTGGGTTTTACTCTTCATTTATGGTTGCAGATAAAGTAGAAATTATTACTAAATCTTATAAAGACGAAAAAGGAGCGCATTGGACATGCGATGGTTCACCGGAGTATAATATTGAGGAGAGTGATAAAGAGGATAGAGGGACTGAAATTATTTTGCACATAGCTGACGATTCAACAGAATTTTTAGATGAGCATAAAATCACTGAGCTGCTAACCAAGTATAATCGCTTTAATCAAATCCCAATAAAATTTGGAACAAAGGATATTAATGATCCTGAATTTGAACCCAAAACCACAACTGATGAAGACGGCAAAGAAACCACTGAGCCGCATAAGCAAATTACAGTTGATAACATAATCAATAATACTAATCCTGCATGGACTAATCCTCCAAGCGATTTAAAAGAAGAAGACTACGATGCATTTTACAGAGAGTTGTATCCAATGCAATTTGAGGAGTCTCTTTTTCATATTCATTTAAATGTGGATTATCCATTCAACCTTACAGGGATTTTATTCTTCCCTAAGTTGAAACCCAATATGGAGGTACAAAAGGACCGTATTCAGTTGTATCAAAATCAGGTTTTTGTAACGGATAATGTTGAGGGTATTGTGCCTGACTTTTTGCAAATGCTTAAAGGTGTAATTGATTCTCCAGATATTCCACTAAATGTTTCACGTTCATACTTACAAGCAGACGGTGCAGTAAAGAAAATATCCGGACATATAACAAAGAAGGTTGCTAGTAAATTAAGTTCAATTTTTAAGAAAGATCGTAAAGATTTTGAAGCAAAGTGGAATGAAATAAAAGTAATCATTGAGTATGGAATGATGACAGAGGATAAATTCTATGATAAAGCAAAAGCTTTTGCCTTACTGCCTACTGTGAATGATGAATATTTTACCTTGGAAGAATTGATTGCGAAAACAAAGGATTTTCAAATTGATAAAGACGGTAATCATGTTATACTGTATACAGCCAATGCTGAAGCGCAGCATTCTTTTGTAGAAAGTGCGAAGGCTAAAGACTATGAAGTAATCTTATTGGATACGCCTATTGCTCCGCATTTAATTCAAAAACTAGAGCAAGAGCATAGCGATGCAAAACTAAAGTTTACAAGAGTTGATGCTGGACATATAGATAATCTTATTGCAAAGGATGAAAATATAGAAAGCAAACTTTCTGATGAAGAAAAAGAAACCTTGAAGCCTTTATTAGAAGAAACAATAAATGATAAAAACTACACTGTATTGTTAGAATCAAGAGCAGAAGACTCTGAGCCATTTATAATTACTGTACCTGAATTTATGCGCCGTATGAAAGAAATGAGTACCATGGGCGGCGGCGGTATGATGGGTATGGGCAATATGCCAGATATGTATCAGGTAGTTGTAAATACAAATCATCCTTTGGTAAGTAATATTTTAAGCGCCAAGAAGGAGAAGCAAAAAGATTTAATTGGTCAAGCACTAGACTTGGCAAAGCTCTCGCAAAATCTATTACATGGTAAGGAACTTACAAACTTTGTAAAGCGTAGTTATGAGTTGATAAAGTAATAAAATCATTCTGATTGAAACCTGTTAGGTTTATGGCACTTGTGTACTATAAAACCTAACAGGTTTTTTAGTCAATTGAAATTGGCCCAAAGAGCATTTTGAATCTTTTCCAAATCCTAATCTTTTGATAGCCTAAGTATTTCATTTCTTTTAGCTCTTCTTCTAATTCGTTGTAGTTAAATATGTAATGTTCATCAATCCGTTCAATCATCTTTCCGTCTTTTACAATCCAAATTATTTTATTTTTTTCACTTGGGAAGCGACCAATGTAATTTTTCATTCGACCAGTCACATATCCGTCAAGTTGATTGAATTCAATTTGTTTATGTTTTTTCGTGAAATAATTTACGAATTCCATTTTTTTATTCTCTTTACATACAACCAAAACAGATGTAGACCTAGAAAAGGTTTGCATGGAAATTAAAAGGAAGGATAGTAGATAAAAGAAGGCAGCGGAAAAAAAATACACAAAGAGCCATTTTATTTCAAACTTTGGTAATTCGATTTGAAGCAAAAATGCAAGCAAAAAAGGGATTGAAATAAATAATAGAAATGTACCCTTTAAATAATTTAAGTCACTTTTTATTTGTTCTATATTTCTATAAGCAACAGTCATTCCTACTTCAAATATATAAAGGTTTAATTAATTGAAATAGGCCCCAAGAGCATTTTGAATCTTTTCCAAAGTCTGATTTTTTGATAGCCTAAGTATTTCATTGCTTTTAGCTCTTCTTCTAGTTCGTTAAAGTTAAAAATATAACGCTCATCAATACGCTCTATCATTTTATTGTTTTTTACGATCCAAGTCATTTTTATAAAGTGCTTAGGCCCATTGGGTCCATAAATTGGAAATCGTCCTGTAACATATCCGTCTAGTTCATTAAAATTATAAGTTTTTACTTTTTTAGTAAAGTAGTTTTTAAACACGACAACTTTATCTTGTTTAGAGGTATACCAAATTTTAGTGCTTTTAATAAAAGACTGCAAGTGAAAAAATAGAGAAATTAAAAAAGGGGTCAGTAAAGCAAGATACATTATGGAGAATCCATGTTTGACTATTTGGATAGTCATTACTGCCGAGAGTGAAAAAATAACCACCCCAATTACAATAAAGTCTAAGTCAAATGCAGATTTGTTTATTTTTGCTGCTGTCATACCTATTTCAAATAAATCATAGTAGGAAAATGGTCACTATAACCATCGTTCCATTTGCCCCATGAAAAGCTTCGTTTTGGATAGCCCTTATATTTGCCATCTTTCTGAAAAAGAAAGCCTCTATTAAAAACCTCGGCAGAGTGATACTTTAAACCTTCTGTTTTTTTATCTACCCAATTAGAACTCAAAATAATTTGATCAAACAAACCCCACGCATCTTGCCAGGCGATAGTACCTATACCTTGTCTGAAATATTTCATCCAAGGGTTATACATTTTTTCAGGAGTTAGTTTTTTTATTTTCCCCGTGGCTTGTAAAACTTCAGTAACGGAAGCATTTATAGGGTCGTCATTTAAATCGCCCATAACAATTGTTTTTACATTAGGGTCATCTTGCTTTAAGGAGTCAATCATTTTTTTACAAACTCGTGCTGCTTCTTTACGTTTTTCACGAGTGGCTGCTTCACCACCACGGCGTGAAGGCCAGTGATTTACAAATACGTGTACAATCTCACCACGTAGCCTTCCTTTTACCCAAAGCACATCACGAGTTGGGTAGGTGTCACCTAATCTTGCCAAGGATACCAATAATGATTTAGCAGCTAATACTCTAAAGTATTTTGGTTGATACATTAACGCACAATCTATCCCACGTTTATCTGGCGATTCAAAATGAACGATTTTATACTTACGCGCCGCTATTTTTTTTTGCTTAGCTAGCTCTTCTAATACGTATTGATTTTCAATCTCAGCTACACCTAGGAGGGCAGGACCATCTGAGTTTTTTTCTACACCCATTAGCGCTATTACGTCGGCTATGTTTTTCAATTTTTTTCTAAATACCTTTTCCGTATTGGCATTTTTTCCGTCAGGAGTAAAGTCATCATCGTTTTTTATGGGATCGTCTATTGTGTCAAATAAGTTTTCCAAATTATAAAAACCAACTACAGTATAGGATTGGCTGTACGAGGAATAAGAAAATATACTAAGTATTGTAAAAAGTAGAAGCTTTCGCATTTCACAAAGAAACTAAGAATATTGGCATCTAGCCATTATTTTTTTGTTACGCGGTTTAAGTATTACCATAATTTTGTGATTTATCCACAAATGGCCTTTGGTAATGATTTGGTCATAAATCCAATGAAGTAAATTTCTACATTTGTGGTTCCCTATGCAGATATTAAAATCGTCATTTTTTCTAATCTTATTTATGCTAAGCGTGAGTGCCGCTTTTGCCCAAAATAAAGTTACAGGAACAATTATTAATAAAGACTCTAAAAAGCCTATACCAGAAGCTACTATTAGTATTCCTAAGTTGAAAATAATTACCTCAACAAATGAAAAAGGGGTTTATACTTTTTCAACTGATAAAACAGGAACCTATGAGGTAATAATAAGTACCGATGGTTACAACGAATTTAATGTGCAACTTACAATTGGAGAAGGGAATTCAAATGTATTGCCGGTTGAAGTAGATGGATTAGCTGGTATAATGGATATCCCAGCTATGGACAATGCCGGTTTGAGTATGGAAGATGCAGCATCTGATGCAGGGGTAGGTATGGCAAGTGGACAAAACGTAGCTAGTATTTTAAATGCAGCGCGAGATCCTTTTTTAAGTGCTGCTTCGTTTGGTTGGGGGTCTTACTTTTTTAGTATTAGAGGATTGGAGAGTGAGCAACATGAGCAATATCTTAATGGGATTCCCATGAATGATTTGGAAAACGGACGAGTTGCCTATAATAGTTATAGTGGTTTAAATGATGTTTTTCGAGGTAGAACATTCAACTTGGGTATGGGTGCAAATGAATATGCCTTTGGTGGCTATGGCTTAAACTCGTACATAGATGCTTCGGCAAGTAGCCAAAGAGCGCAAACAAGAATTTCTTACGCAAGCACAAATCGAAACTATAGAAACCGATTGATGCTTACGCACTCTTCGGGCATGAATAAAAAAGGATGGGCTTATTCTTTTTCATTATCTAAAAGGTGGGCAGAGCAAGGACCTATAAAGGGGACCTATTATAATGCTCATGGCTATTATGCAGCGGTTGAAAAAAAACATAAGAAGCACAACATAAGTTTGATGGCTTTTGGTGCACCTATTGAGCGTGGTAAAAATGGCCCTACAACACAAGAGGCTTTTGATTTAGCAGGAACTACGTATTATAATCCTTATTGGGGATATCAAAATGGGGAGGTACGTAACTCAAGAGTTTTTAAAACGCATATGCCAATGTTTATTCTTTCGGATAAATGGAATATTGATGATAAAACAAAGTTGACAGCCTCAGTAAGTTATCAAAACGGTAGGTCTTCCACTTCAACTTTTGATTGGTATAATGCTGCAGATCCAAGGCCAGATTACTATCGTTATCTTCCTAGTTGGGAAGGCATTGATAAGCAAGATCCTTTGCTAGAGCAATCCTTACGCAATAAAATTAGTGCCGACCCTGAGCAGTATTTGCAAGTTGGTTGGGATCGTATATATGAGGCTAATTACTTTAATCAGCGCACAGGTGATGGCAGGGCTTCCTACATATTAGGTGCTGATGTAAAAAACTCAAGAAAAATTGCTAGCAACATTAATGTGCAACGAGTTATAAATGATCATGTAACATTTAATGCCGGCGTGTTGTATCAAAATCAACAAACAAAAAATTATAGAGAGGTACAAGATTTATTGGGCGCAGCCTACTGGTTAAATATTAATCAATTTGCTGAGCGAGATTTTCAGTCAAATCCAAACTATGCGCAGTTAGATTTAAATAATCCCAATGAAAGAAAACTAGTGGGAGATCAATATGGTTATAACTACGATATGAACTTTAGGAATACTGCCTTCTTTTCACAAGCTGTGTTTAAGTACAATCGCTTTGACTTCTTTGTATCTCATGAGTTAGGTAATAACGTAATGCAGCGCACCGGAAATTATAAATCTGGATTATATCCTGAAAATTCTTTTGGACAATCTGAGCAGTTAAGTTTTAATACTAACAGAAGCAAGGCAGGTGTAACGTTTAAAATAAACGGACGAAATTATATTTATGCTAATGGTGCGGTAGGAACAAAGTCGCCTTTTGCGGATGATATTTTTATTTCATCAAGAACAAGAAATCAGATTGTACAAAATCCAACAGTTGAAAAAATACGCTCGGCAGAAGTAGGCTATCTATTACGCTCGCCTAACGTAAAAGCTCGTATTAGTGGCTATGTAACTGACTCAAAAGATGGAATAGATACTAGACGTTATTTTAATGATGATGCTCGTTCTTTTGCTAATATGGTTTTAGTTGGCATAAGTAAACGATCAACAGGAATTGAGATAGGGTCAGAAGTTAAATTGTCACCTTCCTTGAGTTTAAATCTTGCAGCTAACTTAGGACAAGCTTTTTATACAAGCCGTGTAAACTTTAATGAGTATATTGATAATGATACACTTCAGTTAGTATCTACGAGTGCTGTTTCGGATTATGATACTGCTTATATCGCTAATTTTCATATTCCTAAAGGTCCACAAACTTCTTTTCAAGCAAGCTTATTTTATCGTTCACCAAAATATTGGTTCGGTTCAATTAGTTTAAATTATATGTCTGGCAAGTGGTTGGATATTGCTCCTACCTCACGATCTATTGATGCAACAGGAGCTATTGACAGAAACAGCGAGACCTACAGTGCCCTTATTGGTCAAGAAAGAGTTGAGCCTTACTTTACGCTTGGAGCATTCGCAGGAAAATCTTTTAAACTTAATAAGTACTTTGATAAGGCTACTAAAAATATGTTTTTGTTTGTAAATTTAGGTCTTAATAATATTTTGGATAATCGCAATATTGTTCTTTATGGTTTTGAAAATATGCGCCAAGGAACGGTTCGGCCGGAACGAATTGGAGCATTTGGCAATCGGTTTGCTTATTCTTTAGGGTTTCAATATTACTTAAACATTGCATTTACTTTTTAATAATAAAAAAATGAAAAATATACAATCAGCTTTACTGCTAACAATAGCTTTGATATTGGGTTTTGCATCCTGCGTTAAAAAAGATTTTGATGAGCCACCCTATGGTGCTGATGCTGACCCTAATCTGCCCGTAACTTCTTCTATATGGGAGTTAAAGCAGAAGTACTATTATAATAATTCAGATCAAGGATCTGAAATAGATGAGGATATAACCATTTCGGGTATTGTTGTTGCCAATGATATAAGTGGTAATTTTTATAAGCAAATCATTATTCAGGATTCTAGTTCGGCAATTTCAGTAAGTATAAATCAATCAGCACTGAACGGAGATTTTCCAGTTGGTAGAAAGGTTTATGTAAAATGTAAAGGCCTAGCCGTAGGAGACTATAATCAATTCTTACAATTAGGTTATGGGTTAGATGATTTTGGAGGTGCCGAAGGTATACCGTCTATTATGCTCAAGGATTTTGTTGTTAAAGCACAATTTCCAGTTGAAGTGGAGCCTTTAAAACTTAGTATTAATGATTTGAAAAATTATCCGGTCAATAAAAAAATGCTTGGAATGCTTGTTGAATTATCAGACGTTGAATTCATAGGAAGTGAAGTAGATACTTTTTGGGCAGAAGTGCCTGATGTTGGTTCTGGTACGGATCGTAAT
>CALJNC010000038.1 GCA_937981995.1 uncultured Chitinophagaceae bacterium
AATTTGCCATTGTCCTTTCCAAAACATGTAAATCGGGTACTAAAGGTGGAAAAATATCAATCATCCCTTATCCATTATCAATTAGTGAGCCTATCTTTGCGCCCGAATTAGATAATTATGTCTGGAGCATTAAAAGAAGTACGTATCCGTATAGGATCGGTAAAAACCACACAACAAATTACAAAAGCCATGAAAATGGTAAGTGCTGCTAAATTGCGCCGTGCGCAAGACGCTATTACACAAATGCGACCTTATGCCGAAAAACTACAAGAAATGCTTAGCAGTATTATTAGTAGTTCAGAGGGTGATTTAGGTGGCGATTTGAGCAAGGAGCGTGACGTAAATAAAGTACTTTTTATAGTAGTAACAAGTGATAGAGGACTTTGTGGAGCATTTAATTCCAACATTATTAAAGCGGCAAAAGCTAAAATTGCCGATAGCTATACAAAAGAAGAAGCTGCCGGAAACATTGCAGTTTTACCATTAGGTAAAAAAGGTATGGAAGCATTTGCGCGTGACGGTTTTACAATTGAAGATGCTTATTGGGATATATTTAGTGATTTATCTTTTGACAATGTAAAAAAGGCCGCAGAATATGTACGCGAAGCATACTTAAACGGTACATATGATCGTGTGGAGCTTGTATATAGTCAATTTAAAAACGCCGCAACACAAGATTTTATTTGCGAAGGGCATTTGCCAATTCCTAAAATTGAAAATGAAGGAGAGGTTGTTAAAAGTGATTTCATATTTGAACCTTCTAAGGAAGTTTTGATAGAGGAATTGATGCCTAAGATTTTAAACACTCAAATTTTTAAAGCTGTATTAGATGTAAATGCATCGGAGCATGGTGCTCGTATGACGGCTATGGATAAAGCAACAGAGAATGCAGAGGAATTATTAAAAGATCTAAAACTAACCTATAACCGTGCACGTCAAGCGGCTATTACTACTGAGCTTACTGAGATTGTAAGTGGAGCAGCAGCCTTGGAAGGATAGTATTAATTTATTATAAAAATAATAAAGCGTCACGCAAATGCGTGACGCTTTTATTTTAATCCAAGATCTTGTTTATTTATTTTCCCATTTGTTTTAATATGCTTTCAGCTTGTCCTTTACCCCAGCGTGGCATAAAGTTTTGAGCTTCCTGTTTTTCTTCTTTTTCAAAAAGGAGTAATGCTTTTTGTAATAGCTCTTTAGCCTTTACTTTATCTCCACCAAATGCCTCGGGGGTATAAAATAAGTTTTGTCCTTTGAGTAACCATACTCTTGGGTTATCAGCATTTAATCCTGCGGCCGTGCCTAAAGCTTGTGCGCTTAATGGCATAAACTTTGCTCCAAGCACCATAGGGTTTTCCATCATACGTGCATTGTACATCATAGCAAGTAATGTATGTATTTCTGATTGAATATTTTTATCTGCTTTTACAGTTTCTAACTCCAAGGTGCTTAGTACCAATGGGTCTGCTTTAGCCACTAGTGCAGCAGCAGCTACCTTATTTTCTGTTTCAAAACTGCGAAAGGTGGTTATAAAAGCATTGTAATATACTGGAGCCCATTCTTCTTTTTCATTATCCGCAATGCGTGCCAGGGTGTTAGCTATGGCTTGGTATTCATCTGCTGTTTTAGCAGTTGCCATTTTGCCTAAGGTACTTCCCATGGCTTGTTGGAATTTTGTTTTTTCTTGTGCAAATAATGCACTAGATAATATTAAGAAAGCAAATGCTATTATTAGTTTTTTCATGATGTTATAAATTTAAGATTTTTAATGGTTAAAAGTTAAAGGTTGTTGTTAATTACTTCTTGTGATCGGTCAATACCAAAACTCATAAACATACCTAAGAATACAAATTGACGTGCAGCGGGTGTGATTTCTTTTCGGGCAAATTGACCATCACCGTTTAAATCACTTTGTGCATAGTTGTAGCCATATACTTGTTTAAAGTTAAATGGATTATTAATACTAAATACAAAAACGGTAAATGCCTTACCAATATTTTTTAAGTAGTTTAGTGATAATCCTACGGTATGATAATCAATTGTTCTGCCTGTCATAAAATCACCAGAATTTAAATCATTGTAAGGTCTCCCGCTTGAGTAAGTATAGGTTCCGTTTATGCCAAATGTTTTCTTGGTCCAGAATTTTTTAAAAACTAAAGAAGCTACATGGTTAGCCACAAAATCCGGTTGAACTTCTTTAGGGAAGTTTAGGAAGTCTCTTTTTGAATCAATGAATGAATACGATAGCCAATAATCAATTCCTTTTAATGTTGTTTTATCTCTATAAAATAATTCAAAACCTCTAGCGTATCCAGCACCAGTACTTGTAGCGTAATTGTTCTGGCTTTCGTTTTTTATTAAGTTTCTATATTCTTTATTATAAACCTCGGCACGGAGGAGGCGTCCTTTTTTCTGATATAAATAGTTAAGTATGAAATGTTCGGCTCGTTGATAATCAAGTTGGATCCCCGGATCAATGAGTTGATTTAATGAACTGTTGGAGGCTAAGTATTGAAAATCAGGATTTTGATAAAACAATCCATAGGCTGCAGAAAATTGACCTGCTTTAGTAAGCTTATAGGCAGCGGATAATCTTGGTGCAAAATTTACTTTTCCTATACGTTGTGAGTGCTCGGCTCGGATACCAATTTTACCAGCTAGATTGTTGGTAATATAAATATCAGACTCGGCAAATAGCGAAGTGTAATTTTCTTTTTCATAAAGCTCAGAAATCGAGAAATTACCTATGGCATTTGTTTGTTCATCTATTTGATTAATGTATTCAGCACCAAAACGAATGGCATTTTCCTTGGGTAAAAAATGTTCAAGTACAAACTTGCCACTTGTAAAGAAATTATCACCACCTATAGAAGTTTGCCTAACAGGAAAGTTCATGTCTTGAATTAACTCATTATCCTGCGTTACTATTCTAGTTTCAATAGCATCAGTATTTTTACTTATACTATAACCTGCTTTAAGAAGCCATTTGTTTCCAAGGAAAGTTTTGTAGGATAAGTTACCATAAGCATTTGTATTGTCTACTGAGTATTCATCTTTATATTCTTTGTTTACATCATTGTAATCAAGGCTGGTAATGTTTTGTCTTCTTATGCCTGTTTTGGTTCCATTTATATAGCCATAAAATTTTAGCATACCTGTTTTACCAATTTTTGCACGGTAGTTAGCGTCTAGCTGATGACTTTTGGGAGCTTGTATAAAATCTACATTTTGTTTAATAAGTTTGAAATAGGTACCCAGGTTCGTAAAGTTATAATTCAAACCAAAGGATTGTTTTTTATCTTTTGTAAGATGCTGATAGCCACCTCCAATACCCACAGAAGTAAGACTAAGATTAGCTGATGATTTTTTAGGCAAGTCAATCGTTGAAAGGATAACAGCAGAGGATAAGGCCTGACCATATAAAGCTGAGTAACCGCCTGTACTAAAAATGGTACCCTTAAAAATAAAAGGGGTGAACCTACCACGGGATCCTAAATCAGGTATGGTTGCACCAAAAGGATTGCGCACTCGGGTACCATCTATATAGGTTTGTGTTTCATTTCCAGTACCACCTCGTACAAAAAGTCCTTCGCGCTCATTGGTTTGTTGTGCACCGGGCAAGGTTTTCATCGCGCTATAATTATCTCCATTGCTTCCGGCCGTAGTAACCATATCAAGCGATGATAAAGAGGTGCCTTGTTTCTCATCGCTTGCTTCAAAAGCTCCTGCTGTAATACGCACGGCTTTTAGTTTGCTTATTTTTTCTTTGAGTGTAATATTTTGTACAATGCTTTTAGTACCTAAGTCTAATTCGATTTCTTGTTTTATAAAACCAATCATACTTATTTTAATTTTTTGTATTCCTTTTTCACTTGTTGTAAAAGAGTATAATCCATCTTTATTTGAAGACCCTCCATCATAGGAGCCTATAATGCCAATATTTACACCAGGTACAGGCAATCCTTTTTTATCAATCACCTTACCTGAAATAGTAATCTGTGCTACGCTGGTTAAGGATAAAAGAATAAAGGATAGGGTTGATAGGAATCGCATCCTTTAAAAATAAATAGATAATTTAAATCTTATGCATAAATGAAGGAATGATGTAATTATGCAATATGAAAAACAGTTTATTGTTTTTGGGATTCCTTTTTCTGTTAGCGGCCTGTAATACCCAAGAGGCTGATTTGATAGTTTATAATGCACAAGTGAATACAATCAATGATTCCTTGGCAGTATATGAATCTTTTGCCATAAAGGATGGGAAATTTATTGCAATTGGAACGAATGAAGAAGTAAAAAAAATAAAGTCAAAAAAAACGATTGATGCTAAAGGACAATTTGTTTATCCGGGATTGATAGACGCACATTGTCACTTTACGGGTTATGCTATGGATAGCTATAAGTTGGACTTGTTTGGAACAAAAAGTTTTGAAGAAATAATAAAAAAAGTAAATGACTACTCCAAAACCTGCGATAGAGAATGGATAGAAGGTAGAGGTTGGGACCAAAATGATTGGCCCAATAAAAAATTTCCTAGCAAAGAGCAATTGGATGAATTGTTTCCGGATAAGCCCGTATTTCTTTTACGAGTAGATGGTCATGCTGCTTTGTGTAATCAAAAGGCCTTGAATATTGCTAAAATAACCTGCGACTATACGGTAGAAGGCGGTGAGAATATTTTGAAAAATGGAAATTGTACCGGCTTACTTATTGATAATGCAATAGAAGAAGTAAGGCAATACATTCCTAAATTAATAGCTGAGGAAGCAAACGATTATTTTAAAAAAATGGAGGCAGAATGTTTTAGCTATGGTCTCACATCGGTTGTAGATTGTGGAGTGTATGATTATGTAATTGATTGGGTGCAGCAAGCATATAAAGATGATTTAAAAATTAGATCATCATTTATGCTTAGTGATACCAAAGAAAATTTTGATCGTTTTTTAAATAACAAACCAAAACAAACTGAACGTTTTAATGTATTTGGTTTTAAGTTTTATACGGATGGTGCACTCGGTTCTAGAGGTGCTTTTTTACTAGAAGATTATAAGGATAGGCACAATCATAGAGGCTTTTTATTAAAACCAGCAGATAGTTTGAAGTTAGCGGCGGAGCAATTAATAAATTCAAATTATCAAATGTGCTCCCACGCAATAGGAGATGGAGCTGTACGTACCATTTTAGAAATTTATGCCGGAGTATTAAAAGGAAAGAATGATAAACGATGGAGGGTGGAGCATGCCCAGGTGGTGAATGAAAATGATTTTCATTACTTTGGAGATTATAGTATTGTGCCAAGTGTACAGCCTACGCATGCTACTAGCGATATGTACTGGGCAGACGAACGTCTAGGAGACAAAAGACTAAAAGATGCTTATGCCTATAAAAAATTATTAGACCAATATGGTTGGCTACCATTGGGTACGGATTTCCCGGTTGAATATATCAATCCCTTATATACTTTTTGCTCAGCGGTATGGCGCCAAGACGCTAAGGAGTATCCTAGTGAAGGTTTTCAAAAAGAGAATGCGTTGACTAGAGTAGAGGCTTTAAAAGGAATGACTATTTGGGCTGCTAAATCTACATTTGAAGAAAATGAAAAGGGTAGTATTGAAGTAGGCAAGTATGCCGATTTTATACTCACTGATTTAGATTTATTACAAGATGACTTCCTTAAAATTAGGAATGGTAAGATTTCTAAAACCTTTGTTGGGGGTGAAGAGGTTTATTCGAGTAAATAATGCTTTACCTTTAAATCGTGAAGTATTTAATTTTAGTTATCTCGTTTTTTCTTTTATGTTCAATTGCTTGTGAAGCACAATCACAGAAAGAAAAAGAACGATTTGTAAAACGAATTTATAAAGATTTTAAACGAAATCGGATAGACGATATCGCAAAGAAATTTGTAGATAGTATATACATTGACAAAGTGTTTGATGATATTATTTCAAAAGACCCAAAGCTTGCAAAAAGATTAAAGAAAGAAAAAATTCATAAGCAAAGGCGTAAAGCAGCCATCCGTTTAAGGGAATCTTTACGTACGGCCTATCAAAAAATAGCAACAATTCATCCTTCTGATTTAAAGCAAGCTAAATTGATCAACATAGAGTTTAAAGAAAAATTGAAAGTGCCAGTTGCATCGTTTCGTGGGATGATCAACTTTAAAGTGGATACAACTTTAGTGCAATTAGAATTAAGGGAATTAACCTATGATAAAACGGCTAAAGTATTTTATATATTAGGTGACCGCGTTAGATATAAAATATTCGACAATAATACACCTGGTGAAGAAGCTATTGAAATGGTTGAAGCCCAAGCAGCTGAGATAGTTGAAGAAAGAGATTATGAAGAAATAGGTGAAGCTGTCCCTCCCCCACCGCCACCCAGAAAAATATCTGACACTGAGCTAGAGGGACCCGAAGTAGAAGAGGTTTTTCAAGTAGCCAAAAAAATGCCTGAGTTTCCCGGTGGAGAAAAGAAAATGTACGAGTACTTTGTTAAGAAATTAAGGTATCCTGAAGTTGCTCGGGATAATAATATTCAAGGCAAAGTGTATGTATCATTTGTAGTATCAAAAGATGGTAGCTTAAAAGATATAAAGATTTTACGCGGTATTGGTTATGGCTGTGATGAGGAGGTAATACGTATGATATTACTTATGCCAAAATGGAAACCAGGCACACAAGGTGGAAAGCCCGTTCGTGTAAGGTACACTTTGCCGGTATCATTTAAATTAAATTAAAATAGTTCGTTGGTATAAGTACATAAAAAAAGCAACACGCTAGGCGTGTTGCATTTACAAATTTACTTAGATTAATATATATTAATTTTCTACACGCACATCAACGGCATTAGGCCCTTTCTGTGAGTCTTCAACTTCAAAGCTTACTTTGTCACCTTCACGAATTGTTTCGTTCAAGTTGTTTGCGTGTACAAACACGTCTTTACTTCCATCATCTGGAGTGATAAATCCAAAACCTTTGGATTCATTGAAAAATTTAACTGTACCGTTACTCATTTTTATTTAAATTATAATAAGCCACAAAGGTAGTGGCTTATTAAGCTATGAATGGTATTTATTTGTTATTTATTTAAAACTATTTTTTGAGGTTATTTCTTGTAATTCTTCTCATATAGGGCAATCCAATCCTTTTGGCTCATTTTTGTCATAAGCTCAGCAACAAGTTCAAAAGGGATTTCATCTACTTTTTTAAAGCGTATACAACTCTTGCCCATATCCAACTTGCGTTTACAGTGTCTTGGATATTCGGTGGTAAACCACTTCATAAGCTTCTCATCGGCATAGATTCCCATATGATATAAGGCTACAAAATTCTTTTGAGAGGCAAAACTTATAAAAGGTAATGGAGTATCAGCTTTGCAATGGTACCCATCAGGATAAGCTGATAAAGGCACTACATAAGCTGGCATGCCGTACCCAATACATTCTTTAAATCCTTTAGGTAAGTTTTTTTTAATTGTTGTTCGTAGTTTTTTTATAGCAGCTTTTCTTTCTTCTGGTATTTGATCAATGTAATCAGCTACTGACTCAGCTTTGTATTGCATAAAGCTAAATTACTTTTTTTCTTTAAATTAGATACTAACGGATTACATTAATATCACCTCGGGCATACCCGATATTGTCTTTTGCTTTTTTGTAAGAAGCGGTATAAAAATAAGTACCATTAGGAACTTCAAAGCCTCCTGAATTTCCTTTCCAGGCCTTGCTAGGATTGTTGGTTTCAAATACAAGCTGTCCCCATCGATTAAAAATTCTCAAGTGATATTGCTCTACTATTGAAGTGCCTCTATCAATAATCAAGGGTTTAAATTCATCATTTTTACCATCACCATTTGGCGTAAATGCATTAGGAAATACAAGATCTACGTCTTCGATTTTAAATACAGTACCGCAATGTTCTATAGTATCTGCACAGCCAAAATTATTTTTAGCTACAAGCTTAAAGCAATATTCTCCTACTGTATCTGCCATAAATGTTTCATCAGGACTAATACTTAAAAGGTTTCCATTATAATACCATTCGTATTGTGTAGCACCTTGGCTTTGATTAATTAATTGAAAATTTGGGTCATCTACACTTACACTATTTGGAGTAATGGTAAAATCCGCAACAGGATAGGGATGTACAATTACTGTAAAAGTAATCGTATCATAATCTCGGCAAATATCTCCTTCGTATCCATACACAGTATAGGTTGTAGTAGTATCAGGTGCAAACGTTAATTGGGTATTTGTACCATTCGGAATTACACCGGTTTTAGGATTATAATCAAAAAAGTTATTTGGAGGAATATCCATTGGGTCTGTTGACTCCCCATAACAGAATTCTCTATTATCAGGTTTGTCTAAATCAAAGCCGTATGATTTATTAAATGAAGAGTCATGAACACGCGCCATCCAAATATCACTGGAGGCATTATAGTTAAGTGTAGTGTTTCCGTAGACAGATGGAGATCGCATAAATCCTCCAGTATAAATTTGACCATTTACACCCAAGGCAATTGCATTAGCACGATCATTATCATCGGGTCCTCCGCCGGTAACTGCCCATTTCCATTTACCGTCTGGTGAAATCCTTGCTACAAAGGATTGCTTGGTTAGGGTAGGAGATAAAATGATATTGTCTCCAAATTTTGCATTGTTATTTATATCGCCGGCTACATAAACATTACAATTGGTATCCGCTACAATATCATTTCCGCGCTCGCCACCCACATCACGTCCTGCACGCGCTCCCCAAACCGGGCTTCCATCAGCAGCATTTACTTTAATTACAAATACATCACGGCCGTCATAGTTTTTAGCCATGAATTGACCGTCGTAGTATATCGAATCTCGATGCTCGCCAGTAAGATAAATACTTCCTTTATTGTCAGAGCAAATTCCATTGCACCAATCTTTTTTTCTACTACCAAAGTTTTTGGCGTAGCGAAAAGTACCACTACCATCATAGCTAATTAAAAAACCGTCATAATGCCCATTACTTGTAAGCGAGGTGCCTCCAAATACTCTTGTATGATCAAAACCACCGGTAATATATACATTGTTATTTTCATCTACACAGCATGCAATATCACGTTCTACATATTTTCCGTAGGAGCTATCATAGGGTAAATTTCCGAAGGACTTAGCCCATAAAAAATTACCAGCAGCATCTTGCTTGGTAACCCAATAAGCGCATTCCCTGCTACCAGAGGTATTTAAATCTGTAACCAATAAGGTTGGACCGCCGTATAAATCATTCCCTTGCATAAAACCACAGGTATAAATATTGCCTAATTTATCAATCGCCACATCCATTCCTTGGTCATCGCCTGAATTTGAGCGTAAAACATGTCCCCATTGTACTACGCCATTGGTATTTACTTTGGCCACAAATCCTTGATCTTGCCCACCATTTGGTCCTGCTCCAATAATGTAACCGTTTAAATTAAATCCACTATTGCCATGCCAGTACGTTCCTGTAACTATTGAGTTTCCAGCCGGATCAACGTTCATACCTAAAATTCGATCATCAAATACACGACCGCCCGAAATGGCCCAATAGCAATAACCCGTACTGTCAAACTTGGCTAGCCAAGCTTCTTTACTGCTTGAATTGCTTGTATACTGTAAGTTGAGCTGATTGATACCTAAGTCAATATTATTGCCAAAGTAACCTGCCGCATATATAAATCCTAGTGAATCCGTTCGCATGGCTATGCATTTATCACTTTTGTTATTCCCAGCACTTTGGGACCAAACATAGCGTTGCGCGTTTGTTTGCGCTATACAGCTTGATAATAACAAGATAAGTAAGATTCTTTTCATAAGGCGTTCTAAAGTTAAGGTATTCTTATCCATATTTTTATTATGAATATAAATATAAATAAGTTGCCATGCTACTTATAAGACGCTAAAACCCTGCTAAACGTTTGATGAACTGTATATTGCCGAGTGTTGGAATATTTTCAATAAATTAAGAACTAAAGCGGCCTTTTTTTAATAAAATTGCTACTTTTGCACTCCTTATATCGGTTGGTATGAAATGGAGAAGAGAATTTGAGATAGCTTATGTAAGCTTGAAGCAGGGCGAGCACCATTTCAACTATAAGATTGAGGACAGTTTCTTTGAACACTTTGCAAATCCTGGATTTAATAATTCGGATATTGAGGTAAAGATGATACTTGATAAAAAACCAAGTGTTTTCTTACTGCATTTTGATATTCATGGAAAAGCCATTACACAATGTGATCGTTGTGGTGATGACTTTGAAATGACGCTCTGGGACGAGTTTGACCATGTGGTTAAATTAGTTAGCGATAGCGATGTGAATCTCAAAAATGAAGAAGACCCCGAGGTATCCTATATATCAAGAAATGATAGTTTGCTAGACGTAAGTAAATTGGTATATGAGTACATCGTATTTAGTATGCCGATACAAAAAACGCATGGTACAGATGAGGAAGGAAATACAGAGTGTAACCAAGAGGTACTGGATAGATTAGAAAAACAAACACCGCATACCACAAATAAAATGTGGGATGCACTGAAGAAAAAAATAAAAAAAGAAAAGTAATTAATTATGGCACATCCTAAGAGACGACAATCTAGTCAACGTCAAGCAAAACGTCGTACACACTATACGGCAAACACTCCTACATTGAGTATTGACAAAACTTCTGGAGAAGTACACCAGCGCCACCGTGCACATTGGGTTGAAAACAAACTAATGTACAAAGGTCGTGTGGTGATGGAAAAAGAAGTTGAAGTAGACGAAGATATTGATGATAATACTGAAGCTTAATTCATATCAAGCTATATGCGTATAGGATATGATATGATGGGCGGCGATAATGCACCTCAGGCTAACCTGAGTGCTGCGAAGCAGTTTGCCCAATCGAATACTGACGTTCAATTGTATTTATTTTTTGATGCCGCCCAGCCGATTGATGGTTTGGACGGCATTCCTAATTCTGTACCTGTACCATGCGATGGTGTAGTGGGTATGGATGATCATCCTACTAAGGCCATGCGCGAAAAACAGAAAGCAACCATTCCGGTTGGTTTTCATTTTTTAGCCGAAGGCAAAGTAGATGCTTTTATAAGCACAGGCAACACCGGCATGATGATGGTAGGCGCCATGATGATGATCAAACCATTAGATGGCGTTTTGCGACCAGCAATTCCTACTATGGTACCTAAATTAAATGGTGGCCTAGGCCTTATAGCTGATGTAGGACTCAATGCTGATTGTAAGGCGGAGCACCTAAAACAGTTTGCAATATTAGCCGCAGAGTATGCTCGATTAGCACAGGATAATGAAAATCCTACGGTAGGTCTTATCAATATGGGTGAGGAAGAAGGCAAAGGAAATCTATTAGCCAAAGAGGCGTATCCTTTATTGAAGGCAGAATCCAAAATTAATTTTATAGGAAATATTGAAGGCCGAGATATTTTTTATGATAAAGCCGATGTTATGATCTGCGATGGTTTTACCGGTAATATCGTATTAAAACTTTCAGAAAGTATGTATGATGTATTTTCTGTAGAGCGAGGAATTAAAGACGAATTTGTTGAGCGCCTAAATTTTGAAAATTATGGCGGTACACCTGTATTGGGGGTGAAAAAACCAGTAATTGTAGGTCATGGTGTTTCTAAGGCACCTGCTATGATGCACATGATGGCTATGGCTAAGCGCATGGTAGAGACGGACTTTTGTGGTACACTTGCTAAGCAGTTTGCTTAGCCGCACTAGGTCAATGCAAGTCGCGATTTACATTCTCTAATAAATGTCTCCTATTCTTAAAATACTTTTGTAAAGTATCAGTTTTTTTATCTTTAGGAGCTACTTCTAAAACCTTATCAAAAAGTTCAAAATAATCATTAAGAGATTTTCTTATTGCGTTATTAAATTTTTCAACAGAAATTAATTCAGAAGAAAAAAATCGCCTTGAACTATTAATTGAATTTATTCCTTTTTGATAAGATAAACTATAGGTTTTTCTATTTACTTTTTCCAATTTAAGAATATCATTCGTTATAAATGTATGAATATAACTATTCGGGGAACCTTCATTTGGCCATTCTTTATTAATTTGGTTATTATAATAAAGCAAAAAATTTATCAAAAAGTCAATGGCATTTAGTGAAACATAGAAATCGAAATTTCTAAATATTATCTTATATCCATCAGTTATTATTTCAATTCCCCCATGACAACTCCATAAATAATAAGGTGTTAGTGACTCCTGGTCAAAATAATCTGAACCTGCTTTTACATCATGAATATTGATCTCGCGACCATGTTCATCAAACAACACAATTGATATTTCTAAGTCTGCTTCCAACTTGATAAAGATATAAATTTACAATTTTAATACATAGTAATTGCTAGCTCAAGTTGTATAGAGGGGATTGTTTTATAATACTAACAAAAATTGCATATCTCGTTGAAAGATCTTAATAAAACAAAGGTCGATTCAAACCTATGCCCCAAACAAATTTTCCTTTTCTTACTTTCTCCTTTTTGCCATAAAGGTAATCGGCCCCCTCAGCATTGCGCATAGGTATGTGCGGATTTTCTATTTTTATGAGCCGCTTTGGCAAGAAAGGCATGTCATGAATAAATTTATTCTGTACCGCATTTCTAATGTGCTCATTATCTAAACCAATAGTAGCAAAGGCGCTTTGATTAAATTCTGTACTCGTATGCCAACTCAGTTTTAAAATTCCATGCGAAGCTTTATGGTATGTTGAGTTATTGAGTTTTTTATACCCAAAGCGTGATGGGTAAGTGTCTTCTGTAATTTTTTCAGTAGGAGCATTTTGTGTTTGTCCTGTATATAATAAGAGGTCTAAGGAAACTTTTTGCTCAGCTAATAATTGATTGCCAATGGTTGCGCTATAAAAATAACGGCCTAATGATATTGCACCGGTTCTAAATTTATCGTAAGGTAAAAATACAAAGCCGTCATTTTCTGAAGCAAGAAAATAGTCTCCTAAACGTAGATTGATAAGCCCCGTTATTTGATCTGTTCCTATTTTATCAGAATACAATTTTATACCATAGCTTATCATGTGCGTGCGCAGACTAAAATTAGAAATAGGAGAAAGCATAGCTAAGCCATCAATAAATTGTCTTGGTGGTCCAAAACCAACACCCATTGCTAATCCTGATTGAGATTCTAACCGAGGTATATTGGGCCCATAATTTTTAAAAGCATAGAAAATTGCGTTATTAGAACTAAATTGAAAACTACCCAAATTGGCATAAAGGCCTAATGTACCACCAATGCGATGCACCGGTTGGCCAAGCTCGTACACAATACCAATTTTAAATCCACGATTCTTATACAATTGACCAAAGCCTAGCTTGCAAAAAATTAATAAGATTAGCGTTATTTTTAAGGTTCGCAACAAGAGGCAAATATCAGAAGAATGGCTGTGCAAATAGAAGAAAGTTGGAAAAAAGAACTGCAAGCAGAATTTGAGAAGGAGTACTTCAAAAATCTAGTAAATACACTTAAAGAAGAAAAAAAGTTGGGAAAGGAAATTTACCCAAGTGGGGATGAAATTTTTAATGCATTTGAGCTTACACCTTTTAAAGATGTAAAAGTGGTTATACTTGGGCAAGACCCTTATCATGGTCCGGGGCAAGCACATGGGCTTTGCTTTAGCGTAAATAAAGGGGTGATTATACCGCCTTCATTAAAAAATATTTATAAGGAGTTAGTTACAGATGTAAATTTTGTAAAACCTAATCATGGCGATCTTACTAGCTGGGCAACAAAAGGCGTGTTTATGCTCAATGCGTCACTTACCGTAGAGCGAGCTTCTCCTATGAGCCACAGTAAAATTGGTTGGGCTCAATTTACAGATGCTGTAATTAAAATACTGAGCGAACGAAAAGAGCATATTGTATTTTTATTGTGGGGCAAGTTTGCACAAGAAAAAGGGAAATTAGTTGATGTAAATAAACATACCGTTTTGACCGCAGCTCATCCATCGCCATTCTCAGCATATAATGGTTTTTTTGGTTGTAAGCATTTTTCTAAAACAAATGAAAGCTTACGTACCTTTGGCTTTTCAGCAATAGACTGGCAGATAAATTAGTATGAAATCCATTTTAGCAAGAATATACTTTGTGTATGCTGTTTCACTTTTTTTACTTTCTATGACGATTGTAGCAATCGTTGTTTTCTTTTTTAAATTGATTCTTTCAATCGAAAAATTTGATCATGCCTTGCATAAAATCTTTCAAGTATGGATGGGTATTTATATGCCTCTGATTTTTTGCCCTGTAAAGCATTTCGGTAGGGAACATTTTGAGCAGGGCGAAAATTACGTGGTTGTAGTAAATCATAATTCATTCTTGGATATACCCGTTTCTGCACCCGGTGTGCCTGTTACGAATAAAACCTTGGCTAAAATAGAAATAAGTAAAGTGCCTATTTTTGGTTATATCTATAAGCAAGGAACCATTTTAGTAGATAGAAAAAATAGAAATAGTCGGGCAGAAAGTTTTGCAAAAATGGGAGAGGTTTTACAAAGCGGTTTGAGTTTGTGTTTGTATCCAGAGGGTACACGAAATAAGTCTAATGAGCTCTTGGCCAATTTTAAGGACGGAGCATTTAAGGTAGCTATTCAAAATCAGAAGGATATTATTCCTGGAGTAATTTTTGGTACAAAAAATATATTACATCCTTCAAAAAAAATGTATGCTTGGCCTAGTCGAATTGAGTTTCATTTTTTGAATAAAATTTCAGTGCAGGGTACAGAGGTAAAAGAATTAAAGGAGGAGACTAAAAGTAAAATGCTAGATTTTATTAAACAGCACAAAGAAAAATTAGTTTGAAAGTAAAAATACTAGGAAGCAATAGTGCTACGCCGGCCAATGGCAGAAACCCAACTTCTCAAGTTGTAAATATCAAAGAACAGCTATTCCTAGTGGATTGTGGTGAGGGAACGCAGATGCAAATGCAAAAGTTCCATGTGAAGCGCAATCGTATCAATCATATATTTATTAGTCACCTTCATGGGGATCATTATTTTGGACTAATTGGATTTTTAAATTCATTGGCTTTGTATGGTCGTGAAAAGGAAATGCATATATATTGTCCTGAACCCTTGCAAGCAATAATTGAAATTCAATTATTACAGGAATTGAGTTTTCCTTTACGGTTTCATTTTTTAAATTTTGAAAAGGAAGGTTTGATTTATAGTTCCGATAGTTTAGAGGTCAAGAGTTTTCCTGTAGATCATCGAATTGATACTTGTGGTTTTTTGTTTTTGGAAAAACAGCGTAAAAGGATATTACTTCCTGAAGAATGCAGACAATATGAAGTGCCGCAATATTTTTATAAGCGATTGACGACAGGGGAAGATTATACGCGTAAAGACGGTGAAATAATAAAGAATGAATGGTTAACTAAAGAAGGTAAAAAACCTTGCTCCTATGCTTATACCGCCGATACTGCACCCCATGAGAAATACTTTGAAATAATAAAGAATGTAGACTTGCTATATCATGAAGCAACATATGAGGAAAAGCATTTAGACAAGGCAACGGATAGGGGGCACAGTACCGCAAAGCAAGCGGCAGAAGTTGCTAAGCAAGCCCTTGTAGGCAAACTAATGATTGGGCATTATTCTTCGCGTTATAAAGAACTTGATACTTTATTGGAAGAAGCTCAAAGTATTTTTGAAAATACGGTTTTAGCTATTGAAGGGGAAGAGGTTGACGTTTAATTATACCAAATCAAATCGTTCATAATCTTCAAATATAATTTTGGAATGCTTTGATTGACCAATAGTATAATAATCTCCGTCCTTGTAATGATTATAACTAACTGAATCCACTTTTATATTGGGGATGTTTGTGTCATTAAAAAACAAGTAATATTCATTAGTTAGTGGAAAAAACTGTTTTCGAATAACTTGTAATTTAATTTTTATACCAGTTTGATGTTTTAAATCTTTGCGTAGCGGGATGATCCTTTTGATATATAATATTATCATTTGAATACCGCCTAAAACAAAGGCAATGCTTCCATATATAAGTAAACCAACTAAAGAACCAAGAAGAATTGTTGCTAGCGGGATTAAAAAAAGACCACCTAATGCTTTTAGGAAAAATGAAGTACGTTGTTTCTTTATCTTTTCTAGGTAAGCAATTTGAAGTTCATTGAGTTCAAACTCCATTAAGGCAATATCAAAATAGGGCAATCATTCAGTACCCAAGTAAAGAGTTCATCAATTTCATGATCGGTTACGGCTATGCAACCCAGTGTCCAGTCGGTATTCATTAGTTCTTTCTCAGCATCCATTCTGTGCCTATTAGGAAAGCCATGTATTTTTATTTCGCCTCCGGCAGATTTGCCTTGATTAGCCGCAAAAACTGAATCGCTATAGTTAGGATATGAAATACCTAGGTTTTTGTGATAACTGCTTCTTGCTTCGCGTTCATTAATTGTATATAAACCTTCGGGTGTTTTAAAATCTCCTTCAAATTGCTTTTCTCCTTTTGGTTCCATTCCTAAGGATATCATATATAATTTCATTTTCTTACCATGATGATAGGTTTGCATCATGCGTTTTGATTTGTATACAACAATGCTGTCAATTACCCCATCAACCTCTTTAAACGCTTCGTAATAAAATGCTCTGCGGTGTGGTTTTACGTCAGCAATTGGGTTTTTATCTTGACCATCAGTTGTATCAAAAGAATCTCCGTCTTGGGCAATGCAAAATATACTTAGGAATAAAAAAAGGGTAGTGGTGCAAATGAATTTCATGGTGTTACAAAAATCTTTCTTTTAGTTTGGCCGTTGGAATTGGGCATTCTTCCGTTTTGCCAAACCACTTATATCTGTTTCTTGCTATAAAGTTATAAATTCTATCTCGAATAAATTTAGGTATTAACAAGCCTATAATAGACACAATTTTTAGTGGGACGTTTAATTCGCCTAAAATCTTTAAGGCTGCCGTAGATAGCGTATAGATATTTCCTTGATTATAATATACAACCGAATTTAACTCATTGACTTTTAAATCATTGGGAATAAGTTGTTTAGCTTTTTCATTTTGCAAGGGGAGAAAGTAAATATTTTTTTTGCGATTGTACTTAAATACAAAACGCACCCAGTAGTTACAAAAAATACAAACACCATCGAATAAGATTATTTTCTTATCCTCCATGGTTTACAATTGCGCTATATAATCTTTTATATCTTGTTCAGTTGATTTGCTTACACCTACTACAGGTAAGCGGAATGTGTTTTCACAAATATCCATTTGGCTTAAAACAAATTTTACACCTGCAGGGTTTCCTTCGGTAAATAATAAGCCAATACCATCTAACAATTTGTAGTGAAGTTCTCTAGCTGTTGCAAAGTCATTTTTTCTTGCGGCGTTTAACATGCTGGTAAATTCTTTGGTCCAGCAGTTAGCCGCAACAGATATTACACCTGAAAAACCAGCTGCAATTTGAGGCATGACTAAATCATCATCACCACTTAAAATACTAAAGGAACTTGGTAATGATTTTACCAATTGCATGCTTTGGCTCATATTGCCAGCTGCTTCCTTAATGGCTACAATGTTTTTAAAATCTTTTGCTAATCGGATAACAGTATCCACACTCATATTACTACCCGTGCGCCCCGGTACATTGTATAATATTATATTTTGATCGGTGGCTTCGGCCACAGCCTTAAAGTGCTGGTATACGCCTTCAGCATTGGGTTTGTTATAATAAGGTACCACGCATAGTATACCGTCTACTTTATTCAAAGGGAATTCAGCTAAGTCTTTTAAAACCAAGGCTGTATTATTACCGCCTAGACCGCACACCAAGGGGACACGTTTATTATTTACCTGCGCAACATATTCTAGCACCGCAATTTTTTCAACCACGCTTAGCGTTGGAGTTTCTGCAGTAGTACCAAGTGCAACCAAAAAATCTACTCCATCCTTTATTACATGGTTCACCAATTTTTCCAATGAAGGAAAATCTATAGAGCCATCTGCAGTAAAAGGAGTAACTAATGCTACACCGGTTCCGCTAAATTTCTGGTCTGACATATTTTTGTATTTTAAGTGTTTCGTTTATTTTTTTTATAAGCGCCTCAACATTATTTGAAGAATCCATTGGAAGAAGAACATCGCTATATGGAGTTATAAAATCTAAATACGGACTTACCCTGCACTTTGCATTAGACTCTTTAGATAAATGCAGTAATTGTGGAACGGGCTCAAAATAAAGATTTAATAAAATATCAAACCGTCTTACTGTAAATCGATCAGTTCGAGGTGAATTTGGAATCATCTCCTTATTTAAATCTGATAAATTAAAAGAAGGAAGGTAAACCTTGGGGCTTTTTTCCATTTGATTTAAAAACACCAATACCTCACATTCAAATCCTAAACGTTCTAATTCTTTTTTATAAGCGAGTATTGGTTTTTGATTATCAATACCCTCAGTATAGGTACAAAGTATTCCTATACGATAGGCCTGAGAAAAATCAACTAATTCATGCTTAACTACCTTTTTCTTTCTGGTGATAGGCCTTGCCATCGGGGCATTCATCGTTCGTTTCGGCTGTGCCGGATCGCGTAATGATTCTTTTATTTTTTTTAGAAAAGACAAATTAATTTATTCCCGAAGTATTAGGACTTCAAAAATAAAGAATTCAATGTAAAAACTAAGCTAAAAGAAAAGAAGAAAGCAAATCTTATGCTTTTGCATCTTCATTATAAAAGCCCATCTGAGAAAATTTCTCAATACGTTGGTTAATGCGGTCTTGTGGTTTGATAGCGCAAAGTTCTTCGGTCACTTTCTTGATATAGCGTTTAACGGTTTTGGCCATTTGTTTAGGATTAGAATGTGCACCACCATCTGGTTCTTTAATAATCTGATCAATCAAGCCAAACTTATGCATATGCTTAGGCGTTAATTTAAGTTGCTCCGCGGCTTGCTCCTTATAATCCCATGAGCGCCATAAAATACTGGAGCAACTTTCAGGAGATATAACAGAGTACCACGTATTTTCTAACATCACTACTCGGTCACCTATACCTATGCCTAATGCGCCACCACTTGCTCCTTCGCCTATAATAATACACATTACTGGCACTTTAAGATTCATCATTTCATAGATGTTTCTTGCAATCGCTTCTCCTTGTCCACGCTCCTCAGCTTCTAAGCCAGGATAAGCACCTGGTGTATCAATAAATGATATGACGGGTTTATTAAACTTTTCTGCTAATTTCATAAGGCGCAATGCCTTTCTGTAACCTTCGGGGTTAGCCATCCCAAAGTTTCTATATTTTCTGAGTTTTGTATTTACTCCCTTTTGATGACCAATTATCATATATGTTTGATCTTCAAGTTGAGCAAACCCACCAATAATTGCCTTGTCGTCCTTTACATTACGATCGCCATGCATCTCTTGGAATTTATCAAATATCATTTCGATATAATGATTTGTATACGGTCTGTTTGGATGACGGCTCAACTGTACCTTTTGCCAATCCGATAAATTAGCGTAGATTTTTTTTCGCTCTTCGGCTATTTTAAGCTCCATTTTTTCAATGGTAGAACTCATATCAACTTCTGTTTTAGATTGAGAAGTTTTTACCTTTTCCAATTCTTCGTAAAGTGTTTCTATCGATTTTTCAAATTCTAAAAAGTGCATGATCTTAGTATTGACTCGTAAATGTAGCGCTTGATAAACAAAAGAAAGACAAAGCTGTGTAAATTACTTAATCAATCCAAAATACTTTTCTACAAGGTCCTTGTAATAGGGTTTTAAGGCTGCTGGTACTGTTTTATAATATTCTATAGCAGATTGCTTATCCTTGAGGATATCCTTCAATTCTTGGGGTATTTCACGGGTAATTGCTTTACCAGATTTGCTTTCTCGTTCTTCACCTTGGTCTTGCTCGCGCATAGCGTCTTTGGCCTTCATTAAGCGTGTAAGAATCTGTGCTTGTCTACTTAGTAATTGATCTGTAATACGCTTATTGACTAGTTCAGTTTCTACGCGATCCATTTCTGATCGAATTTTGGTCAATTCAGGGTTTGATTTACCGTTTTTAATTAATTCAGAATGTATATCGTTTAATTGCTTGCGCAAAGCAGCTTGTTGTGCAGCCATACGAGCCATCTGTTCACTTTCGCTAGGCTGTCCTCCTTGTCCAGCCTGACCGCCATCTCCAGATTGACCCGGTTTGCCACCTTTGCCTGGTTTGTTTCCTTCGCCCGGTTTTTTACCTTCTCCTTTGCCTTTTCCTTCGCCTGGTTTTTTACCTTTTTTATCCATCAGCTGTTTCATGGCACTGCCTAACTGCTTTTGTTTGGTAATGATATCTCCCAATTGCATTCCTACTCCTTGGCCCGGTTTTTTACCTGGTTTTTTGCCCGGTTTACTACCCGGTTTTTTACAACTTCCTGCCTGACCTGCTTGCGATTGTTGTTTGGCCTGTTTCTTTTGAAGATTATCTAAAAGCTCATTTAGCATGAGCGCTAAATTATTAGTATGTGTCATTACATACTGCTGGCTTACGGTAGTGCTCCTAGAGTTACGGGCTTCTAAGGCTGTAATACTATTAGTCATATGTGTATTAATCTCAGCCGTTTCTTTATTTACGAATGATGAGATTTCAAACAATCTTTTGCTTAAAGCAAAAAGGCTATCCGAGATCATTTTGCTATCATCTTTTAATTTGTATTGTTCTCTTACATTGGTCACAAATGCAGGGTCTGTACGTTTTGTTTTTCTTACTTTATCAATTAATTCTTCTTGACCAAAAGACATTCTAAGTAAGTTAGATAAAATTTGCCTAGTGGCTTTTATATCTACTTCAGTTTGATCTTGGCTACCACCAGCTGCCATAGCATTTAATGCATTGGCCATTTTTTGTAAGCTTTCTTGTGCTTTCTTTTGTGATTTTGAAGATTTGCTTTTATTACCCTTACTCAATGATTCCGAGCTTTTGCTCATTTCACTTTTAGCATTCTCTTGATCTTTTTTTACACCCTTTAAGTCTTGAGGCGTTTCGGTTTCTTTGTTTAATTTTTCTAGTTCGTCAAGGTCTTTTTTTAGTTCTTCTGTTTCTTTCTTTAGTTCGTCTTGTTTCTTTTTAAGTTCATTCTTGTCTTTGCCTAGCTTGGTTTCTTCGTTTAGCTTTTCTTGCTTGTCGGCTAGTTTTTGAGCTTTTTGAGCCAAGTCCTCCATTCGCATATCGCGCTCCAGCTGTTTCATGAGCTCCAGCATTCTATCCAGGTCTTTTTCCATTTGAAGATTTTCATCTTCTGTTTTTTGTAGCTCTTCAAAAAGTTTATCCTTGTTAAGCATTTTCATAAGCTCCTCGATTTTTTTCATTCGCTCGGCTAGCTTATTGTCCTTGAGTTCTTCCAGCATTTTGTCTACTGCTTGCTGCTTCTCTTTTATTTCGTCTGAGTGGTTTTTTTCTTGATTTTTTTGCTGGCTCTTTTGAAATTTTTGTTGAATTTTTTCTATTTGTTTTTGAATAGATTGATTTTTATTTACAAGCTGTTGCAACTGTTTTTTGTCTTGCCAATCCAATGACTTTTTATTCAAAAGTTTTTCTTTGATTTCCTTAATTTCTTTATCAACTTTTTGATTTTCTTTAGATGCATCTTTCAGGTCCTTATTTATTTCTTTTTGAGCTTGCTTTAACAAAGAATCTGCCTGAGCTTCACTAGGTTTATTAAAAGTAAATACGCTACTCTTAGCACATTTGCTTCCGTTCACCGCATCATTATCACATGCAAGGAAATAGTATTGCAATTTGTCTCCGGCTTGCAAGTTTAACGTTTGTACATCTAGTAAATAATCAAACTGTGTAAACGTACCAGAGGTGATTTTCATAGGAACGCGACCACTTCTTGCGGCTGCTTTACTTTTTATGTTATAATGCATAGCCACGGAGCGTATGCCGTAATCATCGCCCGCCTCACCCGTAAATAATACAAAATCTCCTGTTAGAGAATCATTATACTGATTTACATTAATAGAAGGACTTTGATCAGGTATCACCGAAACTTGATATTGTAATATATCCTTGGCTTTTACATTTGAATTACTAAGTTGTATACTGTAGGTCGTATCTCTATAAAACGTTTTGGCAATAGAAAATCGATTTCCATTGCGTGCCATAGGTTGGTTAGGAAATTTGCTAAAGCCAAATAAAATTTTACTTGTATGTTGTGCAGTAAAGGTCCAACGTATTGACGTTCCCTGTGGCACCACTACATCACCAATGTTTTTAAGTACTTCATCTTTTTTGCCAGTATAAGATGGGTAATTCAAAGAAACCTTAAACCCTTGAATACTTGGATTAGCCATTACTTTTACTTCGTATTGTTTGCTTTCAAAACCATTTCCTTCAAAACTAAAAGTGGTGTTTTTACTAAGCTTGTGTAACGTATAGGAGTAAATATTATTATTTTTTTTAATCATGGCAATTTCCTGACCGCCAATATTAATATTTACATTTTCCGGTAGGGTTGTACCATTCACCGCTACTTTTATTTCTATATCCTCATATTGAGGGATAGATAATTTTTTATTTTTTAGTTCAAAAGCAAAAGGTGCGGCAGGCACAAAAGCTTTATCGGGTTGAAATAAACGCTCCGCACTATCCGTAAAAATTTTAGCATTCGTAAAAAGGATGACAATACCAGCTAAAATAGGTACTAAAAGATAGGGGAGATATTTTTTATTTTTTGAGAGGTTAATTGCCGATGAAAATGGCACCGGTGATAGTTCCTTTGTTTTTTGTTCAATACTAGCACTAATTAAAGCCTGGCTTTTTGCATTCTCCTGTAGTAGATTTAGCTGAAGGATATTTAAAAGTTTATCTTTTACATTAGGGAAGTGGCTTCCAATAATTTCAGCTGCTTGTTCTCTACTAATTACTTTGCCTAGCTTTTGCATTTTTAGCAATGGAATTAAAACTAAAGAAATTAGACTTCCCAAGCCAAGCGTTCCCAAAATGGCAAGTAGGGTATATCGTAACCAAGAAGGGAAATAAAAATAGTATTCGCCTAAACTAATAATAAGATAAAAAGCTAATGCACTTCCAAGAAAAATAATGGTACCACGTAATAATTTATTAGCGTAATACTTGCGTATAAAGCCATCTAATCGATTAATTAAGAGTTGGTAATTTGTCATTTCCCTATAACTGCAAGTTACGCATTTTAGACCAAGGGAAACTTAAAGGATTTGTGAAATGTCTATTGCCCAAATATGAATCGGAACATAACGCCACCACGTGTAGTAGTGATAGGGAATGCCGTACTTACACTAGGTATACTGCGTCTTCTGTCATATAAAAAGCGTAGCGTCAAATTTTTATTAATAATATAATCAATAGAAGGCGAGATGCTAATTACTTTTTGACCCCTAGTAGGTATACTTGTTCGATCATCTAATCGATTAATGCTTGTAAGATCATCGCGTACTGAGAAGTCAAATTTAAAGTTGACATCACTTTTTTGATTGTGTAAATTAAAGTATTGCGTAGGTACAACTACATTTTTTAAACGCATACCTGCTCCAATAGTAAACTCCGAACTATTTGTTTCGCTTAATTGAAAATCAATTAAACTCATACTTAAGGTTCTGCTTTTCTTGTACTCAAATTTAAAGTTTAACGAGTTTTGAAAAGTTACATCTACTCCAGCTACCGGGCCGAAGTTCTCCGTAATGGTAACATTAGGAACCAAGAAGAAAGGAACATAATTACCAGAGGTAGAATCAATAAAGGAAGGATAGCCTAAACCAAATGCATCATTATAGGTAAGGGCACTATTAAATCCATTCATAGACATGGATCCATTATAAGAGTGTCTAATAGTGAACTGCTGGAAAATTTTTCTAAGTTTTTTATTACGAGCTAAGCCATTGTATGTTAAGCGCCAATTAGGTAATGGGAATAAATTTTTGAATGGATTAGAACGCACATTATCGTTGTTTTCTTCAACTAATGGTATGGTTTCAGGATCTCTGCCCGCATAAGCTGCAAGGAAGGCGGGGATCAATACATTTTGCTGATAGCGGGAATAACCTTTGGTATAATCAGGATCGGAAGGGTTAGGTAAACTAGCCGTATACGGATTCACTATTCCTAATCTTCTTGAAATGTTTTGACGATAGTCTTCAAAATTATAGAAAGCTTGATTTAGGTTATCCGCATTTCGTTTTTGAAATAGTGTTCTTAAGGCAATAAATGATATGTCAAAACTACCTGTTTGATATGGATTTAAATGTACATAAGCATCAGTTCCACCTATGGTATCCTTAAATAATTCAGTAAGATTTTTACTGAATGTTTTTTTCCAAGTAAGGTCAACTCTAAAATCTTTAAAAGGCTCAATATTGGCGGTGATATTAAAGTTTTGAGAATACTGTTGTTGTAGTTGTTGGCTAAATAGAGAGTCCCTAGTAAACCAATTTTGATTACCGTTTTCATCTAGCCACATTCTGGTTGGTTGGTAACCCAATACAAAGTCTGCTCCTGGTTTAAATTGATTAGCAAAGTTTAAACCAGCGTATTGATTGCTATCCATATAGCCTGGCAATACGGTACCCATATTTTCATTATAATTTACGCTTACTCGTTTTAAACCCATTAAAGCTCTACCTACTATTCTTACACTTTCAGGTGGGTCAGGTTGTTTCTTTTTACGTTCTTCTCTTTTTTTCTTCTTGGCTAATTTCTTTTTCTTTTTCTCTTCTTCGGCTTTCTTTTTTGCTTCTTCTTTTTTCTTTTTGGCAAGCTCTCTGTCTAAATCTTGCTTGCCGCTTTGTGTGATTTTTACTTTATCATTATCAACCAATACTTCATCGTTGCCATCCTTTTTCTTTTCTTTTTGCTTACCATCTTCACTTAAGTCTATCTCAACCAATTTTCCTTCTTTTGGTTTTTTGATTTTACTTGGGATGCCGTTCTTTTTCTCTTCTCCTTTTTTTGTTTTCTTTTTTCCTTTGTTTCTTTTAGGTTGGTTTAGGACTCTAAGGATTTTGACCTTGTTATATAGTTGGCCAAAATTCATTTCACCATTAATACTTCTTTTTTGGGTATTACCTATTGTGTTACCTAGTGAGGTAGCTAATAAGGATGCTCTAGCAAAATCGTAGGTTGAGGAATAAGAAGCTCTTGCCGTAATCCAATCGGTAAGCGGGAATTTATTTAATGGTACTGTGTAATTTACATTTACGTTGTGATTGAAATTCGTATTTCGTCCACCTCGTAAAATATTATCCAATACTTCGTTTTGTTTTACCTTGCTATCAATTCTTCCTTCAGGCTCATCTATACGCGATAAATTAGTTGCCGAGTAATCAAACGAAAGTGATTTGAAAAGGTTCCAACGCAGATTGTAGGTTCTTGTCCATGTAAAGAATTTGAAATAATTGGTTGGCAATTCATAGCTTGCATCATCTATGTTGCGGAGCTCAGTTTCGCCTATAATGCGTTGCATACTATTACGGAATGTAAAGTTGGTAGGCAATAAGTTTATATTAAAATCTCGAATTGGTTTTAGGTATCTTCTTTTTGCCTTAATCACATTTTTGAATGGCTCAAGTGGTTTTGATTTAGGAGCATAGGTATAACCAAAACTCAGGTTATGCTCGTCAAGCTCATCTTTTGTTATCAATGGGTTTCTTTTTGAGGTTCCCGTATAGGAATAACTCATATTAAAGTTTTGCAAATCCCAAGGTTCAACATTGTCATTTTTCTTAGGAGCTATACGTACGTTTTGTAAGTTTAAACTTTTTATTGAAGTAAAGTCTTGTGCTGCTTTCCTTGCTGAGTCTTTTGCAGCACCCGAAAAGTTTGCAACTTTTTCATCAAATTTTACATCCTTATCAAATGGATCATACACGGGGTTAGTAACCGCTTGATTATAGCCAGCATATATTGGAAGTTGAACCCCCCATTTTTCTGGTAAAAGTTTTCCGCCATTTATAGTAGTAGATACATCAAATTGCGAGAAGTTTTCTTGTGCTCTTTCGTTTACACGTTGGTCAATGTTTCCATAACCTGCCGTGTACATATTACCTCCTAGCTTTACGGTAGCAATGTCTGCTAATTGAATATCTGCTTGGCCAATAGCAGCCCAACCGCCACTTTCTTCCATGTTAGATAAGCGCAATTCATTAAACCAAGCTTCGCCGCAAATGGTACCACCATCATCATTAGGGCGGTTATTGTTTTTCTTTGGATTATGTACACCTAGCATACACATTTCTGCATCGCCAATATTTGGGTTTCCTACTATAGTAATGGTACGTCCATTACTTAATTCCTTGATATATGGTACAGTAGCAGGGTAGCCTTCTTTATTTCTTTGTAGTTTGGCATCAATCAACTCTTGGAATTCAAGATTTAGATTATTCGCTTCTGGCCATACTTCGGTATCTAAATTGTTGCCAAATGGAGTTAGTTTTAAAGGAATGCGGTATTCATAATAGTTATTTGCAAAGTCACTACCTATGCGTATAAAGCCATGCATTTGATCATCTTGTAAAGCGCCACTTGCTGATGCTTCGGCATGAATAAACATATCAATTCTTTTAAATTGACGAATGTCCATTCCTAAACTTTTAAATACTCCACGTGAGTCACCATCCTCTAAATCACAAACTTGTAAAGCCAAGGCTTGTTCATTTAAATCAATATTTTGACCGTTGGTTCCTGCTTGAACTTGTGTTTGGATTCCCGGAGGTATTACATAGTTTACCGGCGACCTTGATCCATTTTCTTGCTTACTTACTGAGGTTAAATTAAAAGTAGTTGCATCATTATCAGAAATAGGAATCAACTCGCCCGGCTCTTTTAGTGAGAAGTTATATCTACGCCATTGATTACGTCCTAACTCCAAACGTGCAAAACGTAAAACGGTTCTTTCCTTAAAACCAGTCATAAACATACGTGCAAATCGAATGGATCTAAAGTCACTTATGCCGCCTATACTGTTGTTGAATTGTCTTATTGGAATTTTAAATTGATACCATACCGCATCGGAAGTTTTTTCATTGGCGAATTCAACAGTTGTTACTTGCTTATTTACTATATAATTTTCACCCACCACCATATTTGGTTTAATGTCAATTACGTATTGGAAATATTGTTCATTTTCATTTAAAGTATTGTCTCTATTGATATCCTCTGTTTCAGGAATATTAGTAAACGAATTTGAGAATGTATTTGCATTATTTTGAACAGGAGAATTTCCTTGCGGATTATTAAATGATAAATATCGATCTAAGATTTCGCGCTCTTCACTATCATAATCATCTCCACGGAAGTGGTGGTAGTCATCATTATTTGGGTCCTTATTTGCATCGGTATAAGCTTTTGAATTTAGCCCTACATTGTCTTCTATGTTTTTTAAATATGCTTGAAGATGTTCTCGTTCCTCATCATTCGTCATACCATCATAACCTAAATCTTGTTCAAGACGCTCTGTTTCTGAACTACCAAATGCTGGTGATAATTGTTGTTGAAATTTAGGAACTTTACTCCAAGCAGTAGTTTGTGTTTTACTAGCATCAGGAGGAGAGGGTAGTCCGTTCTCAAAAAACTTACGAGAATCTTTCAATATATCCTCAGATATATTTCCGAGGTTCAAGTATAATTTACCACCGCTTGACGTTTGATTAGAAGGATCTAGATAAGGATCTAACATCCAAAATTCTACAAACTCAACATTGGCTGTTTCAAAATCACTAAAATCAATAGGGCGCATAATTCCTCCCCAACGTGTTTCAGGATTTAAGAGTTCGCCATCTGCATTAATATTTTGTGCATCGTAGTTATACGGCCCTTTTAATGAAGGAGAATATGCAAGGTCAAAGGTTGTTTGATTTCCCTGTAAAGCGGTTACTGTAACATTAGGAAATACCTCTTGCTGTTGAATAAGACGCGTATAGTGGTTTGATACATAGCCCGTATCAATATGCGTAGGGTTACAACTTTGGTTTAAATCTGCAAGGCAAGGGTCCAAATTATACCAAGCCAATTTTGCACGATTTTTACCATAGTCAGGATTGTTTACTAATCGTCCTTCAGGAAATAATTCATTGCCCAATGCATCAGTGGCACCTACAGGAGTGCTGGCTAGCTGCCAAGACATTACTGGGAACTTTAAGTCATACGAACTTCTTGTGCCTTCAAAGTCATCAATGTAAACTTCACCCGAGCCGCTGGTACCTTGTATTAATTTATGATGCCCTGGGAAAATACGTGCCACCTCTCCACTTGCTGTAACCATTGAATTGGCTTCCGTTTTTATTAATGGTAAGTTGTTTAAGAAAGTGGTAAGCTTTGGCAATTCTTTTTGATAGTTAGCATCTAATCCTATCACAGTATTTTTTAATGGATCATCTCCAAACGATACTTTATTAAAGTAAGGACGTTCTGATAATCTAAGGATAGTAGACCCAACTGTAAAGTCATTATTTATAAAGTAATCTAAACGTGTTCCTACAAAGTTTTGTACTTGCGTACCAAAGGCAATATTGTTTTCGTAGGATACATTTATGGGTACACCTGAACTTAATATACCAGAGTTTATAATTTTAAGTTTCCCTATCCCATAGTCAATAGTATAATCCACACCTTCAATCAATCGCTGCCCACCTGCTGATACGTTTACTGACCCTTGCGGGATATTAAATCCTCCCAAGAAAATTTCGGAAGAGTTAGATGCTTCAAAACTTCCTTTTAAAACAAAACGGTTAAACTGCGGAAACTGAATGGCAATGTTTTTAGTAGAGTCATACAATACGTCGTATACATATTTTTTTTCTAAAGCAATATCTCCATTAAACAGAGGTTTTAAATCTTTACCAAAAGGTTCTATTACAGGAAAAATGATTTTACCCGTTTGTGCTTGAATTGTAATTCCCTCTACATAATCAAATCGTCCATCGGGTTGAGGGTCACTTTGATTATTTAATCTATCAAGGTTTAACAAGTTTAATAGTGGGATGCCGGCATTAGGACCTTCAGGTAAGAAACGTTTTAACCCGCCTCCAGGGTCTTGGTACAATACATTTAGTATAAAGTTATTCGGGTTTACACCACTTGCTCCTAAGGGATAAATATTTTTCATCATCAAATCCCAAATTGGTTTTCTAGGATCTGGTGTTGTTGATTTCAACATTTTAAGAAACAATACCTTGGGTTCAGAACTATCTGGTGGAAGTTGCTGCGAAAATTCTCCTACTTGATACACTTTACCATTATGCGTATACTCAAAGGCTACACCAATTACATCATCAGGTTGTAGCTGAGAGTTAACGGATAAAAATCCTAACTGAGGATTAAAGCTGTACTCATTTGGGTTTAGTTTTCTTGCAAATGTTTTTTCAAAATCATTAGCTGCACGTAGTCCTCTACTTTGTAAGGCAGTAATTACAGTACCTGTTTCACGTATGCCTTGTGTTTTTAAAATTTGAGAGTATAAGGAGTTGGCGCCATTGTTGGGCAGCCCTGTGCTTGTTGTTTGAAAAGCCGTATTGTATGGTTTAGGCTCTCCTAAATCTTGTAGCGCTACAATATCTCTTACGTTTTGTGTCGTACCTTGTCGGTTGGTTACCCATACTTCAATTCGCGTAATATTATTTAAGGATTGTATGATAGGGTAATTTTCTAAAGCGCCATTGTAGCTGTCTCTAAAATATTGCGCTAATAAAAAGTGACGGAAGTAATCATACTCATCAGATTTTATTTCAAATTCTTGGGTTTGTGCACCGCCTTTTACTGAGAAGCTTTCTCTCTGCGATTTTTGTTGTGATACAACATTGGTCATCATTAAACGCCCAAATTGCAATTGTGCTTTTATCCCAAACAAAGATTGTACACCTTGAATCAATTGACTTTTTAATGGAAAGCTTATAAAACCTGCTTCGAGCTTTTTAATAATATCATCTTCCTTACCTGTCCAATCTAGTTTTAATTGGTTTTCAAAATCAAAGTTTGCCTGCGTATTGTAGTTAAAGTTCATACGCATTTTATCACCAATCTTGGCTAGCATGTTTAGGTTCATTTGAATATCAAAATCAAATATCCCGTACTTCTGTGCGCTTTGTACAAGGGCAGGGTTTTGAACATTTTGCCAGTTGCCACCAAAAAACATATCTACATTTCCTTGTGGTTTTACCTCAATAGTTGAACCGCCAAAAATTCTATCAAAAATAGCATTGCCTAATTCTACTTTTGGAATCACGCCACCGCTTCTTGATATATTAAATAAAGTATTTGCTCTTTTTCTCCAGTAAGCATCTTCATAGCGCTTCGCTTGATAATCCATAAACTCATCATACTCCATTTCGGTAGGATTTCTATAATAAGTGCTTCCTATTTTTTCTTTGATGGTATAGGTTTTGGTTACTGGGTCGTATTCGTATTCTGTATTTAAATTTTTAGGATCTTTAAGGTCAAACTGTTTGCCCTTGTTTTGCGTAGCACTATTTCCACTTCTATCTTTTATAGGAAACTTTAAGGTATCCTTTTTAGTACTATCTCCGGCAGGAATAAAAAACGGACTGTCAAAGGGAGCAGCCTCGGCAGTAGGAAACATAGCAATCCCACATACTGTAATAAGTATACTAATAGAATAATATAGTAGGTTCCTCTTTTTCAATTTTATTATATCTGCTTCAATGCCAATTTTATAACCTCTTCAACTTGTTTTTGACCCCCAGATGATAATACTTTTTGTACCGCTTTGTAAGCTACATTGCGTGATATGCCCAAGCTTACCAATGCAGTTAACGCATCTTGACTTAGGTTATTGTCTCCTGAACTCTCCAATTCAATATTTTCACTTGATTTTAAGAGTTTGTCTTTCAGTTCTAATATCAAACGCTGTGCCGTTTTTGGGCCAATTCCTTTGATACTTTTGATTACACCCTCATTGCCATTGACAATAGCTTGGCGTATTTCATTGGTTTTCATACCACTAAGTGCTACTCGAGCCGTAGATGTTCCTATACCAGAAACTGAAATTAAATGCAGAAATAGCTCTCGTTCAGCTTCATCATAAAAACCATAAAGGCTTTGGGTTTGCTCAGTAATGTGGTGGTATATAAAAAGCTTGCCTTTGGACCAATCTTGTATTTGCTCATAGGTATTCAAACTTATATGAATATCATATCCTATACCTCCTACCTGCATCCATACGTTTGCGGGTGTTTTACGCACTATTTCTCCTTCAATGAAGACTATCATAATCTACTAACAAATATAGCTGATTTACCTAGAGTAGGCGCGCCCTCGAAAGCACTTAAACGTTAAATTTTACCTTATGTCTTAACAATATGATTTTGAGATGATATTCAATGGTTTTTAATAGATTTGCAGCGTGAAACCTATCAGAGTACTTATAGCCAAAGTTGGATTAGATGGTCATGATCGTGGGGCCAAAGTAATAGCTGCAGCCTTGCGTGATGCAGGTATGGAAGTAATATACACTGGCTTGCGCCAAACACCTGCGATGGTTGTAAAAGCTGCCTTGCAAGAGGATGTAGACGCTATTGGTGTAAGTATTTTAAGTGGGGCGCATATGACGGTTTTTCCTGCCATTATTGAAAAAATGAAGGAAGAAGGTGTTGACAATGTATTACTAACCGGTGGTGGCATTATACCTGAGGATGATATGAATGTATTGCGCGATATGGGGGTAGGTGAGTTGTTTTCGCCGGGCACACCAACTACAGATATTGCTGACTATATTAAGGAATTTGTTGCAAAGAAATCTGATACGTAATCGATTGGGTAGTTCGCTAAAACTTCCAGATTGAAATCATTATCAAATTGTCTCATTATCAAATCATCAAATTAGTAACTTAGCGACTTCGTGGAAGATTTTAAAGCCATATTAGAACGAGTTGAAACCCTTATTGAATTAGATGCTTGGGGTGAAATCAATGATTTTGTAAATGAGTTAAATATATCTGATGTGGTAGAGGTGATGGAAGAATTTCCTGAACATGCAAGCCGTTTCTTTCTGCAACTAGACTTTAATAGAGCCATTGCGGTTTTTGGCGCTTTAGATACTAATGATCAAGAAGAACTATTAACCAATATCCCGGCAAGCAAAGTAGCGCAACTTTTAAATGAATTACCGCCCGATGATAGAACGTCTTTATTAAGTGAGCAATCCAGTTCGGTAGTAAAAGAGTTGATTAAAGTACTTACACCTGAGGAACGTAAAATTACTTTGTCCCTTTTAGGTTATCCCGAGGATTCTATTGGGCGATTAATGACGCCAGATTATATTGATGTAGAACCTGATTGGACGGTTGAGCAAGTGCTTAATTATATACGTGATTATGGTAAAAGCTCCGAGACGATTGATGTAATTTATGTTACGGACGAAAACGGAACCTTTTTAGATGATATTCGCATTCGTGATTTTTTAATTGTTGATCCTGCCAATACCTTAGTTTCTGATTTAATGGATGAGCGCTTTATTACATTGAATGTAAATGAGGATCAGGAAACTACGATGGATGTTTTCCAAAAAAATAATCGAGTAGCCCTACCCGTAGTAGATGATAAAAATATCCTACTAGGTATCGTAACGATTGATGATGTATTAATCGTACAAGAGGAAGAGTTTACTGAAGATATCCAAAAGATTGGTGGTACCGAAGCACTTGATGAACCCTATTTAGATTCGTCTATCCCCAAGCTTTATAAAAAGCGTGTTATCTGGTTAATCATTTTATTTATTGGAGAGTTGCTTACCATAATAGCTATGCGCAATTTCGAAGCTGAAATTGCCAAGGTGGCCTTGCTGGCTATTTTTATTCCTTTGATTATAAGTAGTGGAGGTAATACGGGCTCGCAGGCAGCAACGCTTATTATTCAAGCTATGGCATTGGATGATATTGATTTAAAAGATTGGTGGCGTATCATGCGTAAAGAAATCATTTCAGGCGTCTTACTAGGTCTTACACTTTGCGCTTTAAGTTTTATAATCTTTGGTGCATGGCATGCAAGTACCAATTCATTTGGAGATAATTATTTAGCTATTTCAATGGTTATTGGTTGTTCCTTATTAGGTGTGGTACTATGGGGTACCATCGTTGGGAGTATGCTACCTATTTTACTCAAACGTGTAGGTGCCGATCCTGCAGCCTCTTCTACTCCTTTTGTAGCTACGCTAGTTGATGTAAGTGGATTGGTTATTTACTTCTCTTTTGCCATGTTGTTTTTGAGTGGAGGGTTGTTGTAGTTGGTCGATATTTTTTTAACTCTGAAGTAAATTTTGGTTACATAAAATAATAAATAAAAAGCCATCACGAAAGTGATGGCTTTTTGAACATATTTTATAAAATTTATTCTACAATAACTTTAATAGAGGCATCATCAACTTTAATGATATATAGTGCCGGTGCCCAATTTGAAGTATTGATTTTTAAATTTTTCTTTAATGTGTTATGGTAAATGATTCGTCCATTTAAATCATAAACTGAAACATTTTTAAGTGCATTATTGGCACCCAACAATTCTAAGTTAACGTGCTCATTAGCCGGATTTGGGCTAACACGAATTTTAGTTTTAGACTTTGTAATTGTATTCGTACTTGTATTAATATTATTTATGCCATTAAAAGTAGGAGGCATAGTTTGGAATGGACCCGTTCCATTTGCAAAACGCCCGTAACTGATATCGGTTGTTTGAGCAGGAAAAAATATTTGATCTACAATTGTACCGCTTGCGTTTGATAGGAATAATGTTTCACCAGCAGATGATAATTTAAAGTTTGCGTGAAAAACTCCTTGCGAAGAATCTTCATCTGCCCATATGATTTGATAACCATTAGCAGGAATAGTAGTTCCGGCTGGGATTTCCCATTTCATTAATTTGTCTACATTATCCGATAGGAAATAACCACCAATATTTATAGCAGAATTTGTGTTGTTGTGCAACTCAATCCAATCATCATACTCCCCATTTAAGTCAGCTACAATCGCGCTGTTAGAAGCAAGCAATTCATTAATGACAATATCACTTACTGGAGGTGAAGCTATATTAACCGTATGGTATTCATGCTCCGCTCGTACAGGAGAAAATTTACCAATAGTTGCTCCGTCGGCATAGATATAGTATTGTACAAAAATATTAGACATTACAACATCTGCTCCATAAACGCCATCATTAGCAGCACCATCATTGTGTAAGCCATCATCAAACATTGGAGTTCTTACAAAGCGATCTTCTACATCTGTACGCGAACCTAAATAAACTGCCGTTTCATTAGCCACAGATGCTGTTACGGTTATTGTTGAATTTAAAGCAGGGCTTGTATTGGAAACAGTTACACCCGTTATACTAGGCTCAGTGGCTGTAAAGTCACTAAGTCCCAAAAGGTAAGTGGCACGTGGTCCCATTAAGTTTGTAATACCAATATAGCTACCGCCTCCAGGTCCAGGCCCGCCGCCTACATCTGATGTTAGATTACTTTGAAAATTAGCAAAAGTGAAAAACTTATTTGGATCATTTTGCACTGCGGTACTAATTGTATTTTGTAAAGCTTGCCCTTGCGTTTGATATGCACCATTCGAAAAGTTCTCAGTTAGCATTGTTTTCATATGAGCCAAGTACATTCTTTTATAAATAGGGATTGCAAATAGTTCTTGAACTAAAGGTAAATCAGTATCTGTTGCACCTAACAAATGACTCATTTGTTGTTTCTGTGCATTGCTATTTAAATTACCCGAATTAGTTCTTGCAAAGCCTCCAAAGGATTCGTTTAAATCCCAAACTACTGAATTGAACCTTCCATTATTATCTCGATATAAGTAATAGTTTTGCTTAAAGCCTCCTATATAACTATCCAAGTTTACAAGCGTATTATCAAATGCTAGCATCCATAGTGCACGATCTACATCTAAAATTGTTTCGATAGAGGCAGTTGTATTTTTTAAAGTATCACATAGGTCAATCAATTCTTGCCATCCGTTATCTGATTTTAATTCGTAGCCATCATAGTAATCTGTGCTATCCTGACCCAGATATACTAAGTTAGGAAAATCATTGGATTGTGGACCTGCACCAGCGGGTGGATTACATTTAATAAATGTATTTTTCTTTGAGTAAAATTTACGATTTACAAATCCTTTATTAATAGCTTCTGAATTACTATATAGTCCAATCAATGTTCCATTTATTGTAAGTGTTGCATAGTTTGATTGTGGCGCATGCATATACTGTCTGAGTATTTGATAGGATAATACCTCACGTAAAAAAGAAGGATCTTTCGCTACATTGCTCAACTTGATATCAGTATACCCTTGATAATCTTGATTTTTGTATGTGTCTAATTCAATATGAAATGGATTTTTAGCTTGGTTAGAATTATAGGTACTATTCCCTTTAAATTTTACCCCAACACTATCGTATGTTGTATTGTTGATCTTCACTGTAGTGGCCATGGTATAGCCGTCAGCGCCGGCCCTCTCAGCATCTAATACTTGATCCCAATTGCTTTGCGCAAATGTTATTTCTATGGTTTGAATCGTGCTCATGTCATAAAAACCTTGAGCTTGAACCGCAAGGTTTAAAAGAATGCAGCTTGTGAGTAAAAGTGTAATTTTTTTCATGTCGTATTTTCTTAGACGTTTAATATTTTTTTTCCCTTCGTTTAAAAAAGAGTTTATCGCGTTCTATTATTTCTTGTTTGTTTCTTTCTTGGGTTTCTATTTCTTCTTTGCTGTCTACTTGAAAGTTCTTTCTGACTTATGAATCCATTGTTATCTCTATCTAATCTATTGAACATTTTTCTTGGGCTAGCGTTGGTGTATCGTCTTTTATTTTTTATGGATCGTTTATACTCTCTAAAAGAGATGCGACCATCATTGTTTTTATCAGAGTTACTAAATCTAGAATTAGATTGAGTGTTTCTTCGGTTGTTGCTCTGCCTGGTGTTTTGCCTTGGGTTACGGCGTCGGTCATTCGTATTGTTTTGGTTTCTAATTCCATTATCTCTATTAGGGCGTTTGGTGCGGGGGACTCTACCATTTACCTTATTGCGCATTCTGTTTTTTCTTGCGGCAATAAATTCTTCACGGGAAATAACACGATCACCATTGGTATCAAATCTTTTAAAAGAATTTGCTGCATTAACTACTCTTTTGGTATTGCTTTTGTGCGCAATAGCAGCTTGGTATTCTTGCATGTTTATACGGCCATCATTATTCTGGTCCCAATTTTGGAATGCCTTAGCGGGGTTCTTTTTGTTTTGGTTCTGTTGTGCGTGCAAGTTGCTTGTTATAAATAAACAACCGGTGATAGCGATTAGTTTAATAAGTTTCATATTTCTAATTTTTCGCCTTCAGTTTGCTTAACCAATAGGCTTTTCAAATATATTGTTTTTATAAAATTAGTGCGTTAATCATTTGCATATAAAAAAACCACCACACAGAAGTGTAGTGGCTATATATTTTTTTTAAATTATAGGTTTATGAGTCTGCTTTTGCTTCAGCACCTTCTGCTGCTTCTGCTCCTTCGCCTTCAGCACCTTCTTCACCAGCGTCGCCGCCACCTTCATTTGCTTCTTGTTTCAACACACGTGTTGTAACTACAGCACAAACAGGTATACGAGGACTATGCATAATTTCAGCATCTTCAAATACTATGTCAGAGATACGTAAGTTTTTACCAATTAATAGTTCAGTGATATCTACTTCGATATGCTCAACTAATTTAGCTGGTACTGTACGTACTTTAATTGTGTTCATTTTGGCTACAAAACGACCACCTGCTCTTACACCTTCAGATGTTCCTACAAACTTCAATGGAATATTTGCAATCAACCTTTTATCTTCTACTAATTCTAAGAAGTCAAGGTGAGTTACCTTATCCGTTAGTTTGTGCATTTGTAAGTCTTTCAAAATACATTTGTAAGATTTATCGCCAATTTCAATATTGGCAAGCAAAAACTCTGATGTGTAAACAATACCACGGATTTCTAGAGGAGTTGCGTAGAAGTGGATTGTTTCGTTACCTCCGTAAATTACTGCAGGCACTTGCCCCTCAGAACGTAGCCGACGAGAGGATTTCTTCCCGGTTTCGCTTCTAAGTTGTCCTTTGATAGTAATACTTTTCATTATCTATTTTTTTTATTGGAGCGCAAAGATAGTTAAATCTACTAAACTGCCAAGGTTTAGTAGGTTTATAGGAGCTGTAAAATTGACTAGGTTCAAAGGATTTAGTAGATAAAGTGTTTAACGTAATCAACGACCCAATTTCAACTATGCTACTGGTTCAGCTTTTTTTTTATCGCTATGTATGAATAATGAGCTGATACTCTTATTCTCAAACATATTACGAATCGCTACTGAGAATAGCTCGGCAGTACTCACCACTTTGATTTTGCTAGATTCTTGCTTTAAAGGAATTGTATCACAAACCACCAATTCAGTTAAAACTGAATTTTCAATGTTTTCGTACGCTTTGCCGCTTAAAACAGGGTGCGTGCAAAATGCTCTTACGCTTTTAGCTCCTTTTTCAATGAGCATGGCAGCACTGCGGGTTAAGGTTCCTGCTGTGTCACATATATCGTCAATCAAAACGATGTTTTTTCCTGTTACATCTCCTATTACCGTCATAGAAGCTATTTCATTTGCACGTTTTCTTTGCTTATCGCAAATAACCATTTCAGCATTAAAGTAACTAGCCACCTCACGTACACGATTTGTGCTTCCTACATCTGGGCTAGCAAAACATAAATCCTCAATTTCTAAATCTTCGATGTAAGGAATAAATATTGCTGAGCTATCTAAATGATCCACTGGGATATCAAAGAATCCTTGAATTTGAGGAGCATGTAAATCCATAGTCATGATACGATTGGCCCCTGCTTTTGCGATTAAGTTGGCGCAAAGTTTTGAAGCAATAGAAACACGAGGTTTGTCTTTTCTATCCTGACGTGCAAATCCAAAATAGGGTATTACCGCCGTAATATATCCTGCAGAAGCTCTTCGAGCAGCATCCATCATCATGAGCAATTCCATTAGGTTGTCAGAAGGAGCATTTGTGCTTTGAACTAAAAAAACATAATCACCACGAATACTCTCTTTGTACTCCGGTTGAAACTCTCCATCACTAAATTTTTGAATGTGCAATTCTCCTAAAGGAATATCCGAATGATCGGCTATAGCCTTTGCTAGGTCTGGAGTTGCATTACCTGAGAAGATTTGAATTTCTGAGCGCATAATATTGTGGTATGAATTTTGTGAACAAATATATAAGTATGTCAAGTATTTTTAAGTACCCAAAAGCTTGATGTGCATAAGTCCTAATAAGTATGAGAAAAATAATTAAGGTATCCGGTATCGTTTGTGCTCTTTTATTGACCTGTCAATTTGTTATGGCGCAATCAAAAACAAAGGAATTTGATTTAAGAAATGCACCTAAGTTTTGGGTTGATAAAATACAAGAACGCTATGACAAGTTTACTAAGAATGATGACTTCCTAGTTTATCATAAGGTGAGCAAATTAGCAGATCGTAATACTGAGTTGCCAGTGCTTGTTCAATTGTTTAAGGGGCGGTTATATCATTTTATGGTATTTGCAGATCCTAGCGTACATAAAGTGCAAATGAAATTAGGAAAGCGAGGAGTAGGGCATATTATTACTGATAAATTTTACCCGCAACGAGACGGAGAGTTTTATTCTGATTTTACATACGTCTGTTCTAAAACAGGATGTTACTTACTTACAGTTTTTCAGCGTGGAGGTAATAAAAAACAAATGACTCATATTGCCGTTTTGCAAAAAGAGCGTGACGAAAATAGATCCTTAGAGTTTGGTTATGATTAAAAATTTAATCTAGTATTGAATTAATAATTGGATTGATTTCATCAGCTTTATTAAAAATCATAAAATGATTTCCGCCTTCAATTATATGGTCGGCTTCTACAAAACTGCTTTGCAATAGCATATCCTTGTTGCCATGTATGTGACAAGTTGAGCAAGGTACTTCGGTATTTTTCCATCGGCTAATTGTGCGCATAGACCATGACAAATAATCCTCATTTAAACTATCAATAAAATCACTTGCTATTTCTTTTTCTTTATCTGTTTTAGTGCCTAAAAAATTATAAACTAGCGGCTTACTTTTTTTAACCAATGCCGTAGGCATTAAACTATCCAGGCCAAGGGAGCCTGCCATTTTTATTTGAGGTGGCAGCTCGCTTTTTGTTTTACATGAAGAAATAAGAATAACTTTTTTGGCGGAAATAGTTTTGGCAATTTCGATTGCCATCATACCTCCAAAAGATAGTCCTACAATAATAGGTGCCTCACCCGTAATATTTGTAGCCATTCGCTTTGCGTAGGACTCAATGCTTTCTTTTTTTTGCAGGGGTGCAAGCCAAGGGAGGTAAGTTGCATTGTGCTTTTTCACAAAATCTAACTTGCTAAATGCTCTTTGGTCTGCTCCTAAACCGCTTATGTAGTAAATGTTCATTTTTATCTATCCTCTATCCTCAGGTTTATTGCGTCTTGGTCGTTTACTATGCGTGCCGTAAGCAAGGTGATTTTTAGTATTTTCTTGGTAACCTTGACGTTGTGCTAAAATATCAATACAACTATATAAGGCATGTAAATAGGAGCTTGGATTTGCTTCGTTTTTACCAGCAATTTCAAATGCGGTACCATGGTCAGGCGATGTGCGTACAATAGAAAGTCCTGCCGAAAAGTTTACGCCTTCATCATTGTCTAGTGTTTTAAAAGGAATTAATCCTTGGTCATGATACATGGCTAATACGCAATCAAATTCTTGGTATGCGCTTCGTGCAAAAAAACCATCTGCCGCATATGGGCCAAAAACTAAAATATTTTTATCACGCAGTTGCTCAATTGCGGGCATGATAATTGCTTTTTCTTCTGATCCAATTAAGCCATCGTCTCCTGCATGAGGATTTAATCCTAAAATGGCAATCTTAGGTTTTTCAATTCCAAAATCTTGGATTAAAGATTTATGTACGATCTCAGTTTTTGAAACGATAGCTGCTGTGGTAATATGCTTTTCTAATTGTGTAACAGGCACATGCTCCGTAAGCAAGGCTACTTTCAAATAATCAGTACACAGCATCATGGCTACATCAGAAGCACCAAAGGTTTCTTTTAAATAAGGTGTATGGCCACTATGATTAAAGTTTGGTCCTTGCACATTTTTTTTGTGAATAGGTGCTGTAAGCAAGCCATCAATTTGTTTATCTTTTAAGCATTGTACGGCAACTTCCAAACTGCGTACTGCATATTTGCCACCTTCTGGAGTGAGTTTGCCAGGTGTAATTTTTACATCTTCCTGCCAGCAGGTATATACATTGAGCGCTTTAGGGTTTAGTTTATCCCATTCTTTTACGCTGGTGTATTTAAATTGTTCATTTATACTTTTGGTATAAAAACTTAATACTTTATTACTTGCAAAAAGTACAGGAGTACAATAGTCAAATAAACTTTTATTGCTAAATGTTTTTATGATTAGTTCTAAACCAATGCCATTTAAATCTCCTGTGGTTAAACCAATGATTGGTTTTTTGTTTTCACTCATAATGCAAATATATTGTGTTCTGTAACGTTAATCTCTTTTCCAAAAAACATAGATGCCGATTTGGCAAAAGTTTTTGTGTAATCGCTAACCTTAAATTCGTCTTCTCCTTCTTTATTAATTGATAGTAGGTTGTTTTTTTCTAAATAAGCTTTTACATCCTGCGCCATAAAGTCAGCATTATCCATTACGTCTATTTTATTTTCAAAAAAATCGATGACTGATTTTTTAATCAATGGGTAGTGCGTACAAGCAAGTAAAAGCGCTTCAATATCTTTAAATTGGCTCAGGTATTCTTTTATCACTTCTTTTGAGATATCATTTTTATTAAACCCTTCCTCTATCATAGGTACTAATAATGGGGTGGCAAGTGCATTGAGTTTTGTAATGGGGTTGTACTCATTTAATATACTTGTATAAACTTCACTTTGTACGGTAACCTGCGTACCTATCAAACCTATTTGTGCGTAGTTCTTTTGTGCTACGGCTTTTAGCATGGGTCGTATTACACCCCGTATTTCTATTTGCTCGTGGTATTTTTCCCTTAGGTAACTAGCTGCCGTTGCTGATGCTGAATTGCACGCAATTACAATTAATTTGACGCCTTGTTTTATTAAATACTCTACAATGGCTGCGCTATACTCTTTAATATGCGTGTCGCTTTTTTCGCCATACGGCAGATGCAGGGTATCTCCGTAGTAAATAATGCGTTCTTGCGGCATTAAATTACTTATAGCCTTAGCCACCGTAAGGCCGCCTAAGCCGCTATCAAATATGCCAATGGGCGCATTTTTCATTGGTATCAAAAGTATCTTTTTTTTATACCAAAGGCAAAATATAAAATAGCGTATATTCGCTCGTAGGTAAATGAAAGGTCATTTATCAGTAATATATTAATAATACAAGTGAAAATAGATATACAATATGGAACCAATGGTAATAACAGCCATAGCCGCAGTCGTAGCACTGGTTATAGGCGTAGTAATAGGTAAAATAATTTTTAGTAAAAACACACAACATTTAATAAAAGAGGCAGAAGTAAAAGCACAAGGAATTATAGCAGCAGGAGAAACGAAATCAAATGCTTATTTTGAAAAAAGGAAACTAGAAGCAAAAGAAAATTTTCTTAAGAAAAAATCTGAACACGAAAAACAAGTAAACCAACGTTCTCAAAAATTAAAAGATGCTGAGAACAGAGTAAAACAAAAAGAAGGCGATTTAAATAAAAAAAATCAAGAAGCAGGTCGAATAAAAAAAGAGTATGACCAGAAAAAAACAAATCTTGATAAGCAGCTTCAAGTAGTTTCAAAAAAACAAAAAGATCTTGAGGAGCAGCACCAGCAGCACGTAAGTGCATTGGAGCAAATCTCAAACCTCAAAGCCGATGATGCTAAAACGCAACTAATAGAGCTGATGAAATCAGAAGCACGCACCGATGGCATGGCGCATGTGCAGGAGATTATGGAAGAGGCAAAACTGACGGCCAATAAAGAAGCTAAGAAAATTGTAATACAAACTATTCAAAGAACGGCAGCTGAGCAAGTTATTGAAAACTCTATAACGGTATTTAACTTGGAAAGCGATGCTCAAAAAGGACAAATCATTGGTAGAGAAGGAAGAAATATAAGAGCAATAGAAGCTGCAACGGGAGTAGACTTGGTAATAGATGATACACCTGAGGCAATTGTATTAAGTTCGTTTGATCCATTACGCAGGGAAATTGCACGTTTATCGCTACAACGATTAACCCAAGACGGAAGAATACACCCAGCACGTATTGAAGAGGTGGTAAATAAAACCAAAAAACAAATTAATGAGCAAGTAATGGAAATAGGTAACCGTACGGTTATTGATTTAGGGATACACGGCTTGCATAAAGAATTGGTAAGAATGGTAGGGCGTATGCGTTTCCGTTCATCTTACGGTCAAAATTTATTAATGCACTCGCGTGAAACTGCAAACCTTTGTGGAATTATGGCAGCTGAGTTAGGCTTAAATCCTAAGCTGGCAAAACGTGCCGGCCTTTTACATGATATAGGTAAAGTGCCCGAAGAAGAAACCGAACTGTCTCATGCATTATTAGGAGCAAAACTTGCCGAGAAATATGGTGAGCATGCTGCTGTAGTAAATGCAATAGGAGCGCACCACGATGAGATGGAAATGAAATATGTAATCTCACCTATTATACAAGCTTGCGATGCCATGAGCGGAGCAAGACCTGGCGCACGACGCGAAATAATGCAAAGCTTTTTACAACGTGTACAAGATTTAGAGAATCTTGCCTTGGAATATAAAGGGGTAGAAAAAGCTTATGCTGTGCAAGCCGGTAGGGAGTTACGCGTAATAGTTGAGGCTGATAAAGTAAGTGATGCTGAAAGCGATACCTTATCATTTGACATTGCCGATAAGATCCAAAATGAGATGCAATACCCTGGCCAAATTAGAGTTACCGTGATACGTGAGAAGCGCGCGGTGAATGTGGCTAAGTAAATTGAGTTAAAGTTTTCTAATAATTCTGTCATTTTTAAATGACAGAAAGAAGAAAGTTGTGCTGTTCACTTCTTGTTGATTCTTGCTACATTCGTAATAAGAAATAGAGACGTAACTCAAAAGCAATCCGTTAGAATTAATTGTTAATAATTTTAATTAAAATGTGTACCTGATTACTATCTTTAACATATATTTACGAGCTAATTAAAACTCATCCGAAACCGATTATGAAATTGAGACTAATTATTTTACTTTGTTTGACAGCCATCACAAACTTTGCCTACGCCCAATCAGGCGCAGGTGGTATTGATGGTAAAGTTCTTGACGCAAAAGGCGAACCTGTTCCCTTTGCAAGTGTAGGTGCCTTTGAAGGTGGTATACTTAAAGGACAGGGTAAAACAAACTTTAATGGAAACTATAAAATCAAACCTTTAAACTCTGGCACGTATACTATTAAAATAAGTTCCGTAGGATTTAATAAAATGGAGATCAGTGGTATTGTAGTTAGAAGCTCGGGTTCTACTACTCAAAATGCCAAAATGACTCTTAAGGGTAAAGGTGGTAAAGGAAAAGAACTCACAACCGTAAAAATTAAAACAAAGAAGAGCATTGTTGACGTAACAGATCCTGGAGGGCAATCTGTAGGTAAAGATGTAATTAATAACATTGCAAGTGATAATCCGTTAAAGGCATTAGAAACACAAGTAGGTGTAGATAATGGTGGACAAGCTGGTGGTACAGTACACATTGGTGGTGGCCGTGGAGATGAAACATTATATATTGTAGATGGTATGCAAGTAAGAGGTGCAGCAGCCATTCGTAATTTACCACAAGAGTTATTTAGAAATATTGAAGTATTTAAATCAGGAGTACCTGCAAAAATTGGTAATGCTACGGGAGGTGTAATTGAAATTAACTTGATTAATCTTTCGCCTACTTTGCGTGGTGGTCTTAGAGCACAACGCTCCGTAGATGGTTTTAATAATAACTTAGTAAACTTTAATTTGTCAGGTCCTTTATTATTTAAAAAGGATTCTAACAAAAGAAAGATTAACCCAATCATGGGCTTTGTACTAAGTTTATCTGGTAGATATAATAAAGATGCTAATCCATCTTATAATGGTTATCAAGCTTTGAAACCTGAAGTATTAGAAGCTATTCAAGCTAATCCTTTAACGGCTAATCCAAATGGAACTGGCGCATCTTCTTTTATACCAACGGTAGAAACAGTTACGGCTGATGACTTTAGAGAAATAAGAGCAAAAGAAAATGGAGAGAGTTATAATTTGAACTACTCAGGTAAGTTAGATTTTAGTCCTACTTCTCGTATGAATGTGAGATTAGGTACGTTCCTTGATTATAATAGAAATAGAGGTTGGAACTTTTTAAACTCATTATTTGCACCAGAAGCTAATGCGATTAATAATAGCTATAGAGCAAAGGCATATGTAAGATTACAACAATCATTAGGTAAGCCAAATGCCGAAGAAGATGCTTTGATTTCAAATGCGTTTTATAATATTCAGCTTTCTTATCAAAGAACATTTGGGCAAACTGAGAACCCAGATCATGGACAGAATATTTTTAACTATGGCTATGTAGGTAAGTTTGATCAAACAACGTCTCCTTTTTACAGAGTAGATACATTTACGGGGCCTAGCGGAAAAGTATATGAAGGCTGGAAGTTTATTGGAAACGGTGTAAGTGGATTAACTTATACTCCTGGTGGTTTAAACCCTTTATTAGAAAATTATACAAATCAAGTAATGTCTGATCCAAGATTTGACATTCGTAGTCAAACATTATTGCCAATATTTGGTGGATTAAGAAATGGAGATGCACCAAGTTCTTCTTATAATATCTGGACTGGGGCTGGTACTCAAATTTCAAGCTACAGTTATTCTCAAAACGACCAGTTTGATTTGAATTTAGGTGCTTCTTTTGATATAAATCAAGGGATCAAAAACAAAGCCAATAAAGATGCTATTACGCATCAGATTGAATTTGGTTTAGGTTACCAACAGATTACTGCAAGAAGTTATGCTATTGGAGCAAATTCAACAGGTAATTTATGGACCTTAATGCGTCAAAGTGTAAATAATCATATTCAAAATTTAGATGTAGCTAACCCAATATTTGTGGTAGGTGGGAATGAATATAGCGAACAAGAGTTAATAAATAGTGGACTTCAGTTCTCAGAATTTGACACTGTAAAGTATAATCAGTTTTTAGCAGCAAGTGATCAAACAAGATTTTCAAAAGAGTTAAGAAAAAAACTATTTGGAGATGAGAATAATACCTCAACTATTTTTACCGATAATCTCAGCCCTGAGACCTTTAGCTTAGATATGTTTTCTGCTGAGGAGTTGTATGGAGATGGCAGAAATGTTTATTTAAACTATAATGGGTATGACTATTTAGGAAATATAGAAAGAACTCAACCTAACTTTAATGACTTTTGGACTAAGAAAGATGCAAGAGGTGATTATTTAAGACCAATAGCTCCTTACAATCCTAACTATATGTCTGGCTACTTATCTGATTTATTTAAGTATAAGGATGTAACATTTAATATAGGTGTAAGAATTGATCGTTTTGATGCTAACCAAAATGTATTAAGAGATCCATATTCATTAAATGGGATACGAAACCTTACAAGCATTTCTGGAGAAAATTATAGAACAGCAATCAATTCTAGAACGAATCAACCAGCTCCTGATCCTGTAACAGCAGGTTTTGATGGGGAGTGGTTGCCGTATGTAGATAATAACCAAGCATCTACACCAACATTAGTTGGTTACCGTAGTGGTGATACTTGGTATGATCCATTTGGTAAAGAAGTAGTAGATCCTACAACTTTATCAGAACAGTATGCTAATGGTTTGCCTATTCAACCATGGTTAACTGATAGAACGGATAGTATTAAAAGTGAAGGCTATAAAATTGATAATGCCTTTACAGATTACGAGCCAGATATTGCTATCTCGCCAAGAATTCGTTTTACATTCCCTATTACAGACCAAGCATTATTTTATGGTAACTATGATATAATGACTCAATACCCACAGGGAAGAAATTTTGTTACACCTGATCAATATTATTACTTTACTGAGCGTGGAGCTACTATCAATAATGCAAATTTAAAAATGCAACGTACCATTAATTATCGTTTAGGTTTTGAGCAAGCCGTTACTCCTAAAAGTAAAATTGGTATTGAGGCATACTATAATGAACGTAAAGGGCAGATACAACAACAACAGTTTATCCTGGCTTATCCTCAAACGTATGTATCTTATGGTAACAGAGATTTTTCTAGTACCAAAGGTTTTACATTCAGTTATAAATTGAACCCTACACGAGAAATACCATTAAGATTCTCATTAGCCTATACCTTACAATTTGCTGAGGGTACTGGTTCTAGTACTACTTCGTTGGCTTCATTGATTAATCAAGGTCAGCCTAATTTACGCCCTATTTTCCCTATGGCTTTTGATACAAGACATATTGGTAATATGAACATTGATTACCGTTTTGCACAGAACTATAAAAAAGGACCAAAAATTGGAAAAGAAAAGCCACACTATGTTTTGAGTGGAATGGGAGCTAACTTATTACTAACTGCTCGTAGTGGACGCCCGTATACCAAAACAACCTTGGCGCAACCGATTGTAGGTGCATCTTCTAATACACCAATCATTGGTGGATATAATGGTTCAAGAAGACCATGGACAAACAATTTAGATTTAAGGTTAAATAAACGCTTTAATGTAACAAGCTTAGGTAAGAAGAAGAAAGTAGAAGGACTTCAGTTTAGCCGTGGAGGCAAAATGTTAAGTGCAGATGTATTTGTATACTTTGAGAATTTATTAAATTCTCGTAACGTACTTAACTTATACTCTTATACAGGAGTAGCAGATGATGATGGTTACTTATCTTCTCCGCAAGGAATACAGGATGTAACGCAGACTCGTATTTTCCCGCAGGCTTACACAGATCAGTATACTACAAGAATAAATAACCCATTTAATTTTAATAACCCAAGAAGAATAAACGTTGGATTTTCATTGAACTTTTAAAAAAAAATCAAAAAACGTTAAAGAATAGATTATGAAAAGAATTGTTTTATTAGCCCTAGCCCTATTTGTAGCAATAGGCCTTACAGCAAGACAACCGGACGGAGAGAAGAAAAGGCCATCTGGATTAAACAAAACCGCAGCAGGATGTAATCAAACGACTGCCACAATTGATTTAGATATCAATAATGTACGTGCCAGAATAATGAGTGGTGGTGATATGTGGTGGGATCGATCGGCAGGAGCTGCACGATATGCAGTACCTAAAGATGGTAACGCAAATGCTTTATTTGCTGGTTCTATTTGGATTGGTGGTATTGATCAATCTACAAATCAGTTAAAAGTTGCAGCACAAACGTATCGTGGTACAGGTAATGATTATTGGACCGGTCCTTTAGATGAATTTAATGGAGCCTCTGTTGATTTTCAAACCTGCTCAGAGTGGGATCGTTTTTGGAAAATTAACCGAGCGGACATTAATAATTTTGTGGACCTAGCTGAGGCGTGTAATAATGACCCAGCATGTATATTTAATTCTTCTAATAAGATACCAGATGCGATTAAAGAATGGCCTGGTAGAAATGCTAATTCACCTACTGGTTCTGGAACAGCAGTAGGAGCTACTGGTGCACAGTTAAATATTCCTGATAGAGAAATGGCACCGTTTGTTGATGTAGATGGAGATAATGTATACAACTGGTTGAAGGGTGATTATCCTAATATTTTGGGAGACCAATATATATGGTATGTATTTAATGATAGAGGAGATGCTAAAACACAAACGCAATCTGATGCAATAGGTGTAGAGATTCACTTAGGAGCTTTTGCCTTTGGTACAAGTGATTGCTTGAATGATGCAACTTTTTATAACTACAGAGTACACAACTGGAGTACGTCTATTATTGATAGTACCTATATGGCTACCTGGACGGATGCCGATATGGGTTTTGCTGATGATGATTTTATTGGTTGTGATACAGCCCGTGGTTTAGGAATACTTTATAACGGAGACGGATATGATGATGGAGGGGCAGGATATGGTTTTGATATACCCATGGTAGGTGTAGATTTCTTTAGAGGTCCGAGAATTGACAATCCTAATTTCCCGGCTACAAGTAATAATAAGTATATCGAATTAAAAATGAGTGTATTTACTTATTTTAATAGAGGACCAGGTGCTACTGGAGATCCAACTATTGGAGCTGAGTTTTATAATTACATGACAGGTAGTTGGGCAAGTGGAGCTAAATTTAAATTTGGATGTGACCCATTTAATGGTAGTGGCCCTGATGCTGCTAGTGTATTCCCAGATGACCCTTGTAAAGGTGGAATTTCAGAGCCAGATTGTAACAATGCTCCTTTTGATAGACGTTTTGTACACTCTGCAGGACCGTTCCAATTAATACCAGGTATTGTACCAAGTGATATTACAATTGGTGCTATTTGGGTACCAGATGCAGGTTCGGGTAAATCAGCTTGTTTCTCTAAAATATTAACATGTGATGATAAAGCACAAGACTTATTTGATAGAGGTTTTGATTTACCTAAAGGACCACAAGCTCCTGATTTAAAAATTCATCCGTTAGATAGAAAATTAGTTTTGCAATTATCAAACCCTGAAGGGTCTAATAATTTTAAAGAATTATATGGAATAGGTACAAGTTTGGCAGATACATTGGAACCTCAATATTTTGAGGCTACACCAAAGGCCGTAAAACGTGAGCCAGCTTATCCTGATAGTGTATACAAGTTCGAAGGATACATAGTATACCAATTAAGAGATGGGAATGTTGCCTTTTCTGATATTAGAGATAAAGATGGTTCTGTAAATACTGATGTAGCTCGTATAGCTTTTCAGTGTGATAAAGAAAACCACATTAGTGAATTATTAAACTTTGAAATTGATCCAGAAATCTCTTCTGATTATTATAAACCTAAATTAATGGTTACTGGTGCAAACCAAGGTTTAAAACATTCGTTTCAGCTTACCGAAGATTTCTTTGCTACTGGAACATCAAAAGAATTAGTAAACTATAAAACATATTATTACCTAGCAATTGCTTATGCTTATAATAAGTTTGATAACGATGATGTTGATGGTGCTGGTGCTACACCGGCAAGCTCTGAAAATGAGTTTGACCCTAATGCCGCAAGTAACACACAAGACATTCAATATTTAGAAAGTAGATTGAATGGTAGAGAGTTGCCATTACAAATAATTGAAGCAACACCGCATGCTGCATACGATAGCATGTATGTACAAAACTATGCAGACTATGGTACTGGAATTGAGCTTACTCAAGTAGAAGGTCAAGGAAATGGTGGTAGAGAATTAGAGCTAACAATGGCTACAATTAATTCAATACTATATGATGGTAATAACCAAGATTATACGCCTACATACCAAGGAGGTTTTGGACCAGCAGATCTTTTTGTAACTACGCCTGATAGTTTAGTGGCGGGTACTTATGAATTATCCCTTGATGTAAAAGCTTCACATGCTGCTCCAAATGCTTCAAGAGGTGTAATAGGAGATAGCACAAATTGGATTCTTAAAAATGTAACTACTGGTGAGACTATTGCAACTAGTGATAATTCAATTGCAACATATAATGATCAATTGATTAGTTCTTACGGTTTATCCTTAGGTATGAATCAGGTTTTACGACCAGGTGATGTAGATACATTAGGAGACAATGGTTTTATAACTTCAACGATATCATTTGCTGACTTAAATCAATCTTGGTTGTCTGGTGTGCCAGATGCAGAAAGTACCTCATTGTTTAATTGGATTCGTTCTGGAGGAGACTTTGCACCTGCTCCTGACCCAGTACAATTGGGTGGAGGATTAAGCTGTGATATGGGTGATTGGTCTTTCCCTGCAGATCGTATTGGTGCATATGAGAATATTGTATCAGGTACGTGGGCACCATACGTGCTTTCTGCCAAAGAATCTAAAAGTGAGTGTGGTAATGGTGTATCATATACTCGTCTTGTAGATCGTGTGATATCACGTATGATGTTCAATATACAATCTGTTGATATTATATTTACTTCTGATAAAACCCTTTGGACTAAGTGTCCTGTTGTAGAAATGACAGATCATGTAGGTGCCGTTGGATTTGGAGAAGGTCAACAAGCAAAGTATAACATTAGAAAACATGCAGCGTGGGATAAAGGTTTTGATGAAAATGACAATCCTACTTATAGCGCTACTGAAACTGGTTATAGCTGGTTCCCTGGTTATGCAATTAATGTTGAAACCGGTGTAAGGCTAAATGTTTTCTTTGGAGAAGAATCTGCTAATGCACAGGATAATGGTAGAGATATGATTTTCAATCCTACCGGTCGTTTCTCTGACCCTGTAAATGGAGATTTGAAGTGGGGAGGTAAGCATATGGTGTATGTAATGAGCACCAAATATGATGAAGGGGCTAGTGCTTTGGCAAGTTTAAATGCTGCCGATGCCGATGCAGGTAAATTTTCTGATAACAATGCAAGCTTAAAAGAGGTATATAATAATATCATGTGGGTAGGTAATGTTCTTAGATCTCGTGGTGTACAAATGGCTAGCTTGAAAGATGGTTTAATCCCAACTGAAACAAAAGTTAGAATTAGAGTTGAAAGACCATATGATAACTATTTACCGGATCCTAACTATACACCACGTAATGGTGGTTGGCCGCTGTATACGTTTAATACCGATGGGATTGCGCCAGTTAAATTAGGTAACGATGGTAATGTATGGACTGGTAATGAAAAAGATTTATTGAAAAACATTCAGCCAGTGCCAAATCCTTACTATGCGTTTAGTGGGTACGAAAGAGAAAGACTAGATAATAGAGTAAAAATTATTAATCTTCCTGGTAAAGCAGAAATTAAAATTTATACAATTGATGGTACCTTGGTTCGCACGCTTAATAAAAATGATAATTTCACAACCTTTGTAGATTGGGATTTGAAAAACAATAAGAATATACCAATCGCAAGTGGTATGTACTTAATACACGTAAAAATCGAAGATGTAGGAGAAACTGTTTTAAAATGGTTTGGAGCTATGAAACCAGTAGATATTACGAATCAATAGAATTGAATATTTAGAGAATAACTTAATTATAAAAGATAATGAGAATTAGAAAACATATTTTACTAGCATTAAGTATCATAATGATAAGCTCAGTTGCTTGGGCTGGAAATAGTGATCGTTCTGGACAAGCAGGTGCCGGAGAATTATTATTAAATCCTTGGGCAGCTTCAAGTGGATTGTTTGCGCTTAATGTAGCTAATGTAACAGGCCTTGAGGCTATGAAAAATAATATAGCTGGCTTGGCTAATATTAATTACACCGAAATGGGCTTGTCTCATTGTCGTTACCTAGCAGGTACCGGAATGAGTATTAGTAATGTAGGTGTTGCTTTGCCTATTGGCAAGGACAAATCTTCTGTATTGGGCATTAATGTTATGACCTTTGGCTTTGGTGAAATTCCAATTACTACAGCTGATAATCCTTCGGGAGGTATAGGTACTTTTAAACCAAGCTTTTTTAATGCTTCTATAGGTTATTCTAAGGCTTTTTCTAAAAGTATGAGTGCAGGTTTAAATGTTACATTCGTAAATGAAGCTGTTACAAATATTAAAGCAAATGCACTTGGTTTTGATGCAGGTGTACAATACAAAACGGGTAAAAAAGACGCTTTTAAAATTGGAATTACTTTACGTAATATTGGTACAGATATTCGTTTCTCAGGAGATGGATTTAAGTTTAACGGAAATGCTCCTAATGGAGGTAACGATATAACAGTTGCTTTTCCTAGCGATAAATTTCAGTTGCCTTCTCAACTTAGCATCGGTACTTCTTATGACATTTATTTAGATGAAGGGAAAAAAGAGTTGGATGCTGATGGGAATCCAATTGATTCTGATTACAAACCAAAACACAGATTAACACCAATGCTTACATTTAAATCTAATTCATATTCAAAAGATTGGATTGGTTTAGCTGCCGAGTATGGCTATGAAGATAAGTTCTTTTTAAGAGCAGCATATCGTTATGAAACAGACATCATAAGCGAAAGCAATAATACCACGCTCTATTCTGGTTTAGCAGCTGGTGTTGGTTATATGACCAACTTTGGTAAGGAAGATGCTGGTACAAGAATGGCATTTGATTATTCTTACAACCATACTCGTTTTAATAGCGGAAACCATACGCTTACATTACGTATTTTCTTAGGTGGAACTACTGAGGATGCTGGCGAAGAAATTGAGCTAGGCGACGACGACTAATAATATTCTAACTTATAATGCAACGCTTTCATATGCTGGGAGCGTTGTTTTATTTTTAAACAACTTAACGAACTATGGGAGACTTAACTTATGTAACAAAGGAAACGCTTGAATCAATGAAGGCCGAACTTAAAGAACTAAAGGGGCCAGGAAGAAATGCAATTGCCAAGGCTATTGCTGAAGCACGTGAGAAAGGAGATCTAAAGGAAAATGCAGAGTATGACGCAGCTAAAGAAGCGCAAGGTCATCATGAAGCAAAAATGGCTAGATTAGAAAGTGCTATTGTCAATTCTAGGATACTAGACCCAAAGGATATTGATTTGACCAAAGTAACGATTTTAAATAAAGTAAAAATTACAAACCTTAAAAATGATAAGTCGCTTACTTATCAAATTGTATCTGAAAATGAAGCTGATTTAAAGCTTAAAAAATTATCAGTTACTTCACCATTAGCTAGTGGCTTATTGGGTAAAGAAGTGGGTGACATAGCTGAAGTAGAAACACCGGGCGGAATTGTTAAGTTTAAAATAGAAGAAATAAGTATTTAAGTAAAATGGCAAGCATTTTTACTCAAATAATTCAAGGAGATATTCCTTCATATAAAATCATTGAGGATGATAACTTTTATGCATTCTTAGATATTTTTCCTTTAGTTAAAGGACACACTCTTTTAGTGCCTAAAATTGAAGTTGATAATTTATTTGATCTTGACTTGGAAACATTGAACAAGCTATTTGCGTTTGCTCAACCTATAGCCAAGGCCATAGAAAAATCATTTGATTGTAACCGTTGTGGTATATCTGTTATAGGATTGGAGGTGCCTCACGCACATATGCATTTGTTGCCTATAAATACAGCAGACGATTTGAATTTTACCAGAAAAAAAATAGAAGTATCTCCTGAAGAGATGGAGCTTACTAAAAAGCTTATTCTTTCAAATCTTTAGTATCTCCTTTTTTATCTTCCTCCTCAAGTAATGAAGGATTAATAAATCGGAAGCCTACGCCATGTATAGTTTGTATCTCAATGTCTTCTTCTTGTTTTAGGTACTTACGTATTTTAGTAATAAATACATCCATACTTCTTCCTAAGAAATAATCATCCTTACCCCATACTTTAGTAAGGACCTCTTCTCTTTTTACAACCTTATTTGCATTCAAGCAGAAAAAACGTAATAAGTCAGCTTCTTTTTGAGTTAGTCTTGTATCAATTTTTTCACCTTGAATTGTTAGATTTTCATAATCAAATTCTGATGTGCCTAATTGGAACTTCGTTTCGTCAGTATCAGAACCAACAGTGCGCTTAAGAAATACATCGATACGCAGTAGAAGCTCTTCCATACTAAATGGCTTAGTAATATAATCATCAGCCCCAGCTTTAAGACCGGCAATTTTATCTTCCTGCATACTTTTAGCAGTTAGAAAAATAATAGGGATGTAATCATTTTTTCGTCTGATTTGCTGTGCTAACGTAAAGCCATCCTTTACAGGCATCATTACATCTATCAAGCATAAGTCATAGAAGTTTTTAGAAAACTGCTGCCAACCTACTTGTCCGTCAGTAGCTAGTGTAACCTCGAATCCTTTGTCTTCTAAGGCGTCTTTTACAACAAAACCTAATGATGAATCATCTTCTACTAAAAGTATTTGTATTTTTTGCGGCATCTATTTCTTATTTATAGGTATAAATATACTAAAAGTACTCCCTTTTCCAAGGGTACTTTGTGCTGTTATTTTTCCACCATGTCGTTCACAAATTAATCTTACATAATTTAGGCCTAATCCAAAGCCTTTTACATTATGAATATTACCCGTTGGTACACGATAAAATCGCTTAAAAACGTTCTTTAAATTCTCTTTACTTATGCCAATGCCATTGTCCTTAATATCAATATGCACGTTGGCCTCCTTAATATAAACGTCTACAATTATTTTGGGAGCTACTTCGCAGTACTTAATAGCATTGTCTAGCAAGTTACCCATTACATTTTTGAAGTGTAAGGTATCTGCCATAATGATTAAGGACTCATCTTCATAATTAATGGTCATTTCACCTCCACGCGATCGAATCCAAGGAGCATAGGTTCTCTCGGTCATTTCATCCAAAAGTTCCTTTATGTTTACAGGTTCTTTATTAAGCTCAATGGCGTTTTTATTATTCTTAGCCATATGCAATACTCGCTCCACTTGCTTAGTAAGATGAGCCGTTTCATTAGATACTATGGTTGCATAATTTAAAAGACGTTGCGGGTTATTTACAATATTCGGATTTTTTAATACCTCAGCTGATATTTTAATTGTGGCCAAGGGTGTTTTAAATTCATGGGTCATATTGTTCACAAAATTCTTTTGAATTTCGCTCAGGCGTTTTTGTTTAAAAATGATAAACATGGCATATCCTAATATTAAGAGTACCGCAAACAAGAGGGCAGTAGACAAAAGCCATTTATTCATTTCGCCGGAAAGAAAAATATTTCGGTTGGGAAACTGAACTGCAAAGAAGTTATTTTCATTCTCAGCATTGGGAAAACCTTTTACTACATCCTTAGTGTCGCCACTTTTATCTTCGGATAGATAAACATATCGGCTGTGTTTTATTTTTTTGTCTTCGCAACTATAAATTCCATATTCAAAATCTGCCGTAATTGATTTGATACCTAACTCTCTAACTAAAAGTTTTTCAAGTGCAATTGGATTGATAGTATCGCCAATTTGAACAGTAAAATAATGTTTGCCTTCCTTTTTTGCCTGATTATTTACAGTAGGGGCATAGTTGTTTTCATTAGAACGAAGAAGACCAGTAGTTACACTATTTAAACTGGATATTACTTTGCTATCAAAAATCTTGTGCTCAACATCATAAGAAGTTTTAACCCAATACAATTGGGTAATAAGCATTAGAATCGCTGAAACTACAGCGAGAATAAATACGATACGAAGATTTCTACTACTCATAAAACTACTTTTTAATTTTAACCCGCCCGGGGTTGTCTTTAATAAACTTATCCCATCCTTGGCCACTCTTAAGGTTGGCAATAGGAAACTTACTTTGAAAATGATGACACAGCGCTACGCCAACTGCATCAGAAGCATCAAGGTATTGAGGCGTTTCTTCAAATTTAAGGATTTTCTGGATGGTAGTCCACAATTGTTCTTTTGTAGCGGATCCATTTCCTGTAACTGATTGTTTTACCTTCTTAGGCGAGTATTCTTCCATTGGAATTTTGGACTGCATGGCTGCTGCCATAGCAACACCTTGCGCTCTGCCCAACTTAAGCATACTTTGTACGTTCTTACCAAAAAAAGGAGCTTCAATAGCACAAGATTCAGGCTTGTATTGCTCGCATAATTCGTGCACTCTTACATAGATCCTGTTTAACCTATCCGCATGGTCAGGGAACTTACTTAGCTTAAGCACCCCCATTTCCACTATTCTAATCTTTTGACCAGTAATACCAATCAATCCGTAACCCATTACTACAGTACCCGGATCAATTCCTAATATTATTTTTTCTTTTAGTGCCACTTGATTCAGTAAATTTACAACCTTGACTTTAAACCGCAATATTAAAAGAAGTATCAAGATCGCTTTAGGAAGTATTCTATTTGCGTGGTTAGCTTATTCTTTATACCATCAAATTGCATCGCAGGATAATTTACAGTCTGATTATAATCAACTTTTTCAAGAATGGACAGTTGCTAAAATAGTGGGCCTTGTCGTTGTTTTTATTTTAATGATATTTAATTGGTCCATTGAAAGTAAAAAATGGCAAATGCTTTTAAAACATACGGAGCAATTAAGTTTTATTGCTGCGTTTCAATCTGTATTAATGGGTTTAGCCATATCCATTATTACGCCTAATAGAATAGGAGAGTATCTTGGAAGAATTTTGTATTTAAAAAATACCAATAAGCTCAAAGGTATTTCCATAACCATTATTGGAAGCTTTGCTCAAATGTTAGTCACTAGTGCTTTTGGTGTTCTGGGGCTACTTTTTTATCTGTACGCTGTGCAGCAATCTACCTTTTTATATTTCTTATTAGTGCTTAGCTTTTTGATTGCCTGTGGTATGTTTTATATTCTTTTTAATTTAGATCAATTGGTCAATTTTTGTAAAAGAATTCCGATCCTTAAGAAAATTAGTATTTACATAGAGGTAATTAAGCGTTACGAAAGAAGCACCTTGGTAAAATTGATTTTTTATGCAATTGCGAGATACTGCGTTTATTCAACACAATTTTTCTTGCTCTTATATATAACCCACAATTACTTTTTACCTATCAAAACCTTTGCGGGCATCTGGTTATTATATTGGATAATTGCTGTGGTACCATCTTTTGTAATAGCCGATGTAGGTATCCGGGGTAAAACGGCGGTTACGTTTTTAGCTTTTGTAAGTGGAAATGCGCTTGCTATAGTAGTATCTAGTGTAATGCTTTGGGTTATTAATCTTATACTTCCTGCACTAATTGGTTGTTTTTTTGTGTTTAAAATACGAATGTTTGATAATGACTAGTATCGCTTGATTTTACCTTAAATCAATGGCTCAAAGACCTATGAATAGGGCTAATTATTTTTTCCTTAACATTTCGCTTTTTGATTAAAAGAGACTACATTTGTTTCCATATAAATTAAACTAACATGAAAAAACTGGTATTATTTACAATGATTCTTCTGTGTGCATTCACATTTGATTCATCAGCACAGCGTAAGAGAAAAAGAACGGCAACATCACAGGGTAATTGGGTACTTCGCGTAGGCGCAGGCTTTAATACTAATAGCAGTACGGATGAACTTACTGGCTTTGAAAATTCTTCGAATACATTTTCATTCAACCCAACTTTATCTTACATGGTAATTGATAATTTAGAGATAGGAGCAAATGTTGGAGTAGCAAATACTTCTTCTCGTAACGAATCTTCTGCTACAGCTAGAATTGAAGATGAAGGAACTGATTTTACTTTCGGCTTATTTGCTCAAAAGTATTTCCCTTTAAATAACTGGTTTGCTTTTTATACTTCAGCTAATATTGGTCTTTTAACTGGTAGCGGTGAAACTAGTAATATTAATGGTTCTACAACTTCTACTTCAGGTTATGTAAATAACGGAGTACAAGGTGGATTAAACTTCGGTTTTGGTTTCACTCCGTATAACGCTTTTGCATTATATAGTGACTTTACTGGATTAACTATTTCTAATACTAAAAGAAATCCTGACGGAAATACTTTACCTACAGTAAGTAATACAAGTGCAGGATTCAACATAGCACGTAACCCAATTAATATTGGAATTGCTTGGTATTTTGGCCGCGGTCTTTGGAGAAGATAAGCTTAAAACAATACTTAAATAATTATATTTGCCCCGACTTTCAAGTCGGGGTTTTTTTAATGAAATACGCTAAATATATAGGGATACTGCTTGCACTTATAAGTATAGGTAAGCTTAGCTATGCGCAAACAAGAAATTATAAGATAGCTAAAACCTCAGATGTTATTAAAATTGATGGCGTATTGAACGAGAACTGCTGGAGTGGCAGTGAACAAGCCTCTAATTTTACTCAGTGGATTCCTGATCCCATGCAGCCCGAAACACAAAAGACTATTGTACGTATGTGTTATGATGAAACGGCCATTTATATAGGAGCAATTTTATATCAAGATCCTAGCACCATTCGAAAACAATTAACCCCGCGCGATGAAATAGGAAATTCAAATGCCGATGTGTTTGGAGTATATTTTGATACATATAAAGACAAGCAAAATGGATTTGCTTTTAAAGTAACTGCGGCAGGGAGCAAACAGGAGGAGCGCATGGTCAATGGTGGTAATGAAGGTACGGGCGATGTATCCTGGGATGCTGTATGGACTAGTAAAGTTCGAATTACGGATTCCGCTTGGATAGTTGAGATGCAAATTCCATTTCAGGCAGTTCGTTTTCCTAAGAATAAAGTTCAAGATTGGGGTTTGCAATTTTTACGACAGTTTAGAAGCCGACGTGAAAGGTCTTATTGGAATCCAGTAAATCCTCGAGAAACTGGTTTTTTGGCGCAAGCCGGAGCGTTACAAGGTATACAAAATGTAGAGCCTCCTGTTCGTTTGATTTTCTTTCCATACCTATCTACTGGTTTTCAGCGCAAGCCAAGCGAAGGAGGAGCTACAAACCAATGGTTGCGTAGCGGAGGAATGGATGTAAAGTATGGGATTAATGAGGCCTTTACTTTTGATATGAATTTAATTCCTGATTTTTCCCAGGTGATATCTGATCAATTAATACGTAACTTATCTGCTTTTGAGCAGCAGCTAACCGAGAATAGACCTTTTTTTACTGAAGGGGTTGAGTTGTTTAATAAGCAAGGTTTATTTTATTCCCGTAGGGTGGGAGGCACTCCTAAAGGGTTTAATAGTGTGGGAGCTCGTTATGCTAATGATAGCATATATGAAATAGATCAAAATCCCAATGTTACGCCTTTATATAATTCGTTTAAAATTTCGGGTAGAACGGAAAAAAAACTTGGGATTGGATTATTTAATGCTTTAGCTACTCCCGTAAAAGCTAATGTGATCAATAAAATTACAGGTGAAAAAATTGAAGAAGAAACGGAACCGCTTACGAACTATTCTGTTTTTGTATTAGATCAAGGCTTAAAAGGACAATCGTTTATAAACTTTACCAACACCAATGTAGCTCGGGCGGGTGATGGGCTAGACGCAAATGTAAGTGCTTTAGAGGTCAAGCTATTTTCTAAGGAGAATAAGTATATGTATCGTTTTAATCATGCCACTAGTTTTAACTCAGAAAATTCTACCGGAACTAAATGGATTGGACGTTTTGAAAAAATTAGTGGTAAAATTCGTTTGGCACAACATCTAAGATATTTATCTCCTAAGTATGACCAAACAAACCTTGGCTTACAGTTTGATCGCAATGATTTATATAGCTATACACAGTTTCGTTATTTTGAAAACAAACCAAAGGCTAAGCACTTGCAGCTCTACAATATTTATTTAAACTCATCTTTAAGTTATAACGCACAGCCATATTCATTTAGAAGGTGGGAAGTAGCTGCAACTTATTTTATGCTGCTTAAAAACTTTTGGGACATATCCTTAACTATTGAAAATACTCCATTTGCTCCTATCAACTTTTACCAATTAGCCTCTTTTGGTGAGCGTATAAAGGAGTTCCCTTATTTATTTACCAATGTAAGGGGTAGTACGGATAGCCGTAAGAAATTTTTCTGGGCTTGGAATTATGGCTTTGGAAAAGGAACAATAGATCCAAACCCTAATTACATTACGTTATCAAATACACTGCGCTATCGCTTTAATGATCATTTAGAAATTAGTACAACTTACAGTATAGAAAATAATGAAAGCAATATTGGTTATTCCTTTTACGACAATGCTCTTGATAGACCCATAGTAGCTTTTAGAGATATAAAACAACAAACTGCTCAAATAAACCTTGCGTATAATTTTTCGCCTAAGCTAAATCTTACTGGACGTTTTAGGCATTACAATTCTAAAATAAACAATAAGTCATTGCATACTACAAGTGCCAATGGCTCATGGCAAAACAATGTTTATATTGCTCAAGCGGCGGCAGATTATAATGAGAATTATAACTTACAAAACGTTGATGTATTTCTTAATTGGATTTATGCGCCAGGAAGCAGAATGATATTGAGCTATAAGCAATGGCTTAATGATTCTTATATACTAAATGACAGGCTTGAAAATAGTTTTTCTAATAATTTGTTTCAGGTAATAGAACGACCAAAAGCATTTGAGGTGTCTTTGCGATTTATCTATTATCTAGATTATAATCGTATGAAGCAATTTATAAAGGGAAATAAGATTAAGAATCTTGAATTGCAGTAGCAATATCGTCATCCTTTTTACCAAGAACCACGGTACCAATCATTGCACTTAAAAACAGTACACTACTTATCTCAAACGGGAAAACAAAATCAGTAAATAGTTTTTTACCCAATACTTTAATCAGTCCAATATTAGAAACTGTGGTAGACGTTTGTGTAAGCTCAATTCCACTGCTTTGAAATGCCATAAGGATTACAAGCAATAAACAACCGCCTGATATTACACCAGCAAATTGAACCATAGTACTTTTTTGTGGCTCAGTATCCTTATTTAGATTCATGAGCATGATTACAAATAAGAAAAGAACCATAATAGCACCAGCATAAACTATAATATTTACAATAGCCAAAAACTGAGCATTCATAAGTAAGTAATGACCTGATATACAAAAGAAAGTAAGTATCAATAAAAGTACACTTGTAATAGGATTACGTGTAATAACTACACCTATAGCACTTGCTAAAGTCAAGGCACTTAATACAATAAATATGATTAGATCTAAACTCATTATGCCTCTACTTCTTTAGTTTCACCTTTTGGGTGTGGTATTAATAAATCATCCTTACCATATATAAATCCTTTGCGTTGATAATTGGCAGGAGCAAATGTTTGTGTAAGATAAACAGCATCTTTAGGACAAGCTTCTTCGCATAAGCCACAAAAAATACAACGCAACATATTGATTTCGTATTTGGCAGCGTATTTCTCTTCTTTGTATAAATGCTCTTCGTTGTCCTGACGCTCAGCACTTTCCATCGTAATCGCTTCTGCCGGGCAGGCTAGTGCACATAAGCCACATGCAGTACATTTTTCACGCCCTTCTTCATCTCTATTTAAGATATGTAAACCTCTAAAAGTTGAAGAAAATTCACGCTCCGTATCAGGGTAACGTACCGTAGGTTTTTTAGTAAAAATATGACCTAAGGTTACTTTAAGCCCTTTCATGATATTAGGAATGTACATAGATTCCATAAAGGTCATGGGCTTCCGATCAACTGCTTTCGCTCTATTTGATATGTTTGTGCTCATATTTATTATTTAAACCAAAAAAGAATTGCAGCTCCTGTAATTATCATATTGATAAGAGCTAATGGGATTAATTTTTTCCAACCTAAGTTCATTAATTGATCATAACGAAAACGTGGAAGTGTCCAACGGATGGCCATGAAAAATAGAACGAATAAGATTGCTTTTGTAATTACAACTACTACTCCAAGTAATGAAAATACTAATGGTGGTACATTTAATGCCACCCAATCCATACCTGGGAAGTTATAGCCACCAAAGTAAAGGCAACTTATAATAACTGAGGTGATAAATAAATTGATATACTCAGCAAACAAAAAGAAACCTAACTTCATACTACTATACTCCGTATGATAGCCTCCTATTAATTCACTTTCACTTTCCGCCATATCAAATGGTGCACGATTTAACTCAGCAAATGAGCAAACCAAGAAAATTATAAATCCAAGTGGTTGTTTAAAAACATTCCAAGTAAACCAACCATCTGCCCAAAAGCCATGTTGCTGTTCTACCATTTCTTTTACACTCATGGTGCCTGTAAGCATAATAAGTGCAATTAAGGATAAACCCAAAGCCAACTCATAAGAAACAGCTTGCGCCGCAGCACGAATCCCACTTAATAAAGAGTATTTATTATTACTAGCCCAAGCGCCTAGCATAATGCCGTAAACACCTACGCTTAAAACACCAAAAATAAATAGCATACCAATATTGATATCCGCCACTTGTAATACAAAACCATCAAAGGTGGGCCCCCAAGGAATAATCGCACTTGTCATAAGCGCAGTTAGCATTGCTAAGGAAGGGCCAATGATGAATAAAAATTTATTAGAAAAAGTTGGGATGATTTCTTCTTTTGCAAAAAGCTTTAAACCATCGGCTAGTGGTTGTAATAAGCCAAAGGGCCCCGCACGATTAGGACCTACTCGATCCTGCATAATGGCAGCCACTTTTCGCTCAGCCCAAGTAAGATACATAGCTACTCCTAGGCTTCCTCCTAGTATTACAGAAATGAGAATAACCTTCTCTATAATAAAACTTAAGTCTACTGCTAAATACATGTTTTTCTTGTGCCTAAAATTGAGCTACAAAAATAAAGTCTAATGGGCATTAGCCATTGAATTATTCAGCTTTTCTTTTACGGGTTCCTGCATACATTTCGTACTTCACAAGCCGGGCCTCTAACGGGCCATTGTAGCATGGGATGCGCTTTGAGGTCCTTAAACCTACAGATTTCAAAGCTTCTAAATTGGCTGTAACCAACCAGGCATTTGTATTGGCGTAATGTTGTTTTAACGTATTGCCTATATCTTGGTAAAATTCTTCGGTTTCTTCAATCTCAATGCGCTCATCATAGGGCGGATTAAAGAAAATATGAAGCAAGGTATCTACATGCTTTTCGCTTTTAAAGAAATCTTGTTTTGCAATTTTTACGAATTCTTCTAGCCCGGCTGCTTCAATATTTTCTTTGGCTAAGTCTGCCAGTTTAGGGTTAATCTCAAAACCTGTAATACTAAAGGCGCAGTCTCTTGTTTTGGCTAAGAGTGATTCTTTTATTTTATCAAATAATCCGGCATCCCAATCGGCCCATTTTTTAAAAATAAAAAAGTCACGATTAATATTTGCAGGGATGTTACAAGCGATCATAGCTGCTTCAATAGGTATAGTTGCACTGCCACACATAGGATCTAAAAAATCACACTGACCAAACCATCCACTTTTAAGTAAAAGCCCAGCGGCTAACACTTCATTGATAGGAGCGCTGCCCACATGCTGGCGGTAACCTCGGCGGTGCAAGCTATGACCACTACTATCCAAGCTTACAGTACATTTATCTTGTTGTATATGAATATTTATTCTTAGGTCAGGATCATTAGTATCAATGTTGGGACGGTCACCTGTGTTGTCTCTAAATTGATCTACTATGGCGTCCTTAGCTTTAAGCGCAACATATTTACTATGATTAAAATAATCAGAATGTACGGTTGCATCTATCGCAAAGGTTTTATCATTATCTAAGTATTGCGACCAATCCATTTTATAAATACTATTATAAAAACGTTTTTCGTGGCGGGTAGTAAAGTTATGTATGGGCTTTAAAATTTTAATAGCGGTACGGCAAGCAAGGTTTGCTTTATACATCATGCCATTGTCGCCTTCAAAGCTTACCATACGCACATGTTGCTTTACGTTTAAACCGCCAAGGTCTCTTAGCTCATTAGCCAGTATTTCCTCAAATCCAAAAAGTGTTTTAGCTACTAGTTTAAAATTATGCCCCATTGGGTGCGAAGGTAGGTAATTGGTTTAGGAGGTTTAGTGGGTTTGGTAGTTTTATTTGTTTGCTTCTTCGTAGTTTTCATTTTAGATTATGAAGAAGTCATTTATATTTTTATTGCCGATCTGTCTAATTTTTTATTCTTGCATAAACGATAATGGTAATACAGCTTCCTCGTCTAATGGGAATCATGATCTTACCGCAAAGGTGATTTACCTAAAAGATGGAGACTCATTTGTAGTATTAGAAGGAAAGGAAGAAGTTGAAGTAAGAATGATTGATATTGATGCACCGGAGTTGTACCAAGCACACGGAAAAAAGGCAAAGCAATTCTTATCTAAAATGATTAAGGGAAAAAGAGTAGGATTAGACTATGACCGTAAGGATAAGTTTGGAAGAATATTAGCTACAGTTTATATGGATACGATTGATGTAAACTTTGCTATGGTGGAAGCTGGTTATGCTTGGCAATACAAGCATTCTAAAGATAAAGAATTAGCTGAAGCCGAGGATATGGCGCACGAACAAAAAAGAGGTTTGTGGAAAGATAAAAACCCAGAAGCTCCTTGGAACTGGCGTAAGAACAATCGAAGGAGATAGATACTCATCTTATACGAACTGTAATAGTTCTTCAATAATCTTCCGATTATTGCTCAGGCGTGGGATCTTATTTTGTCCACCCATTTTATTTTTTGATTTTAACCAGCTTGCAAATGTTCCTGCTTTTACAAACGTAATTTCTGGTTTGCGCAATGCTAAATCTTTGTAACGCTTAGCTTCATAATCACTGTTTACATTTTGTAATTCCTGATCTAGTATTTGTTCGAAGTTTTCTTTCTGCTTCTCTTCTATATCAACTTCTATGAGCCATTGGTGGGCTCCGTTTTCATTATCTGTAAAGTAAATAGGTGCTGCAGTATAATCTTGAAGTTGTGCATTGGTTTTTTTACAAGCCATTGTAATTGCATGATCTGAGTTTTCGATCATAAGCTCCTCACCAAATGCATTGATGAAATGTTTGGTGCGTCCAGTTACTTTTATCCTAAATGGGTTTAGCGATGTAAACGCAATAGTATCTCCCAATGCATAGCGCCATAAACCAGAATTTGTGGAGATAATTAAAGCATAGCTTGTATTAAGCTCAACTTCATCTAGTTGGATAGTTTTAGGATGATCTTTTCCTAACTCTTCTAGCGGCATGAACTCATAAAAAATGCTATGTTTCGTGCACAAAAGCATGCCTTCTTTTCCTACGATATCTTGCACGGCTATAAAGCCTTCTGAAGCGTTATAGGTATCAATGTAATTAATGCTTTTTGACGGAAAGAAGTTTGCAAATTGATCCTTATAGGGTTCAAAATTTACACCGCCATGAATATACAATTCAAGGTTTGGCCAAATTTTATGAATGTCGTCTTCGCCCGTTTGCTCTTTAATTTTATTTAATAATACAGCTGTCCAAGTAGGTACGCCTGCTATATATCTTACGTCTTCTTTAGCCGTTTCGCGGGCCATTAATTCGAGTTTTTTTTCCCACTCCTCCATCACCGCAATTTCTAAGCTTGGGGTGCGCACCGTATGCTGCCATGGAGCCATGTTTTGCATAAGCACTGCAGATAAATCGCCGTAATAAGTATCGGCATTATGTTGGCTTACTTTATTACTTCCTCCTACGATGAGTATTTTACCACTCATAAATTCTGACTCAGGAAAATTGTTATAATACAATGCTAGGATATCGCGTGCGCCGCGAAAATGATTTTCTTCTATACTTTCATCGCTTACGGGTACAAATTTACTTTTATCTGATGTAGTACCACTTGACTTAGCAAACCATTGAATTGGACTTGGCCAAAGGATGTTTTTTTCACCATCCATCATACGTTTTATATAAGGTTGAATGTCTTCGTAGGAATGAATAGGTACATTCTTTTTAAAATCTTTATAATTATTAATACTTGGGAAGTTGTATTTCTTACCAAACTCTGTGAACTGCGCACTACTTATTAAATCATTAAATGTAGTTGTCTGTGAGTGAATTGGATTATTTGTATAATGCTCTATATAACTCCGCCTTAGTTTAATATAACCTCGAATAGCAGGATTTAAGATTTTCATAATAGGTAACGCTAAGATAGGCCACTCCTAATAACTAACGGAATTTTAGTCTTGCTTTTCCTCTAGAATATAGTCCTTTCTTTTTAACTCAAAGTTTCTACCCAAATAAAGCTTTCTTACTTGTTCATCTTCTGCCAATTCTTCAGCAGTTCCAGAGCGGAGTATTTCACCTTGAATTAATAAGTACGCCCTATCGGTAATGGATAAAGTTTCTTGAACATTATGATCGGTTATAAGCACACCAATGTTTTTTTGCTTGAGCTTTACTACTATGCTTTGTATGTCTTCTACCGCTATAGGGTCAATACCTGCAAAGGGTTCATCAAGTAAAATAAATTTAGGATCTACTGCTAAGGCGCGTGCAATTTCAGTGCGGCGTCTCTCGCCACCGCTAAGAACATCGCCTTTGTTTTTACGCACATGTGTAAGTCTAAACTCGCCAAGTAGTTTTTCAAGTTTATCTTTTTGCTCTTGCTTAGTAAGTTTTGTAATTTCTAATACTGATGCAATATTATCTTCCACCGTCATTTTTCTAAAGATAGATGCCTCTTGCGGTAAGTACCCAATACCTAATTGTGCACGCTTATACATGGGTAGTTTTGTAATTTCAAGATCATCTAAAAATACATTACCAGCATCGGGCTTTACAAGCCCTACTACTTGATAAAATGTAGTGGTTTTACCCGCCCCATTGGGCCCTAAAAGTCCTACAATTTCTCCCTGACTTACATTAATAGATATGCCATTTACCACCTTTCGGTTTTTGTAAATTTTTACTAGATTTTCAGCCTTTATGGTTGTAGACATTCTGTAAAGTTCTTTTTTTTATTATTATAAAGAATAGGCTATCGTATAAATTAATGTGAAGACGGGATGCGCTCAAGTCTAATTCCGATACTAAGCACTTCTTTTAAAGGGTTTTCGCGCATGATTTGTTCCAGTTTTATTCTATACAATCCTTTATGCTCAAATTTCATGTTTGAGTTTCCTGACATCCTTATTTTATGCTCGTAAATCTCATTCATTCCTTTGCCGGTCCACCGTCCTGAGCTTTCGGCTAAGGGAAGTTCCATTTTTTGTTTCATTGTCTTACCATTGGGTTCAATGGTATGTACGTTGAGCCAAATGTTAGAAAAATTATAGGCATCAGTATGCCGCATGGTAACATACATCAAGTATTTGCTTGTAGTATCTGTTATATCAAACTCGAATACTTTGCTGTCTTTTTTGTCCCATCGGTGATGAAGAATAGATTCGTTTTTCTCGAATGTATTTGATGGAATACAAGACGCGATTAAGGTGATGACTACAAGTAGTGTAATTATTTTATTATAGGACATTAGCTATTTGTTCTTTTGCTTGTTCTAATTGATCTTTCATGCCTACTACTAATTTTTGAATACCCACATGATTTGCTTTTGCTCCCATGGTATTTATTTCTCTACCAATTTCTTGACACACAAAACCAAGTTTTTTACCTATCAAATCGGAATCATTATTTACTAATTCTAAAAAGTACTCGCAGTGATGGCTTAGCCTTGTTTGTTCTTCGCTAATGTCTAATTTTTCGATGTAGTAAACAATCTCTTGTTCCAACCTGTTTTCATCAAATTTATCATCAGAAGTAAGTTCCTTAAGATGAGTTTTTAATTTATCCTTTTTAGCAGTTCTGCGTTCTTTTTCTAAGGGTTCTATTTCACGCACCGTATTTTGAATATTATTTATATTATTAACCAATGTTTTTTCTAACATGGCGCCTTCTTTTTTTCTTTCTTCTATTACTTGATTGCATATTTCGTCACACAAATCAACAATTTCTTGTAAACTATTTTCACTTAACGTACCATGAGAAGTGCTTACAACTTCGGGTAATTTTAAAATAGTATCCAAAGAAAAATCAGCGTTCAAGTCTAAATCTTTACTCAGGTCTTTTATCTTGTCTTTATAAAAAGCTGCAAGTTCTTGATTAATGGCAATTGGTTTGCTGTCGCCAAATTGTTTAAGGTTTATTATCAATTCAATACTTCCGCGTTTGAGCTTTTTTTTAATTGCGTTGCGCAACTGTATATCAATAGGCTTAAGGCTTTGTGGGATTTTAGCGTAAACGTCAAACTGCTTACCGTTCAGTGATTTAATTTCAACGGTACATTGTAAATCACCAATGGTTTTGGATGCGCTACCGAAAGCTGTCATGGATTGCAACATAATTTTATATCTATTTAAGAAAGAATAAAAGTACGCTAGTAAAAAACAAACTTCGTAGGAAATAAAATAAAAAAAAACCGACTACAAGCGTAATCGGTTCTTTTGAATTTATGGGTTAGTAAGCGCGTTAACCAATACAAGTATAGATGTATATATTAGTTCTGCAGTTTTTTTGTCGATAAAAGTTATTCACAGTTTTGGGGAAAAGCAAAATGCTTTTTAACAAGACAACTTTTTTTTAAGATGATTTAAAATGAACTTGCTGTTATATTTGTATTTATATTTATAAAACTCCTGAATGAAATTTGAAAAATCTATAACGATTGACTGGGTCAAAGAATTTGTAAAGCCAAAGAAAATAATTGGTTCTATAGATAAAGAAATTACAGGTATAAATGAAGTTCATAAAATTACTGATGGTGACATTACGTTTGTAAACGTTGCTAAGTACTACGATAAAACTTTTGAAAGTGATGCTGCTATTGTTTTAATAAACGAAGAGACAGCAGAACAAGAAGGTAAATTACTTTTTGTATGTGATGATCCAGCCGGAGAATTTATAAAACTATCAAAACATTTTAGACCATTTGAATCTGCAAGTAAAGCAATTTCAGACTCGGCTGAAATAGGAGAGGGTACAATTATACAGCCAAATGTATTTGTTGGTAATCATGTAAAAATTGGAAAGAACTGTATTATACATCCTGGTGTTTCAATTTATGATCATAGTATAATAGGTGATAATGTAATTATACAATCTAATACTGTAATAGGTGGAGACGCATTTTATTTTATTAGAAGAAATGGTAAAAAACTATTGTATGATAAATTAGAAAATACAGGTAGAACGATCATACATGACGATGTAGAAATTGGTGCTTGTTGTACAATAGATAAAGGTGCTAGTGGTGATACTATTATCGGGGCAGGAAGTAAGTTTGATAATTACATTCATATAGGTCATGGTACGGTAGTAGGGCGTAATTGCCTTTTTGCAGCTCAAGTAGGAGTAGCTGGTAAAGTAAATATTGGAAATAACGTAATTCTATATGGCCAAGTAGGCGTTAGTAAAGACTTAGACATTGGAGATAATACAATTGTACTTGCCAAAAGTGGAGTAGGTAAGTCATTACCTGGTGGTAAAGTATGGTTTGGTATACCAGTACAGGACGCTAAGGATAAGATGGAAGAGCTTGTATGGGTAAAAAGAATACCCGAATTATGGGATAAAATGAAAAATGGCTTGGAATTTGATGATTAAGATATAAACCATCTTATGAAAAAGCTATTCCTTTCCTTCATACTCCTTGCCACCTTTGCATCTTGTACTAAGTTATTAGATACTCTTACTACTTTTCAGTTTACAAGAGAGGCTACTTTTTTTATGCCTTCATCTGCTACATTAGGCGTTCCTATAAATCTTAATTCTACCGAGGTGCTCACTTCATATGAGAATGAGTTTTCTAATAATAATACAAGCGCTGAAAATGCAGACTATATTAAGGTGATAGCCATGAATTTACAAATTGTGAGCCCTACTACAGGTGATTTTAATTTCTTGAAATCTATAGCACTAAGCATAAGCGCAGATGGCCTAACTGATAAAGTAATTGCCGAAGTGAAAGACGTACAAGATGGATTAAGTCAATTAGACTTAGATGTAAGTACGGAAGACTTAAAGCCATATTTAACTACAGATAAGTTTAAGCTTAAAATAGAGGCTGTTACAGACGAAGTGCTCCTTAATGACTACGATATAAAAACCGAGGCAACCTTTGAAGTAAAGGCTAATCGTAATTAGTTGTATTTCTTTTCCATTTATTTTCTTATTGTAAAATTTAATTTTACTTTTGGCGTCCTTAATATCGAGCACAACTTGATATTGGACCTATAGCTCAGTTGGTTAGAGCACCTGACTCATAATCAGGTGGTCCCAGGTTCGAGTCCTGGTGGGTCCACCGATACAGTTAAAAAGCCCTTTAGAATCTATTGATTTTAAAGGGCTTCTGTCATTTATTAAGTAGTAAGGGCCCTATAGTGTAACATATTCTGTAGCATTTGTTATTTTAGAGCTCAGTATCTATGAAATACACTTACTCTGATTGGTTGCAATGTAAATTCTGCTATAATGATTTATACTCCGATTTAATTGAAATTGAAGTAAATGAAGGACAATCGGATTATGATAATATTATTTCAAAAAGTGATTTGGAATTAATTCATTCTAAACAGATCAGTGTCTTAGAGTCTGAATCTAAGAATTATTTAAGGTATTTAGTGCATAACTATCTTTTAGATTCAAGAGATGCTGATGATTTTGAAGAACATAGTCGTTTATTGTTTGAAACTATTAATGAAACACTTACTAATCCAAAGATCTTATCCGAGGCATATATAAGCGAGAACAATAAAATAATAATAGAGGGTCCAGTACATCGTTCTAAGTCTATTATTGAATTATCGTATTTAGAAATTATGCCATTAAAGTATCATGAAGTTGAGTTAGCAGAAGCCAAACCTATACAGGATGCTTTTGAATCATTTAGAAGAAATAAAGAATCATGGAATCATAATGTCGTTGAATATCCAGACATGGGTAAGCGAAAGGAGTATGTCGAATTTGCAGCAGAGAAAAAGTCTAAGGCATTTTACGAATTGTATTTGATGCTCAGAAGAAGAAATAAGCCTTATTCGAATACGTTTAGTCTTCCTATGGCAAAATATGAAATAAGAGCATTAAAAGAGGGGCTTATTCGACAAGAACTCATTGAAACAATAGAGCTAAACAAATTTGATTCCATACTTAATGAGAAGTACAATCTTGAATATGACAGAATTAATTGGATTGGCTCTAAAGATTCGCTTTATTATTTTATTCAAAAACTAAAGAGTAGGATAAATTTCGAGAACGAATTCCTCAGTAAATGGCAACAAGTGGCAAATACTTTTACGATCAAAGATGAGATTATTAATGTAGATAATTTTTCTAAATCTAACACATCTAAAATTCCCACAATAACCAAGAAAAGGATTGATGTTGTTGTGAAAAAGCTGATTCGGCATTAAATCCTTCCGAAATTCTGTTGTAATCTACAATTAATTAGGGGTTAATTTTTCATTTACTCGATTAACTAAACTCTTATTTAATAAGGGTTTCAACGGTTGTTTGGCATCTTTTAAAGTTCCGAAATTGAATTAGTCAACTTCTTCAGGAACTCAGAGTTACAGAGTTTTAAGTCGTAATGAGTAATAATTCTGATATCATAAACAACAGTCTGAACAACTTAATTAACCAGCTTGCAAGCGAATTGTCTGGACGTTTTATTGTGCATATGGAGGATTATCTAAATAAAATAGAACAGCGCAATCCCAAAAAAATTCTCATAACATCAAAAGAATTATCTAACCTTCTCTCTTTGTCACCCTCAACAATCGTAAAACTCCGGAAAGATGGGATGCCATCTGTTAAAATTGGCGATGCTGTAAGATTTGACATTGAAGAGTGTAAGAACTGGATAAATCAAAATTTAAAAACAGAAAAAGATGAAAACAGCAAACTTTAGAAAACAGAATAAAGATTTTAATGCCTTTGGCCATGGAAAATGGCAGGAATTAGAACAAGTATGTCAAAGAATTGAAAGTAATCCTGA
>CALJNC010000039.1 GCA_937981995.1 uncultured Chitinophagaceae bacterium
AGTATCAAGTGCAAAAATTATCTTTGACAAGTATGAAAACCGATCTAAAGGATTTGGTTTCGTAGAAATGGACAACGATGGAGAAGCGCAAGCTGCCATTGAAGCACTTAACGAAACAGAATTAGACGGTCGTCAGATTGTAGTTAAAGTAGCCAACCCAAGAGATTAATTTTTTAACCTGACTATGGTCAGGTAAGTTATATAATTTTGAGTTTAATGCCATCATGCACAAGCGTGATGGCTTTTTTTATATTTGAAATTACAAAATCCGCTTACGCTTAAACCATATATAAATCCCTACGCATATTGCTGCCATGGCAAGCATAACTATGGGATAGCCCATTTTATTTTCAAGCTCAGGCATCCATTTAAAATTCATACCATACACTCCTACTATAAAGGTTAGTGGTAAAAAGAAAGCCGAAAATATTGTAAGTAGCTTCATTACATCATTACTTTTTTGCGCGGCTATTGAAAGGTAGGTATGTGTAATATTATTTGCATCGTCCACCGCTTCATCAAACTCCAAAAGATATTGTACCACACTATCTCTTATATCCGCTATGTGATATTGATACGCATCAGGAAATTCAATTTTATTTATTACTTGTTGATTCAACATTAATAGTTTTTTGCTTAATCGAATCTCAGCTTTTTGAAAGTACAATTCCTCCAAAGAAATTTTTGAATAGTTTTTTAAAAAAATAACCTCTTCAATTCTATCCAAATCATCGCTATGCCACTCTGCTGGCAAGTCAAACGTATTTATTATAGTATTAAACAATGCTACTAAATGATCATACATTGATGCATATGTTTTTTCTGATTTATTTAAATAATCAAATGGCGCCTTATGCATTGTTATAAATTTATCTTCAAAAACAAAAAAGGAAATTTTATTTGAAAGCTCCGGAATATTAGTTGCATTTATCTCCCGTGCTGCAGTGTAAGCCCGTAGTATAAAAAAAGTATAGCCTTCTCTTTTTTCTAATTTTGGCAAATGCCCTGGCTCCAAACTATCTTGTAATAAAAACTGACCCAGGCCATACTCCTGAGTAATTGCAGGAATATCCTCTGTACTCGGACCTTGAATATCAATCCATGTATATTCTTTTGCTTGAACCCTTTTTATATTCATAATGCCTTATAAAAGTAAGGGAAATCTACTAATCATAGTTAAAGCAATATGTATTAGAAAGCTATTTTGAAAAGGAGCATCGAAAACACTACTTTTGAAAACTATTTATGGCACTAAAAAACGAACTCAGAACCCAAGGTGATTTTTTGTTTAAGTACAGAAGTTATTTACCTATCATTATTCTAGTAGCAGCATTGTTCGTTTATTTATTTCAGGATTTTCACTTTATTGAAAATGAAAAAACGGTTTGGGAATTGGTCTGCTTGGATGTAGCCGTGTTTGGCCTACTCATACGTATAATTACCATTGGGTTTAGTGGCAATAACACCTCAGGACGCAATACTGCCGAAGGGCAAATAGCGGATGAAGTGAATCGCACAGGACCTTATGCAACAGTACGCCATCCTTTATATGTAGGTAATTACTTCATGTGGTTAGGACTTGCTATGTTTACCCAGAACATTTGGTTTTGTGTTGCTTTTACATTTTTGTATTGGGTTTATTATGAGCGAATAATGTATGCCGAGGAAATGTTTCTCATAGATAAATACTGTACAGATTATACGGACTGGAGCATGATTACCCCTGCCTTCATCCCTAAGCTTGGCAATTGGACACGGCCAAAATATAAGTTTAGCTGGCGTAAAGTTATCCGTCAAGAAAAAGCAGGTATACTGAACTTATTTGTTATCTGTCTTTTATTTGTGGCCGGGCGTCAATACTTGGACTCCGGAACTTTTCTGGAGACCGATAAACATTGGCTTTACTTTTTGATAGCCGCTGTAGTATGGTATATAATAATTAAAGTGCTTCAAAAAACAACCAATATCTTGAGTAACGACAGGAGTTAGAAATGACATTCCCCTTACATTTCTTTTATAATAAAAGAATAATTTTGGTCGTTATATAGTTAATTATGAAAAAAACAATCCCCCTAATCTTGGTAATGATAATTTGCAATACAGCATCGTATTCACAAACATCAAACAAATTATTATTAAATTTTAATGGACACAGAAGCGATTTTGAACGTCCTAATAAAAAAATATTTAAGCATAATTTTTGGTTCCCTAGTTTTGAATATTTACGCAAAAAAAATAAAAGAATCTTATCATTCGAATTAGCAAAATTTACTAAGAACACTGCAGCATCCAATGTCTACATTCCAGTAGAGGACAGAGAATATATTGACAATTATTATCAAGCACTTATTCGCTTTCAATATCAGCGGTTAGGCAATCCTATATTACAAGATAAAATAGTTAGCGTGTATCCTTATTATGGTGGTGCGATTACACCTCATTGGACAATGATGGATCGAGCCTCCCTGAAAAGCACATTTAATAGCTCCTCCACAACATCTCTTGGAGCTACCGCACATGCTAGTTTAGGTACTTATTTTCAGTTTAAGAAACTTTTTATTAATGTTAATACACTTTGGGGTATTACTCAATTTCAAGCGGTCAATGAAATTACTGATAATCCTGATATTCCTATAGACGCTAGAAGTTCAAAATATTCAATTTTAAAATTTATACCAAAGGATAATCTATTTCGAATAGGAATTGGCATAGGTATTTAATTACATTTGCACCACTGCAAGCTAGGCTATCGATCTATGATTTATTATAGGTAGGAAAGTCCGGACAGCATAGAGCAACGTAGCAGATAACACCTGCTCCCTCCATTTATGAAGGGAAGACAGTGCCACAGAAAATAACCGCCTTAGGGTAAGGATGAAAACGTGCGGTAAGAGCGCACGAATTTTATAGGCAACTATAACATTGGGCAAACCTTGCGTGCTGCAATACCAAATAAGTAAACGCTATAAGGCTGCTCGCCTGAGTTTACGGGTAGGTAGCAAGATCTTAATGGCGACATTAAGGCTAGATAAATGATAGTCCTCGACAGAATCCGGCTTATCGGCTTGCAGTATTTTTTTTAACTACTAGAATTTAATAATAAGAAATATGCTAATGGGAAGGTTCAGATCTCCATTTAGCAATTTATCACTATCATTAGACTCAGTTAACACTTCTCCAAATTGATTAAATAAGGTGTTCTGTTCTGATTATCAGTTGATAGGATATAAAAACTCGTTTCGGTACCTAATAATATATTGGGCCTTAATTTATATCGCAAATAACCCATAGGGCCACCACAATAACTTGTACTAAAAGCTCTGGTTTCAGAAATTATACCTTGATTATTAATTTGATCATTACGAGACTCATCTTTTTTAAGAACAACTACGGCATCCAAACCCACGCCTGCTTCCCAACGTGTATTCAAATGAAAACGTTTATCAAAGCCCAATCTTCCATTCAAATTATATCCTTTAGAATTAATGGTAGCCAAACCATCAATATTCTTAGTACTATAAATACTTGGACCTAAACCTACTCTAAAACCTATACCACTTTTAATGGAGTTTAGATGATAAACAAAGCCAAAAGGATTGAGATTTACACTATTACTTCCGCCAAAATTAAAAAATTCACGCACCAAATAATTAGCCTGAACCCCAATGTAATGATCAGTTTTTTTCGTTTTTTCTATTGGCGTTTCAACTATTTCTTCTTGTGCAAATAATGAATTTCCTATGCTTGTAACAAGCAATAAAAAAAGTAACTTTTTCATAAATTGAATTATTGATTTTTAAATGGGTTGGAAAAACGATCGTGTGTAAGCACATCATAATCAGTAAGTGTATTCAAAAATGCTATCAATGCTTTTTTGTCATAGTCAGTTATATTCATCTGCTTAGCATCTCCATTAGCTTCGCGTAAACGCACATCTAAGTTATCAACCGATTGAACGCCATGACTGTAATGATTCAAAACCTCCTCCAAGGTTCCAAAACGACCGTCATGCATATAGGGCGCAGAGAATTGGACATTTCTTAAGCCTGGTACTTTGAACTTACCTCTATCACTTTCCTTATGCGTTACATCCATTAAACCTGCATCTTTACTTGTTTTATCCAATCCAATATTCACAAAATTTGAATTATTAAATCCATAACTAGAAATAGGATTACTATGACAACCATTACAATTATATTTTCCGTTGAATAAAGTTTCACCATACTGCTCTAAGGCAGTAAATCGATCTTGCATGGGAAAAGAATGCACCTTATCAAACTTTGAGTTTTGTACTTGAATTGAAGTAATAAACTTGACCAACGCATCTGCAATATTTTCCGAATTAATTTCATCAAATGTGCCATCAATAAAAAGTTGATCATAATACCCAAGCGATTTAATCTTGGCAGTAATTTCATCGCGCGATGTCATACCCATTTCAATATGATTTAAAGACGGCTGCAATACCATTTCATTCAAATCAGTAGATCGCCCATCCCAAAAAAGATTATTGGAACCACCGAAAGTAAAAGGCGTAGTTAAGTTATGAATAGCAATTGAATTTCTATCTGTTTTTTTATTCTCAAAGCCATCGCTTAAGGCTTTATTATCACCAAAAGCATGTGCTTGAATATGACAAGAAGCACAGGAAATCGCATTCGTTTTAGATAAATTTCTATCATAAAATAAAACTCTTCCTACCTCAGCCTTTAAGTCCCAGTGAGTAGGTCCGCTACCCGAAAAAAAATATTCATAAGGAATATCAGGTAACCTCAACTCTCCCGTTTGTTGATTAAAGGTTTCAGGTTCTTTAATACAAGAAGAAAAAAGTACTGCACCCATGGCAACAGTAAAAAAGGTAAACAGAATTATTTTTCGCATGATTAGAGGGTTTGTTGATTACAAGTTACAATATTTTTCAGAATAGACTTGTTAAAACACTTATTATAACGAGGCTTCTGTTATTTTTATTATCTCTTCCTCTGCATTTTTTGCATCTTCTAATATTTGATTGGCTTCATTTAGATACTTCTCTGCTAGTGCTTTATCAGTCAAATCTTTACAATTAATACGAACATTCAAATTAGCTCCGTAAACTGCAGCACGGGCACACAAGGCGCCAACAGCAGCATCACTTAAACTGTTTTGGTTTCCTTTTTCGGCCATTGCTTTACACAATTCAAATACTTTAAAAGAAACCTTAACTGTTTCTAACGGAACTTCTATTGCATAAATCGTAGCATCCTGAATAGCTTGTTTACGCGCCGCTTTTTCCTCGTCCGTACCTTTCGCCATTCGTACCGCATCAATTATTTTATTAAATGCATTGGTATCTTCATCAACCAATCGAATCAATTCATCTTTTAAAGCTTGGCCTTTTACTGCCCAATCAGAAAACTCTTCCCAACGGTCATCCCAGCCTCTTTTGTGGCTACTTAAATTGGCAACCATGGTTCCCAGAGCCGCTCCTAAACTTCCTACATAAGCACTTACGCTTCCACCACCCGGTGCCGGACTTTCGCCCGCGGTCATATCAGCAAAAGCGGTCAACTCTAAATCAACTAAGCGCTTGGGTGCACCATCCTGCATTACATATTCTATTATTTTTTTCTTAGGATCAAAAGGTGTGAGCTCATCTAATCCCATACTTTTAATCGCAATTTTTATTTTTTCAGCATCATCAATCCCTAAACTTCTATTTTGCTTTCGCAGAAAATAATCCCCTGCATAGAGCATAGATTGTAATGGAACCAATCCTACCAACTCACTACCCGTTACACGCATACCACGAGCAGCTGCGCGCTCTACAGTTTTATCAAAAGCAATATGCAATGGTGTAACTTTTATATCATTCAAGTTCATAGAAATCTGTGCTATGCCATACTCATCAATATACCAGCCAATCGCTTTTACTTTTTTTAATAAACCTGGCTCACGTAATGGCTCACCATTTTCGTCTTCCATTGGCTTACCCGTTAAAGTGCCACCTTCTCTTTTTATACGACCATTTTCTCTTAAATCAAATGCAATACTATTGGCCCTACGTACAGAAGTTGTATTAAGGTTGACATTATATGCTACCAAAAAATCTCGCGCACTAATAGCCGTACAACCTGTAGAAGCGTTAAAAGCAGCTGGTCCAAAATCAGGTTTCCAATTAGGATCAGCTAGTTTTTTTTCAAGACCTTCATACTCACCAGCTCGTACTGTTGCCAAGTTTTTTCTATCATCGCTTGTTGCCGCATTTTCATAGAAGTAACCTGGTATACTTAATTCTTCGCCTACACGTTTGCCTAATTTATGCGCCCACTTTGCGGTTTCTTCCATTGTAATACCACTTATAGGAATCAATGGACAAACATCGGTTGCACCCATGCGTGGATGCTCACCACTATGCTGGCTCATATCAATAAGTTCACTTGCCTTTTTTATTAAAAGAAAAGCCGCATCGATTACTGGCTGTGGTTCACCTACAAACGTTATAACGGTTCTATTAGTAGCTGCTCCAGGATCAACATCTAAAAGCTTTACGCCTTCTACAGTTTCTACGATGCTACTTACTTCTTTTATAACTTCTGGTCTTCTTCCTTCGCTAATATTAGGTACACATTCTATAATCGCCATGTATTATTATTTTTTTGCGAATGTAAGTTTCTCATACCGAATATGGAAAAAGAGAATCTAGAATAAAATTTTGACGTTAATGCTTTATTAGCAAAAATCTATGGAAATGTATATTCCATCAGTGTATATTTGTTTTATAAGAGGTTTCGAAAGAAACTTTCTTTTTCATAGGTTGATTTGGTTAGGGATAGCAGTTCTTATCGTTTACGATAAGAACTGTTCCCTTTTTAAGGCCACTCTTACTCAATAAATTTAATAGATTACGCTTTACTTCACCCGATCCATAAAGAGGGCTTTCAACTCATCGGCATCTTGCGGTTTCATTTTACCTCCTAGTATTAAACGTAATTGACGCCTTCTAAGCGCCCCTTCAAAGTGGCTTTTTTCTTCTTCTGTTTCAGGTATTAATTTCCCAACCGGTCTTGGCTTACCATTAGGGTCCAAGGCTACAAACGTCAAATACGCTTCATTAGATACATACTTATACTGAGCAGATACATCTTCGCCATATACCCTTATATAAATTTCCATTGAGGTACGAAACGCTCGGGTAACTCGCGCCTCCAGTGTAACCATATTACCCAATTTAATAGGATTCTCAAATGAAATATTATCAGCGCTAGCTGTAACCACAGGGCAATGACAATGTTTCATTGCCGCCATAGCCGCAGCAATATCCATCCAATGCATTAAACGACCTCCCATTAAGTTGCCCAACGTATTTGTATCGTTTGGCAAGACCAATTCACTCATTACCGTTAAGGTATCTTTTGGTGCTCTACTACCCATTTTATAATTCTTTTTACAAAGCTAAATCTAATTATTGCTTATCTTGGTTATCTAAGAATGAATTTTAGATTCACCATACTTTTTTGCTTTTTGACTTTTTTTGCTAATGCGCAAAATCAATACTATGTGCTATTTGATTATGACAAAGCAATAGTCCCTGATAGTGCAATGACTCATTTGATAAAAACAATTTATACTTATAATATAACTGAAATTTACCTTGAAGGGCATTGCGATAGTATTGGTAGTAAAAAATACAATTACGGCTTATCAAAAAGAAGAGTGCAAGCTGTTGAACAACTATTGATTGATAATGGATTTTTAAAACCAAAGATTCATGGCAAAATTGGTTTTGGTAAAGACAAACCACTTACCGCCAATAACTCAGCTGAAGCTAGACAAAAAAACCGACGTGTACTTGTAAAGTTTGTAACAGATAAATCAAAAGAGCCAAGCGTATTAAATGACTTTAATAAAACAAGTATCACAACTAAAACTACTGGAAAAATAGCAACCCCTAAAAAAGTAAGATCGAATATTTCAATCACCTCAAAAGATAAAAAAAATATAAAGCAAGTAACACCTGCTACGCGTGCCAAAAATCTTGACAGAAAAAACTTTACCGCTAATAGCAAAATTGCTTTACCTAATTTACTGTTTCAAGGGGGCAGACATTATCTTATAAATCAGTCTACCGCTTCATTAGATACTCTTATTAAAATCCTAAAAGAAAGACCAACACTTCGTATAGAAATACAAGGGCATGTATGCTGTACAACCTATGAGCTTGATGGCTTTGATTGGGATACTAAAACAGATAACCTCTCCGTAAATAGAGCACTAGCTATTAAGGATTACCTTGTAAAAAGTGGCATTAGCTCCACCCGCCTTAAAACAAAAGGGTTTGGAGGTAGTCAAAAAATATTTCCTATTGAAGATAACAGGTATCAACGAGGGCAAAATAGAAGAGTAGAAGTAATGGTACTATCCGAGTAAATTACTCGTAAGTCATTATCCCATTTTCATAGCTAAGCATGTACAAGTATTTATTTTCATAAAACTTAAACTTCCCGTTGGATTTAACTGGCATAATTTTATAAGGCGTTAAAAAGCTATAACGATTATCAGTAATGCGTTTATTAAACGGCACGCCATATTGATTCATCATATGTGCAAAGAAGTAAAAACTTTCAAAGCCCTTATAAAGCAAATCAGTAGGAGTTCCTCCCATATTTTCTTGATACTTACGCAATATATACTTGGTAGCAGGCGATGAACTTTCTTTTACAAAAGCAGTAGTATAATAGATTTTCATATTAGGAAATGCTTCTGTTTTTTTAAGTGAAGTAATCATTTCTAAGGTTGGCATTCCAAAAACTTTCAATCTTGTTTTTTTAGCCAATGGTGCTAATTTTTGTAAAATCTGGTAAGAAGTTTTTGGACTCAACGTACCTAAGACAATCGTTGTATGATAATTGGAATCAAGCTTAGCCATTATACCGGCAATATTAATATTAGAGCCACTCACTTTTATTTTATGAAAACGACCAGGTGTTGGATATATCTCGTCTTTCTCAAAATAACCTAGCGCATTTTTTTCAGATTGTTTGACTCCGTGCAAGTAAATCACATTATCCTCAGGATACTTTTTAGTAATAACGCGGTGTAAATCGCGCACATGTGTTTGTAAGGTAGGTTGTAGAATAGTAAAAAATGGATTAAACTCCTGACGAGCCGAAGAAGGCGAGACCGCACTTACAAAGTTTATTTCTTTTTGTTTGGAGTAATCTGCTAATGCTTGTAAATCTTTTACACTTGCATTTCCAATTATCAAATCCATAGAATCTAAACGATCAGTAGAAATTACATTTTTAATATTCATTTTCCTTGAACGACTATCAAAAACATGAATGTCAAATCGAAATCCTTTTCTACGCAAACTATCAGCAGCTATTTCAACCCCTTGATAAAAATCAATTCCAGGTTTCATAAATTTAGGAATGCGAGTAACTGATTTAGACAAATCAACTGAATCTAAAAACATAGGAGTAAATACTGCTATATTATATTTTGATTTTTTTACCTGTACAGGATATCTATAATATTTGTTCCAATCAGAACGTGGTACGTTTTTTCTTGCCTTCACAAAGTTTTTCTTCGTGCTCTTGGTTACTTCGTCTACCGGTAATACCACTTGACCTTGCGCAAAAGCAACACCTGTAGTTCCGAATAAGAATAAGAAGAGAATAAAAATGTTTTTCATAATACTGACTTACAAAAATATAGATATTCTTGAAGGCCGTGCAATAATCTTCATTTTTATCTTATCATTAATAAAAGTCCTTAACATACCTTTGATACATGCGATTCTTAGACATATATAGTCTTACAATTCAATCTATTAGAGGTAATAGGCTGCGCTCCAACCTAACGGTTGCTATTATTACGATTGGGATTTTTGCACTAATTAGCATTATTACAATTATACAAATCCTTGAAAATAACATTGTATCTAGCTTTAGCGCCATGGGTACCAACACCTTCACTATCCAATCGCAAGGGTTAAAAAAAAGCAGGCGGCATGGGCGCAAAAAACAATCCAACCAAAACCCTGACATAACATATTTACAAGCTAGCCAATTCAAAAAAAATTACGACTACCCTTCTACGGTAGGTACAAGTGTACTTGCTAGCGGCGAAGCGATAATTAAATCAAAGAAAAAAACATCTAACCCAAATACAAAGGTATTAGCCATTGACGAGCAATACATTCCCATGTCTGGTACCTTAATAACCTTTGGTAGAAATTTTACCCGAAAAGACGTTTTACAAGGAGGCAATATTTGTTTTGTAGGTAATACGATTGCCAAAAATTATTTTGGAACAGCACGAGCTGCTATAGATAAAAAATTATTTGTAGGCAATACGCCGTATAAAATTATTGGCGTTTTAGAAAAAACAGGATCAAGCTTTGTTGACCGAACCGATAACCAAGTTTTTATAACTATAAATAATGCACGGCAGCGCTTCTCACTAAAGAACGCATCATATGTAATTAGTATCAAAATTAAGGATATGAAATATATGCATCTTGCGCAAGATGCAGCTATTGGGCAAATGCGATCAATTAAAAAATTAAAACTCAACGAAACAGAAAACTTTTCAATCATAAGCAGCGACGGCTTGGCTAATATGTTATTAGATAATATTAGAATGATAACGATAACCGCCGCGGCCATTGGGTTTATAACCCTGCTAGGTGCGGCTATAGGCTTAATGAATATTATGCTAGTTGCCGTAGTAGAACGCACCCGCGAGATAGGTGTTTCCAAAGCAATTGGTGCCACAAACAAAACTGTACGTAAACAGTTTCTTACCGAAGCAATTTATATAAGTTTAAAAGGCGGCTTATTAGGAATGATACTTGGTATTATCTCTGGTAATTTGTTTTCATTATTTTTTGATAGCCCATTTGTCATTCCTTGGAAATGGGTTTTCCTGGGTATAGGTACTTGTTTTATTGTTGGACTGGCTTCAGGTATTTATCCTGCGATTAAAGCTTCCCGCTTAAATCCTATTAATGCGTTGCGTTATGAATAACCTATAAATACTATTTACCCTATATTAGAAATAGGCATTTGACCCAAAAGGTCAAAGCAATTTATTAAAACAAAGTTATGTTAACACCAATAGTTGTCAGTTTAAAATCCCTATGCGATACTTGCTGCAAAATTGTATTAAATGGATTTAGAAAATATTATATCAAAAGGAACCGCAATGGCGATCGAATATGCGCCAAAAGTATTATTAGCTATTATTACCCTAGTTGTTGGACTTTGGATTATAAAAAAAATAATGAAGTGGGTTGCTCCACAAATCGAAAAAAGCACAAAGGACGAAACTTTATCTAGCTTCTTAGCTTCTATACTTGGAGCAGTACTCAAAATTATGTTGATCCTATCTGTTGCCTCTATGTTTGGCGTGGATACAACTTCATTCATAGCAATATTTGGTGCCTTAATGGTAGGCATTGGTATGGCGCTCAATGGTAGCATTGGACACATTGCTAGTGGTGTAATGCTTATGATTTTTAAACCTTTTAAAGTAGGAGACTTAGTAAAAATTGGCGGAGGCCAGACTACGGGTACAGTTGATACGATTAGCGCGTTTAATACGGTACTGGCTACATTAGATAATAAAAGAGTAATTATTGCAAACGGAAATGTGACAAGTAACGACATTACAAATATTTCTGGTCAAGGAATTGTAGGTGTAGAGTTAACTTACGGAATTGCTTATAGCGCAGATATTGATAAAGCGCGCAAAGTAATTTTAGAGGTTGGTGCAAGCTGCCCGCATATAATTAAAGATCCTGCACAGGGCGTTGTGGTTGCTAACCTAGGAGATAGTTCAGTAGATTTAGCTACTCGTCCTTTCTGTAATAGCGAGCACTATTGGGATGTAATGTTTTATATGCAAGAAAATGTAAAGAAAGCATTTGATGCCAATGGAATCAATATACCATTCCCAAATATGGAAGTACATATGATGGCAAACAATTAGAACTTTTATTTAATAAAAAACGAAGGCGCTCATTATGGAATGGGCGCCTTTTTTGTATCTTAGAATTAGAATGATAAAAAGTACAACCCTCCTATTGCTATTTTCTTTTCCTTTTATGCTTTATGGGCAAACACCAAACTTTGACAATCTAGTACGAAAACGCTATGTACCTTGTAACGACGTTGCGCAAAGTGCAGGAGAAATCCTCAATAGTTTCTACACTCAAAAAAAGGAAGATAGCTTGATGCTTTTTTTAGATTATTGGGAAAATAAATGTGAACAAAACAATGCAATTTTTGCTTTAAAAACCTGCTTAAGTATAAAAAACAATAGCTTTTCGGATAACTTAATTGATTCTAATTTCTTTGAACGATTAAAAACATTTGAAAGAAAACGTTACTACATACGATATCCTTATACATGGCGCTTTGACTATACACAAAATAAGTTGATTGATAGTTTGCTAAATAAAATAATAAACGATGTGCCCGAATATAACATATCGCCTGATCAAAAGTTTTTGCTTTTTTATTTTACATCAGACAACAATACCCTAAAAGAATTAGAAAAACCAATTCACAAAAAAACTAAATTAGCCCAGCTTTATATAAATGAAATGGAGCGTGTAGAAAATCAATTAGAAGCTCGTTTTGGAGTTTCTTTTGGAGCAATTATTCCCAACAGATCTTTGGCAACCATAGGCGTAATGCCAAGCCTTCATATCTTTTTTGGTAGAAGGTTGAGGCGCCATCATTGGTATGGAAACTTAGGTATAGATTTTGGAAAGTCAAAAGACACTTTAGAAGTTCTTTATAAAAACAACATCGTTCCAACCAACGATTTTTTACAATTGTATGTTGGCGCAGAATATAATTATGACTTTATTCAAAAAAAGAATGTTGCCATGCACTGGCTAGGTGGTATTGGTTACAACCAAGTGAGTTTATTAAATAGTGATAATGATTTTGGCGAGGAGGCATACATAAAAAGAAGCCTTAATTTAAATACGGGCTTAGGCATTGAATACAAAAAGAACAATGGAGTTTATGGCTTTCAAGCTAGATATAATATAGTCAATTATAAAAGACAAGCTGGCGAAACCAACCTAGCCGGCAACTTCCTTGAAATAAGATTACTAGTTGGTTTCAGGGCTCCGCATTATTCTGGTAGAAACCGATAAATAAACAAAAGAAGCTTATAGCTTAAAAGCTATCAGCCTTAGAATTATATTTTAATTGTATTCATAGTTCTCTGTGAACCTTTATCTTTACGCACTTATGCGATATTTACCACTTAATCCAAAATTATATACAAACAACCGCAGCCGTTTCATTAAAAAAATGAAAAAGAATAGCTTAGCTATTTTTCAGGCACATCCTGCTATCCCCGAAAATGGAGATGCACAAGCTTATTACAAACCCAATAGTGATGTGGTTTGGCTAAGTGGTGTGGTACAAGAAAAAACAATGGTTGTTTTATACCCTGATAATATCGATAAAGCGTATCGTGAGGTATTAGTAATCCTTCGCCCTAATGCGCATCTTGAAAAATGGGAAGGTCAAAAATTAACTAGAAAAGCAGCAAGTGATTTATCTGGAATAAAAACAGTAATTTTTATTGATCAGCTAGATGGCTTATTACAATCATGGATGCACCATACTGAGTTTGTTTACTTAGATACTAATGAAAACGATCGCTTATCAAACGAGGTTGTTCGCTTAGATTTATTATATGTAAAAAAAATACAAGCGCGCTATCCGCTGCATAAATATGAGCGTGCAGCATTAATCACAAAAGAGCTTCGTGCTATAAAGTCAAAGTTTGAAGTAGATGTAATGCAACAAGCCGTGGATATTACGCATAAAGCATTTTTGAGAGTGTGTAAATTCTTAAAGCCTGGCGTATGGGAGCATGAAGTGGAGGCAGAAATAACCCATGAGTTTATGCGCAATCGTGCTACTAGACATGCCTATGGTTGTATCCTAGCCTGCGGAGACCGAGCTCGCTATTTGCACTATGTAGATAATAATCAAGAATGCAAAAAGGGCGAATTGATCTTAATGGATTTTGGTGCAGAGTATGGTAACTATTGTGCCGATTTATCACGAACTATTCCGGTAAGTGGAAAATTTACGAAACGTCAAAAAGAAGTGTACGATGCTTGCTTAGCAGTGCATAAATACGCAAATAAAGTAATGCGCCCTGGTAAAACTTGGTTGCAGGTTACAGCATTAGCTGAAAAAGAAATGGAGAAACAATTATTAAAAATTGGACTCTTGAATAAAAACGATGTAAAAAATCAAGACCCTGCAAATCCATTATTAAAAAAATATTTTTATCATGGCCTTGGGCATCACATTGGATTAGACGTGCACGATATTGGTACGCGTAATGAAAAAATTAAAGAAGGAATGGTATTTACAATTGAACCAGGAATTTATATCGAAGAAGAACAAATGGGCATACGTATTGAGAATGATTACGTAGTGGGAAAAACTAAAAATCGTGATTTGTTCAAAGGCATTCCAATTACAACGGCAGAAATAGAGGCTGCAATGAAAAAAAAGTAACCCTTCGACTCAGCTCAGGATGACATTTTTTGTATCGAATTGAGTGAAGTCTAAATTGATAAAAAATAATAATTTGAAACACTTACCCAACGTACTCACCCTAGCTAATCTTTTCTGCGGCTGCATCGCTATAGTATTTGCCTTGCATTGGCAACCTTTTTTAAGAGAATTAAATGGTCAGGACTTTTGGATTCCCGGTACGAGTCAAGTTTACCTTTCGGGTTTTTTTATTCTACTTGCAGGTATTTTTGACTTACTTGACGGAGCTGTTGCTAGATGGCTCGATGAGCACTCGCCTATTGGTAAGGATTTAGATAGTCTTGCTGATTTAGTAAGCTTTGGTGTAGCACCAAGTATGATACTCATGAAATTATTGTGGGTGGCATTTATGCAGCACAAAGGTGCCGTGGATATATCCATGTGGGTGGTTGCTCCGGCCTTTTTCTTAGCTTGCTTTGCCGCTTTGCGCTTAGCCAAGTTTAATAATACTGAGGCCACAACGGCATACTTTATGGGAATACCTACACCTGCTATTGGCTTATTAGTTGCTTCTTTCCCAATGATTTACTTTTTTAATCCTATGGGTGTAGCAAGCTTATTTACCAATGAATGGTTCCTATATGGTGTTATCATTTTGCTTTGCTGGTTGATGAATTGTAAGTTCAAGTTTTTTACGCTTAAAGGACTTATGAAAGGTTCAGTAAAGGAAAACATGCTACCCTTGGTATGGGTATTTTTGAGTATTGTATCCATTGTAATTTTTCGATCCTTAGGAGTTTCAATTGCGTTCTTACTATACGTTGCATTTTCTTTTGCTATGCAAAAAAAATTAGTATAATAAGTAATACGAATTAAAAAGAAATCTACTTCCCACGCCCAAACATAGGCACGCGATTTTCATTACCCGCTACTAAGCGACTAATATTTTTATGATGAGAAAGCACAACAAGCACTGCTGCCGCAATGGCAAAAATTTTGTAAAGCATTACGGGCTCCCTAAATATAAATAATAACAAAATTGGGAAAGCTACACTTGCCGCAATTGAACTTAAGCTTACATAACGTGTAGTAAAAAGCATTACCACAAATACTGCTACTAAAATTAAAGCAACAGTTGGTTGGATTGCCAATATCATTCCAAACAAGGTTGCAATACCTTTACCACCTCTAAAATTTGCCCAAATAGGAAATATATGACCCAATACAGCGGTGATACCTAAACCAATTTGAAGATTGGTTAAAGCAGCATTGCTCATCTCACCAGCCATAATTAAATATGCCAAATCCACAGCAACAAATCCTTTTAAGAAGTCAAAAAGAAAAACAAAGCTACCCGCTTTAGTTCCTAAAACTCTAAACGTATTTGTGGCACCAGCGTTTCCGCTGCCAAAATCTCGAATATCAATATTAAAAAAATAGCGACTTACCCATACAGAAGTAGGAATACTACCAATAAGATAAGCCATTATAAACAGTATAATTTCTTGCATATACAATCTCTAATAATAGAAGTAGCGAAGATAAGGCCTAAGTATTAGAATAAATCCCAAAATCTAGTGTTTTAGGTGTATACAGAGCCACTTATCTTTTGCAAATACCTGATAATCAATATTATACATAATTACAAGATTAATTATATCCTCACGATTTTCTTGTAAAACACCACTTAAGATGAGGTTTTTGGCTCCTTTATTTAGTTTAGCAATTAATTGTTCCATACTAGCCCGTAATACATTCAAATTGATATTAGCTAATATGCAATCAAAGGATTCTTCCGGTACAATATCAATTCCACCTAAACGTACATCAATTTTAGTACACTTATTTCTCTCAGCATTTTCAATCGCGTTTTCTTTACTCCAAGGATCTATATCATTGGCAATAATTTTTTTTGCACCTAGCATTTCGGCATAAATGGCCAGCACACCCGTGCCCGTGCCATAATCAAACACAGTAGCATCTTGTAAATCTAATGTAGCCATTTGCTCTAACATAAGTTGCGTGGTGGCATGATGCCCTGTACCAAAACTCATTTTGGGCGTTACAACAATCTCATGCTTTACTGATGTTATTTCTTCATGAAAATGAGCACGTATAGCTACTTGATCTTTAATAATTATAGGTTCAAAATCACGTTCCCATTTTTCGTTCCAATTTACCTCTGGTATGGTTTCTTGAGTGCAGCTATGCGTTTCGGTTAAAGATTTATAATCTGCCTGTTGCACAGTTCCTTCTTCGGCATAGGCCAAAAGAAAGGTATCCTTTTGCTCAAAGCCTATAAAATTAAACTCCGAGAGTTGGGCAATAAGCACTTCCTGTGCTTGTTCAGCAACTTCTGAAAATGTAAGCTTCAAATAATCCATTACACAAATATAGAACCACTTGCTTTCTTACCTTTGCGCTCATGTTTAATAGATACCTAACCTATTATAAATCATCGGTACAGATATTGACTTTGGTCAGCTTGTTCCTTATAAGTCTTTTGCTACTAGCAGGAATTCAGGATATCATTACTCCCTACCTTACTGAAGGGTTAAGTGCCAAGGAATTTTCAGAAAATTATTCAACGCCGCAATACATACAGATCCATAGAATCATTCAATTTTTATCTCAGGTTTTTATTTTTCTAGTACCGGCCTTGGTATTTGCCTATTTGGCTTTCCCCAAACCTATACAATACCTTAAAATTAAAAATCCTTTATCGAGCAAACATATCTTGTTTGGTGCCTTCATTATGATTTGTTCTATTCCATTAATTAATCTTATGGAACACTTTAGTTCAATGATTCCTTGGGGTGCCGAAATTTTAGCTATCGAGGCTGCCCAAGAAGAAATGGTAGATGCCTATCTCAAAACTACCTCGGCAGGAACCATCATTTTCAATTTTGCTATTTTTTCCATCATGGCTGCTATTAGTGAGGAGTTTCTTTTTAGAGGCGTGCTACAAAACATTTTAATAAGTACATCGTTTAAAAAGAACCCTTGGATTGCAATCCTAGTAACGGCGATCATATTTAGTATGATTCACTTTAGTGCAACGGGCTTTATTTCTCGGTTTTATGCTGGCATTTTACTGGGCGCTGCGTACTACTTAAGTAATAATCTTATTGTACCTATTGTAATGCACGCTATAAATAATGGTTTAGTGCTTGCAGCTTATTATATAAGCAAAGCAAATTATGATAACCCAATAGGAGAACTGGATTATAAAGATTTATTAGAGATTGTTCCACTAACAATAATTAGTTTATTTTTATTGTACAAGTTTTATCAAAATCGGAATGAGTATACTATCGACCAAGTACCTATTGACCCTGATGAAACAAACTTTTTGGCTAATTTTTAATTGAAACTATGAGTAATAATATAGACTGGATTTGCGTTTATAAAACGCAGCAAGATTTTGAGGCAGAGGCAATCAAAGGCAATTTAGAAACACAAGGAATACCTACTGTAATTCTGAATAAAAAAGACTCCTCTTACCAAGCATTTGGTTACTTAGAAATACATGTAGATGTAACTAAAAAAGAGGAAGCCATAGCTTATATTAATAGTAACTACGAAAATAATTAATGGGTTTAGATAAAAAGAAATTTGCTACTCGTTCCACTAGTGCAGTACTTTTTGTAGCAGTAATGCTGGGTGCAATAATTTATAACTCTTGGAGTTTTTTTATACTTTTTGGGCTTGTACAATTTGTAGCACTGCGTGAGTACACTTCCTTGCTCGAGAAAATTTACAAAACATCTTTTACCGGCAGAGACAAGTTTTCATTAACTATAGCAGGTATTTGTTTGTATGTGTTTCTTGCCCTCCTGCCATTAAAAGATTGTGCTTTTTCTTATGGTATTTTTCAATTGCCCACCTTGTTTTATTTCGTAGGTATTTTCTTGGGCATGCTACTTATGCTATTTATTTCAAAAGATAAAAAAGCTAAAATGCTTATTACGGGCATTGGTTATATCGTAGTGCCGCTTGCCTTGCTACACCACTTAAGATTGCAATCATTACTAATTCCTTTATTCCTTATTTTTTCTATTTGGATTAATGATACCATGGCTTATGTAGGCGGTTCATTTATTGGAAAAACCCCTTTAGCACCAAGTATTTCTCCAAATAAAACTAGAGAAGGCACTGCTATTGGCATCTTATTTGCTCTCCTTTTTGCAATTATTTGGAGCATCCAGTTTACGCAATATACGCTTGTTGACTACCTAGTTTTAGCAACTATCGGAAGCGCGATAGGCACAATTGGAGACTTGGTTGAATCTCAGATTAAGCGCTGGGCGGGTGTAAAAGATTCAGGGCAAATCATGCCAGGTCATGGTGGTGCTATGGACCGTTTTGATTCACTCATTTTAGCATCTTCCTTTGCATTTATCTATGCATTCTTTTTTATGGATTGTCAGCCGTGGAATTTCTTTCCTTAACTAACAAAACAAATATCAATTATTACAGAAAGTAATTATTTTCTGATACTTTTACAATCCCCCTATTTTTAAAATAACTGATATGTATATACACAGAGAAGGAAAAAATTATGTTGCCATAGGCATTGTTATTTTTAGTGTACTCAATTTATTGAATTACTTTTTCCTATCAAGTTATTGGTGGCTTTACTACCCTATTCTTATACTTACTTTTCTACTTTTGGTTTGGGTGTTTTGGTTTTTCAGAATTCCTAATCGCACACCGGTTACGGGTGATGACTTAGCTTTATCGCCATGCGATGGCAAGGTAGTAGTAATAGAAGAAGTAGAAGAGCCTGAGTATTTTAAAGATAAAAGAATCCAAGTATCCATATTTATGTCACCTTTAAATGTGCATGTAAATTGTTATCCTATTAATGGCAAGGTAGATTATGTAAAATATCACCCTGGAAAATATCTTGTAGCATGGCACCCAAAATCTTCAACTGAAAACGAACGCAGTACCATTGTAGTAAGCAACTCAAAAACTAGTTTGCTTATAAGACAAATTGCCGGTGCAGTTGCTCGTAGGATAGTAACCTATTCCAAGGTAGGAGATGATGCAAAACAAAACGGCGAGTTAGGCTTTATAAAATTTGGTTCTCGGGTAGATGTTTACTTTCCTCTAGGTACAGATATACAGGTAGCTATAGGAGACATTGTAGAAAACAATACAAGCATCATTGCTAAAATTTAAAAATAATGAAACGTTGTAGCTTTCATGATTATGATATTCGTAGCGGTGTAAAGCACAAACGCAAAATGGCTCTTTTGATAAAAGAGATTTTGAAAAACAAACAGGACGATTTTAATATCAATTATATTTTTTGTTCTGATGAGTACCTTTTAAGTATCAATAAAGAATATTTAAAACACAAGACCCTTACAGATATTATCACCTTTGATCTATCAGAAAAAGATAGTGAGCTTTTATTAGCCGATATTTATATAAGCATTGAGCGCATTGAAGAAAACGCACAGACTTTCAAAAAACCATTTACTGAAGAATTGCTGCGCGTAGTAGTACACGGCATCCTTCATTTACTTGGACATAAGGATAAAACGGCCAAACAAAAAACGAACATGCGCCGCCTAGAAACTCGTTGGATAAATTATTATATTAAGAATATTTTACCCTTATAATTTTTTAGAGCATGCTTTAAATTTTACCTTTAAAGCCATAACTTTTTATGTCATTTAATAATAACTACGTGGCTATTATGGCCGGAGGTATTGGAAGTCGTTTCTGGCCAATAAGCCGCAACGACCACCCAAAGCAATTTATTGATATATTAGGGACTGGTAAGTCTTTAATCCAATGGACTTATGAGCGTTTTAAAAATATTTGTCCCCCGGAAAATATTTATATAATTACCAATGGTGATTACATCCCTACATTAAAAGAACAACTGCCTCAACTAGCTGCTGAGAATATAATCTCAGAGCCCTCAAGAAAAAACACAGCTCCTTGTTCGGCTTATTTTGTACATAAGCTTTATGCCAAAAACCCAAATGCAAATATCATTATGTCGCCGGCGGATCATTTAATATTTGATGAGCGCAAGTTTGAAAGAGATATACTAGATGCGTTGGATTACGTAAGTAAAAATGACCACTTGGTTACCCTGGGCATTAAACCAACTCGTCCTGATACTGGCTATGGTTACATTCAATATGATACCAATAGTAAACAAAATGGATTTTATAAAGTAAAAACGTTTACTGAAAAACCCAATTTAGAACTAGCCGAAACCTTTATACGCAGTGGCGATTTTTTATGGAATGCTGGGATTTTTGTGTGGAACGTAAATACAATAATGGAAGCCTACGCTAATCATTTACCTGAGCTAAATGATATTTTTAAACAAGTAAAATCATACAACACGCCACAGGAAGGTGCCGATATTGCAAAAGCTTACCCGCAATGCACCAATATATCGTTAGATTATGGTATAATGGAAAAAGCCAAAAACGTGCACGTTATTCCATCTTACTTTGGATGGTCTGATTTAGGAACTTGGAATAGTGCCTACGAAAATTCAGACAAAGACTATTTAGGCAATGCCGTATATGGCGAAGATGTAATGATAATAGATGCATCTCAATGTATGGTCAAAAGTCCTGATGGCAAGCTAGTGCTTATTCAAGGTTTAGAAAATTTTATTGTTGTAGATACTGAGGATGTATTGCTTATATGTGAGCGAAATAGAGAACAGCAAATAAAGGATTACGTAGCTGAGGTAAAACGTAGTAAAGGAGATAAATTCCTTTAAGCTTATGAAAGGGGTAACTATTTTTACTGAGATGAGCGCTTTGGCGCAAAAACACAATGCTGTTAATCTATCGCAAGGTTTTCCTGATTTTGAGCTAGACCCTGCTTTAGGTAACTACCTAAAAGAAGGTTTTGAAACGGCTTACAACCAATATGCTCCTATGCCGGGCTTGCCCCTTTTGCAACAAAGTATTGCCCAGCGGGTGCAACAAAAATATAAGGTTCAACTAACCACTCAACACATCACTGTAACACCTGGTGCAACTTATGGCATCTATTGTTCGTTTGCTAGTTTTTTAAAACCAGGAGATGAGGTTATCATACTTGAGCCTGCTTATGATAGTTACGCACCCAACGTCAAGGCATTTGGCGGCAAGGTAATACGTGTGCCTTTAGATACAGAAACCTTCAAAGTAAATTGGAATAAAGTAGCGCAAAGTAAAACGGCTAAGACAAAAGCATTAATCATAAATACACCACACAATCCTACAGGTACCATATGGTCCCCATCGGATTATGAAGCACTAAAAGAAATAGTACGAGATACTGACATTAGAATTATTTCTGATGAGGTGTATGACCACTTGAGCTTTGAAGACAATAGCCATTATAGCATTCTACAAGATGAAGAGTTATTTTCACGTTCCTACGTAGTTTTTTCTTTTGGGAAGGTGTTACAAGCAACTGGTTGGAAAATTGGGTTTGTAGCATGCCCACCTTCAATTACAAATGAATTCAGAAAAGCGCATCAGTATATTGGATTTTCAGTAAATTCAATATCACAGTATGCAATTGCTAAGTTTTTACAAGGCAACCACCAATTAGATGCACTATCAAGCAGTTTTCAAGCCAAGCGAGATTTGCTCTTAGATGAGTTTGCCCACCTACCTTTTACTATCCCTTTTAAAAGCCTTGGCAGTTACTTTCAACTAGTAAGCTTTAAAGGATTGAGTACCTTATCAGATAGAGCCTTTGCTATTGAGCTTACGCAAAAAGCCAAGGTAGCCTCTATTCCATTAAGTCCTTTTTATCAAGAAGAGAAGGATACCCAAATGCTACGTTTTTGCTTCGCTAAAAATGATGCGACCATCAAAGAAGCAGCTCATAACTTGACCACTTACTTTGGCGCATAAAAAAACACCTCTAACATAAATGCTAGAGGTGCTAGTGTTTTAGTGAGTTACAATTACTTGTTTACTCTTGTGCTAAGGTCTTTACCTGCTTTAAATTTAGCAACCGTCTTAGCTTTAATTTGGATTTCTTTACCTGTTTGTGGGTTACGGCCCATACGAGCTGCACGCTTAGAAGTAGAGAAAGTTCCGAAACCTACTAAAGTTACTTTATCACCTTTTTTAAGTGTTTTAGTTACTGACTCGCAGAAAGCATCTAATGCTGCTCCTGCTTGAGATTTTGTACAATCCGCTGCGGATGCCATTGCGTCAATTAATTCTGATTTGTTCATAATGAATTTTATTTATAATTTTTACTCCAACGAAAGTAATACTTTCTTTCAATATTTTTGAAACTATTTTCGGCTGAAATGCAGTGCAGCAAAGGATTTGCACAAATTATACACAAGTAACTTTTATGACCTTTTGTGTAACATTGAACGGAATGCAACAAACTTATCTCCAAATTTATTCATTCCATCCTCCCGTAATTTAGGCGCAAAATCAGAAACATATTTTTCATATTGCTCCCTATTTTTTGCAAAATACTGCACTACAAATGTTCGGTCTTCATCTGTTTTAGGCTCCAATAATTCAAAGAAAGAATAAGACTCAAAACAGCCCGTTTCTACTACTTCCGGCATGTGACTTTCAATCCACGGCAGCCATTCATCTAAGATGCTATTCTCTACTTTTACTGTTACATTATATACAATCATATCTAGTGTTTAATTTAGTTCTATAAAAATAGGACAATGGTCTGAATGCAACACATCTTGTAGTATACCTGCATCCTCTACTCTATCCTTCAAACTCTCTGTAACGCTTATATAGTCTATTCTCCATCCTTTATTGTTGGCTCTAGCATTGGCTCTATAACTCCACCAGGAGTATTGATGTGGATGAGGGTTTTTTAGTCGAAATGAGTCAATCATACCTGTATCAAAGAAGTCATCCATCCACTCTCTTTCTTCAGGTAAAAAGCCGCTACTTTTCTTATTTCTTACAGGATCATGTATGTCTATAGCCTTATGGCAAATATTATAGTCTCCTACAATAATTAGGTCCTTATTTGCCTTCTTTTCTTTTTTAGTAAAAGTAATATAATCTGATAAAAATTCCATCTTATAATTTTGACGGGCATCCCCACTACTGCCTGAAGGAAAGTAGGTATTTACAAGTTTAAAATCATTCATTTTTGCTTGGATTGTACGCCCCTCAAAATCAGCCTGCTCCAATCCCATACCCTTTTTTATCGTTTTTGGCTTTTGCCTTGAAATAATCCCCACACCGCTATAACCTTTCTTTTGAGCCGAAAACCACTCACTATGGTAGCCGAGTTTCTCAAATTCCTCGGTAGGTATATCACTTATATTGGCTTTTAATTCCTGAAAACAGTAAACATCACCATCATCTTCTACTATCCAATCAAGCAAACCTTTGCGTATTGCTGCTCTTATTCCATTTACATTATAGGATACAATTCTCATAAGTCACCAAAAATAAGAAACTCCCACGCTAATGCGTGGGAGCCATTCTTATAATTATTTATTTAAAAATTATTTCTTAGTAATTCTTTTTACACCAACAATTTTACCAAATTCATTTTTGAATTGTAAAATATAAATTCCTTTAGGCAAAGCCTGTAAAGACATTTGGTATGTCCCGTTATTAGAATTTGAAACGCTAATACGTTGGATTTGTTTTCCTATAATGTTGCTTAATTGTACAGTACTTACATTTTTGTCAACAATATCCAAGTTTATAAAGTTATTTGCTGGATTAGGATAAACTTTCACAAGCTCTTTAATTGTATTGCTTGTAGCTGTTGGCCACAATCTGTTACACATAGCCTTATCGGTTTCTGAAGTGTGTACAATAACCACCTTGCGATTTGCTGGACCATTCACCTCTTGTATCTCAACTTCAATCTGAGAACAACCTGTTGCACCGCCTGCTTTTCTCTTCATATCTACAAAAATATCTTGAGTAGAGCTTGCAGGCATTGAACTTGTTGTCCAGCCACCAGCATTTTCAAAAGGAATACATGTAACCCAATCGCACAAACCATTACTGCTCCAATTTGCTGGATCAGGTATAAAAAATTTAGTAACTCTCCAACGTATGTCTACAGGTGCGCTGTAAGCACTAGTCAATGATAGTTTAGCTTTATACCCTACTCCATCATCTGGAAGGTTATAGTAAGCCGTGTCAGCAGTTACTGAAAAAGTAATTTGTGCTTCAGATATAGCGCTTATAGATAAAAAAGCTGCTATTAAAAGTATAATTTTCTTCATTTTGAATGTTATTTCCTGCAAATTAAGATTTTATTGTGAATTAAGCTGTTAAAAATGTTAATTTTTACATTAAGATGATACTTTGAGCACCTAAACTTCCTTGATTTTAATCATTCTTGCCTTTCCATATAAGTCCTTTCTAATTTCAGCAGACTTCTCTTTTTTGGCTGCTAGTTGAAATACATCTTCAGCGTAATCTTCATGCACCTCAAAATACAAGCTTCCATTTGGCTTTAACTTATTTTGTGCTAATTCTAGAATCGCTTCATAAAACTGCAATGGTTTTTTCTTTTCAGTAAATAATGCAAGATTGGGTTCATAAGCTTTCACTCGCTGAGAAATCGTATCAGACTCATCTATTGGAATGTATGGAGGATTAGAAACCATGATATCAAAATTCAACTCAGCTATCTTAGAATGTAAAGCGTCATCTATTATAAATTCTATTGATGCTTCTAAATTTTGAGCATTTTGCCTTGCAACTTTCAAGGCGCCTTCACTAATATCCGTAGCAATTATTTTTGCTTGGGGTAATTTCTTTTTTAAACTAATAGCAATACAACCACTACCCGTTCCTATTTCTAAAATTTTTAAAATCTTGGCATTTTTATGTTCTTCTATTATCCAACTAATTAGCTCTTCCGTTTCGGGTCGGGGAATTAAAACATTAGAATCAACAATAAATTTTTCATCAGCAAAATATTCATAACCTAGTATATATTGAATAGGTTTTTCCTTTTTTAAATCTTCTATATAAGCTTGCCATACTTTTTTATCTATTTCAACCTGTTTGTCTATGGCCCAATCTATTCTGCTTATCCCTTGGTGCTCCAAAAGGCGGAACAGAATTTCTTGTCGCTCTCCATCTTCAAGCACACCGTCTAATTGGCTATGGTACCAATTAATAAATTCAGTCTTTTTTAAATTACTTTTCACTACGTAAACTCTTTGCGCACTGCTGCGAATATCTTTGTAAATGTAAACGAAAAAGCTTTTGTTTTGCGTTAGCAGAGGTTCAAGTCAAAGAGAGTGCGTAAGCTGCGCACTCACTTTTGAACCTTGGTGAATAACATTCGCAGCGATTCAAAGCAAAAGCAAATACAAACAATTATATTTGACTAACTAAAACAAAACAAAAATGGCAGGAAAAGAAGCGGCTGAAAGCAAAGAGAACAAAGAAAAAATGAAAGCACTTAAACTGACGATTGACAAAATTGATAAAGATTTTGGGAAGGGTTCAGTAATGAAAATGGGTGATAAAGAAAAACAAGAAATTGA
>CALJNC010000040.1 GCA_937981995.1 uncultured Chitinophagaceae bacterium
ATTTCAATTCACCACCACAGTAATGCATATCTATTGTAAAGACAACAGATGTCAGGAACATCAGCATTGCCAAAAACAAGGAGATAAAACGATATGTATTACTTATTTGATTCATTTAATGATTAAATTACTACTGCTGCAAATGTATAGATAAAAAAAGGACTAAAGCAAGTTTTTAGGTTTATTGTTATCTTTTTTTAAGATAACATTAATTTTAAAAAATGCAATAAGAGTGCCATTTGAGTACAAAAAGTAAATTCCTTTTCTATTATTAGATACGGCAATTTTCACTAAAAGAGTTGCTTCCTTTTTTGATTATTTCAATTTTTTCTTTTGATATATATTTTTTTATACCCCAACTCTATCAAAAAGCAGCTTCCAACAATACCTAAGGCAATCATAACCCCCGTTTTATCTTCTTGATATTGCTGAATAATCAATGTACCCAAAGCGATTAAACAAGCGAACAAACCGCATAAAGGGATCATTTTATTACTATCTGTTTGTTTGTATAAACGATAATTTGCTAAATTCACCATAGCAAAAATTAACAAAAATCCGACACTACCTGCAGTAGAAATACTTTGTAAGTTTAGCGTGTTGGCAACCACTAAAGTCAATACTGCAGTTATCGCCAGCCCGATTGGCTGACCCCAATAAGAGCCTGTTAGTTCGTGTGGCAATTCATCGTCCTCCGCAATTTCGTAGCTGACTCGACTCCCCCCATACAGCGAGGCATTAATAGCCGAAAATGTAGAAATTAATGCTGCAATGGTGATAATGGTAAAACCGATTTGCCCCAGCATCGGTTTGGCAGCCTCGGCTAAGACATAATCTTCTGCCGTTTTAATTTGTGAAAAAGGTAAGGAACCTACGGTAATAATTGCAATGACAACGTACAAAGCAATTACAAAAAGAACCGAATAATAATAGGCTTTAGGAATATTTTTTTCAGGATTTTCAATGTCGGGTGCAGCATTCGCAATTAATTCAAAGCCTTCGTAGGCAACAAAAATGACCATTCCTCCTGTTAATAATTGGATAGGAGTTGCCCAATTTTGTAGGGCCAACTGAGACAAATTCTCATTACCCCATAACCCATAAGTTCCAATGACTACAAAGGAAAGCAGGATAAATAATTTGATTAGAACTGCATAAGATTCTATTTTTCCAACTACTTCAATGCTATAATAATTAATTGCCGTTGCCAATATAATGACTCCGCTCAAATAAATATGACTATCTAGAACAAGACTACTAGTGAGTTTCATCAGGTTCGGGGCATAAGAGCCGAAGGCAGACGCATAGAGCGAAAGCATGATAATGTAACTCACCCATAGCAAATTATTGATACCGCCACTAAATATATTTTTTCCAAAACCTTCATTGATAAATTTCACGGTACCACCACGGTCAGGAAATTTTAGGGATAGCTTGACATAGCTATATGCAGTCACAAAGGCGATTGCTCCCGCAATTAAAAAAGCGATGGGTGTTCCGCCTTTGGCTAAAGTAACAGCTAAACCTAAGACGGCAAAAATACCCCCACCGACCATACCTCCAATGCCGATAGAGATGGCCTCTTTTAAACCAATTTTTTGATTGTCTGTTTTGTTCATAATTACTGTTTTAAATAATTAAGCGGAACGTTTATAAATAGCATTTGCTAGAGAAGTAGTCAGGCATAGCTGTGCTCCGGTTCTTTTTTTAGGGTTTACTAGAAGATGAATGAGTGTAAGCTCATGAACCGCAAAGCGGATGGGCTTGCAGGGCAGTATAAAATGACTAATTTATTAATTTAATTTGCCTTATAGAAAGAAATTCTCTAATATTTCCATCACTCCTAACTTACGATTCCTTCAGCAACTGCTCACACATTTCTTTATTATGTTGTTTTCTTTCTTCTAAAACAGCTTGTCCATAAGTAGTAAAGTAGTGATGATTATTAATGAACGCTAAGTTTTCTTCCATCCATTGCACATCCGTATATTCTTTCTTAAAGATTCGTTTAAATTCTTCTCGTAATTGAAATTGCAAGTGGCAATATTCTCCTAAAGAAAGGTGGTATAAATCTGCATCACATATAATTTCCTGCAACAAGGTAGTAGGTTGTTGGGGCAGGTGGGTTGCAGCGATACAAGCTAATACTTGTTGTAGTTTTGTAGTAGGATAGTTTTCTTTTATCAACCATGCCTTCGCTATTTGTTGACTAACCGCTTCATGACCTATGTACTTGACGGTATGGCCACTATCATGAAACCAAGCTGCTAATAATAGTATTTCTCTTTGTTCGTGTCCTATATGCAAATGCCTACTTATTTCTTTTACCCCTCTAACAACATTGGTGGTATGGTGGAAATTATGAAAAACTAAATCTCCTGGTAGTTTTTCTACAAATAAACGGGAAATATATTTCCCTGCTAGAAAGGTAAGTGAACGATGTTTATTACTCATTTTACTACTGGTTATTGCTACAAAAAAAAATTAGATTCTTTGACAAATATCGTGGAATTATTCGTTTTTAAAACTTGGTGAGCTGGTATAAAAGAAAGGCAAAAGTTCTCAAAACTAAGCTACAGTTAATGACACTAATGAAAAGAAGTCGCCTTAAAAACCACCTCCACCAAATGCCACGCTGCTTCATTTCTATAGTCAATTTTCCAATCATAGACCTCACAAATTTCTTTAACAATCGCCAAGCCTAAACCAACTGACTTCGCTGAATCATCCGCTTTTTGAAACCGTTCAAATAATTTGCTAGGCGTTTTTATAAGCGAATTACCTGTATTTTTAAGGAGCAA
>CALJNC010000041.1 GCA_937981995.1 uncultured Chitinophagaceae bacterium
CTTATCCCTTTTAATCAAATAAATCCCAGCTAATATCAGTAAGATAAAACTAACGGACCAATTGATAGGCTCGTTAAAAACGATGCCCCAGCTAATGGCCACAAAAGGTATAAGATAGGTAACTGAAGATGCAAAAGCCGCACTGGTTTGTTTAAGAAGTTTATTAAATAATATAAGTGCAATAGCGGTGCCACCTATAGCCAATAGTGCCGTATAACCTATCGCAGGATAGAAGGTAGGATTTGTAATTTTTAAATTAAAATCAGTAAAAAACAATACAAGTAGTGAAGGCAATAACATATACACTAATGAAATTGCGGTAATAGCAATAGAGTCAATGTGATCGAGTTTTTCTTTAATAATATTTAGGCTAGAAGCATAACAGATGGTTGCAATAATTACTAAAACAACCGCTATATAATCTACTGCCTGCGCTTCATTATTAGAAGCACTAAAATAGATTAGGAGCAAGGTGCCAACGAAACCAAGGAGTATACCTATTATTCCAAGCTTGCCTACCTTGTTATGAAATATAAGTACCGATATAATCAATGAAAAAATAGGTACAAGGGAATTGAGCATACCCGTCTGTGAGCTGGAAAGTGTTTGCTCAGCGTACGTAAAAAGAAAGGCAGGAAAGAAATTGCCTAGTAACCCAACAAGTGCAAACCAAATCCAATCCTTAGTGAAGAACAATTTGCGCGTTTTGTAGACAAAAGGGATTACAAATAGAGCTGCAATGACCATGCGCAAAGCCCCTACTTCACTTGCTGAAAGTAGGGTAGGCAAGTTGTTGCCATCAAACATGGCTCGGTTCATGAGGATGAACGAGCTACCCCAAATAAAGGCTAAGACGATTAGTAAAAGCCAGTTTTCTACTTTTTTATTCATGAACTAGTTTACTAGAATACTCTTTTGATATGTATGCCTTGCTATAAGAGAAAGAGCTCTTATCCTTTGCTTTTTCGTTTACGTTCTAAGCTGTCAGCAGGGTAGGTTTCTTTCATTTGAGTGCGTATACTTTGTGCCCAAGTAATGATTTCTTCTCGTTGTGCTTCGCTTAGCTTGGCTTCTTTGTGGGCGCCAAATAAAGTGTACGATGCAATGGGCATTCTTTTTTCTTCAACAACTTCAATCACTTCTGCCAGTTGATGATACTGCTCTGCTAATGGTACACCAGCAAAAACTGAGAAGTTAATTTTTTTAAGACCACCTTTAATATGATTGTTTAAAAACCAGCCTAAAGGTTGCACCTTGGCATAAGAAGGGTAGGTAGTATTATTGGTATGACAATCGTTGCAGGCGTTTGTCATTATCTTATTTATATTATTGGGGTAAGGGTATAGTGTGCTTATATGCTTACTAGTATCTGCAGATATGTTTTTTGTAGGATGAAAAAACTGAATAACAACTAATACAACAAGTAAGCCAAGTGTAATTTTTTTAAGCATAGTAAACTTCTTTTAATAGATGCCAAAAGTATTCAATTCAATTGATAATCATCCTATTGATTGTGCCTTAAAGCAATGCTTGGGCTTTTTAGAAAAGTACTTATCTGCTATTTTTAACAAAGTCTATCGAATATCAATTTAACCTGAATTGTTGTTGACCTATCTTTGTATAATACTTAAACGAACAGATATGACAGTACAGATTAATACAGATAAAAATATAGCAGCAGAAAGCAGAACAGAAGAATATTTTACTGGTCAAGTAGAGAAAGAATTAGATCGTTTTGCGGAGCATATTACTCGAGTAGAGGTGTTTTTCTCAGATGAAAATGGAGAGAAAAGTAGCCCTGAAGACAAAACGTGTAAAATAGAAGCAAGAATGGAAGGACGTCAACCGATTGCAGTAACTGCAAAAGATGACGTTATTGAAAAGGCTTTTAATTCAGCATTGGGCAAAGTAAAATCTTCTATGAATACAATAGTAGGGAAGATGCAAGAAAAAAGATAAAAGGGTTTTATTCATGATTAAAATTGTGAGTTATTAAACGGCTCACAGTTTTTTTTATGCATCAAGTTGTTTTAAAAATTGCTCGGCATTCAGTAGGTGCGTTTCTTTTTTCTCCGGAGCCATTTTGTCCCAAAGTCGTGCCATCATACTCATACGCGGATTACTTAGAAAAAACTCTTTTTGTTTATCTATAAAATTCCAATACAATCCATCCCATATAGCTTGCCAATCGCCTTTGGAGTAGTCGCTCATTTTTTTGAGGTAATTGAAGCCGCCGATATAGGGCTTCGTAGCAAAAAAACCGCCATCGCTAAACTGACTCATGCCATACACATTGGGTACCATCACCCAATCATAGGCATCGATAAATAACTCCATAAACCAACGATATACCTCCTTCGGATCAAACTCGCAGAGTAGCATGAAGTTTCCTAAAACCATAAGCCGTTCTATATGATGACAGTATCCTGTTTTTAATACTTTTTTAATGGTATCATCAACAGGCACAATACCCGTAGAGCCATCATAAAAAGAAGCCGGAATTTTACGCTTGAAATTCCAAAAATTACTCGTTCGGGATGCTACGCCTTTGCATTCGTACATACCTCTGATAAATTCTCTCCAGCCTATAATCTGACGCACAAAACCTTCGGTAGAATTTATGGGGATGTTTTCTTTCTCGGCAAAGGCCAAAGTACTTTTCAAAACTTGTTGCGGACTTAAGAGGCCTGTATTCATCATAGGCGTTAATACACTATGGTGCAAGAAGATTTCTTTTTGAACAATCGAGTCTTCATAATCGCCAAATTCTAAAAAGCGAAATTCAAGAAACTGCTGCAACCAAGCGTTGGTAGTTTTATAATCTGTTGGGTAGTGTGGCGCTTCGTCTAGCTCGCCTATATTATTCGTAAAGTTTTTGTTTACATAGGCTACGGCTTCTTTCCAATCTTCATTAATCTTTGGAAATTGAATGGAAGGAGGTGTTTTCTTTTTCGGATATTTTTTTCTATTGTCTATGTCATAAGTCCATTTACCGCCAGTGGGCTCTTCATTTTCTTCTAATAATACTTTTCTTTTCTTACGTTCTTGTTTGTACCAAGTTGTTTGAAAAAATGATTTTTTATCATCTCTAAAAAATGAACTCAGTTCTTCCCTTGTATTTAAGAATAGAGGATTCTCGTGTTCTATTCTTTCTATAGTTGAATTTTCAAGTGCCTGATTTATTCGTTTTTCAAGCCAGTAATCAGTGGGGTTTATAAAATGTATCGTAATCGGGTTATCTTTTTTTAGAACATGAGGGAGTAAGTTTCTAATGTCACTTTTTTTATCAGAAGATTCTATATAAATAAGATATACGCCTTCAGCCGTCAAGTGTTTTTCAAGCGTTTTCATACTTGCTCTGTGAAAAGCAATTTTTTGCTTGTGAAAATTATACTGCTTAAAAAAAAGGAACTCTTCTACCAGATAAACCGTATCACATGCTTGGTGCATTGCATGTTTTTGAAATAACTGATGCGGAAAAAGGAAGCCAATCTTGTTCATAGATTAGTAAAAATACGGGCTAAACTTCAATAGAAAATTAGTTAAAAAATAAACAAGTAGTCCTCGGGACGTAAGCTCATTATGTCGTAAATTATGAACTTAGCGCGTTAGATTAGATTTAGAATAAGATGAGTTTTGAGAGAATAAAAGAAAAATTGAATATACTGGCCGATGCGGCAAAGTACGACGTTTCCTGCTCGAGCAGTGGGAGTAAGCGAACAAATAAAAACAAAGCCTTGGGTGATTCGTCGGGCATGGGAATTTGTCATACCTATACCGAGGACGGGCGCTGTGTTTCCCTGCTTAAAATATTATTGACCAACCATTGCATTTTTGATTGTGCTTATTGCGTAACACGAAAAAGTAATGACATAAAACGGGCGGCCTTCAAGGTGCAGGAGGTTGTAGATCTTACAATTAATTTTTATCGTAGAAACTATATTGAAGGCTTGTTCTTAAGCTCTGGCATTTTTAAAAGTGCTGATTATACTATGGAGCGCTTGGTCGCTGTAGCAAAGAAGCTTCGCTTGGAAGAAAATTTTAATGGTTACATCCATTTAAAATCTATACCAGGTGCAAGTGACGAACTTATGCGAGAAGCTGGTTTATATGCCGATAGGCTGAGTGTAAATATTGAAATACCAACCAAGGAAGGATTAAAACTATTGGCACCTGATAAAAAACCGGAAGATTTTTTGAAGCCCATGGCCAAGGTCAAAAATGAAATAGTCCAGTACAAAGCAGAAAAGAAAATCATTAAGAGCACGCCAAAGTATGCGCCGGGAGGGCAAAGTACACAAATGATAGTAGGCGCTAGTGGTGAGAATGATATGCAAATCATGTATACGTCCCAATATTTTTATAAAAACTATAATCTCAAACGCGTATACTACTCTGGCTACGTACCTATTAGTAATGACGCTCGCTTGCCGGCCTTGGGTACAGAAGTTCCTATGCTTCGTGAAAATAGATTGTATCAAACAGATTGGTTATTGCGTTTTTATGAATTTGATGTAACTGAAATTCTCAATGATACGCATAGGTATTTAGATACGGATGTTGATCCTAAATTGAGTTGGGCGCTGCGAAATATGCAACATTTTCCTATTGATATAAACAAAGCGGATAAGCATATGTTGCTAAGGGTGCCCGGATTTGGGTTGAAGTCCGTTAATAAGATTCTTTCTGCACGTCGTTATCGCAGATTAAACTGGGAGCATCTTAAAAAAATTGGTGTGGCACTGAATCGAGCCAAGTATTTTATTACTTGTTATTCCTCTACTTTTTTTAATAAAGATTATGAAGCTTCTAAAATAAAAGGATTGATTCTCGGCAATTCTACTACTAAGTTTGAGCACGGAAGGAGTAATCAAATATCCTTATTCGCTTAGTGTATGAATCGTTCTTTACTGCAATATGATGGTTCGTTTGATGGGCTGCTGAGTGCAATTTTTTATGTGTATGAATATAAACTTATAGAGGTAAAAATTCAACAAGAATCTGAGCCTGCACCTTTGTTTGGCGATGTCACTTTTGTAGAAACCAATGAAGAAAAAGCGCAACGAGTTTGGAAATCAATCAAGGCAAAGTCTAAAAATAGCTGGAAGTTTTATTACACCTTTTTGAGTGAGCGGCAGGATATGGAGCGTACGCTTTTGGCTTATGCGCAGCACGTATTTAGTCATGGTAATGTAGCAGGGGACTATGGTAATGACGCCGTTTTGCAAGTAGCTAAAATTGCAAAGCATGTCGGAAGAGAAAAGCATCGCATGGAAGCCTTTGTACGTTTTAGACTAACCAAAGACAATATTTATTTTGCAACCATTGAGCCAGATTTTAATGTGCTGCCCATAATTCTCAAACATTTTAAAAGTAGATATGCAGATCAAGAATGGATAATCTATGACTTAAAAAGGAAATATGGGATTCGTTATGATTTAGAAAAAGTAGAAGAGGTACAGTTTGATTTTGAGAATAATTTTAATCCAACGGAGACTTCTGAACTTATTTTTGCGCAAGAAGAATTAGAGTTTCAGGAGCTCTGGAAGAACTATTTTAAAAGCACCAATATCAAATCTAGAAAAAACATGAAACTTCACCTTCGGCATGTGCCCAGACGGTATTGGAAATATTTGAGTGAAAAACAACAGCTGTAAGTATTACCATATTGATGTTGCGTATGTTTTAGTTTTTACTTAAAAGGCGTATCAAATCGCTCAAAGTGACATGTATAACCATTGGGTCTTAATTGCAAATAATCTTGATGCTCAGGCTCGGCAGGCCAGAAAGTTGAATAGGGCTCAAGTGTAGTAACCACCTTTGATGGCCAACGGCCAGAATTATTTACTATTTCAATAAACTCCTCACTTAGTTTTTTCTCTTCATCGTTTTGATAAAATATTGCTGATCGATAACTAGATCCTAAGTCATTGCCTTGTTGGTCAACGGTAGTAGGATTGTGCATTCTAAAAAAGTAATCTAATATTTCAGTAAAGCTTGTAATGTCTGCATCATAATCCAGTTCAATCCCCTCAGCATGACCAGGGTGGTTTTTATAAGTAGGATTATCGTTAGAGCCACCAATGTAGCCAACCTCCGTATCTAGAATTCCTGGTCTTTTTCTGAAAAGTTCTTCCATTCCCCAGAAACAACCGCCTGCTATGTATGCTTTTTTCTTATTCATAATGTTCTTTTTTACTATGAGCTACAACTTAACATGGAACACCCAACTTTGTTGCGTGCCCAATCGGGTCGTTTGGCAAACCATTTTTCGTTTTCAGGTTGCTCGTCATATGGTTTTTTTAGTAGTTGGTAAAGTTCGTCTATTAATTTGTAATCTCCTTTATTAGCATCGTCTATTGCTAGTTGTGCCATATAATTTCTTAATACATATTTAGGATTCACGGCATTCATTTTTTCTTTTCGTTCTTCGTCTGTATTGCTTTCTTCTTGCAGTCTGTTTAAATATTGCTTAAACCAATCATGCCAATTTTCTTTTACTTCTCCTTGAAAATCACTTGGCGTATAAAAAGCTTCTTTGATTTTTTCAATAGCTTCTGCTTCGTTTTTATCTTTTTCTATATTAGCTAATTTTCTAAAGAAAAGAGTCATGTCTGTTTCTATGAATCGTAACGTTTTTTGTAAAGCTAAAATTAGTTTGCTGTCACCTTCTTTGTGTGTTGCAATTCCTAATTTATCTAGCATCATAAAATGATATTTTTTAGCGAAGCCTTTATTAAAACTATCAAGAATTTCTTCCATAGCTTCAGTTTCTTCGATCAATGGATAAATTGCATTTCCCAGCTGAACTAGGTTCCACAATGCAACACTCGGTTGATTGCCGTAGCGATAGCGTTTATTGCTAGCGTCTGTTGTATTTGGTGTCCAGTCAGGGTCGTAGCCTTCTAACCAGCCGTATGGTCCGTAATCAATTGTGAGTCCTAGGATAGACATATTATCTGTATTCATTACGCCATGCACAAAGCCTACACGTTGCCAATGAATAATCATATCCAAGGTGTTATCTAACACTTCTTTGTAAAATTGGATATAGGCATTTTTATCATTGCCTTTTATGTGCGGGTAGAAATACTCGATTGTGTAATCTACAAGTGCTTTTAGATTTTTAGTATCCTGGCGGGCCATAAAAATTTGAAAATTCCCAAAGCGCAAAAAGCTAGGAGCTGTTCTGCAAACGACAGCGCTTTTTTCCAGTGCAGGATTTCCGTTATACAAAACATCTCGCATGACTTCATCGCCGGTAAGAGCTAAGGAAAGTGAACGAGTAGTAGGTGCACCTAAATGATACATGGCCTCACTGCATAAATGTTCGCGTATAGATGAGCGCAATACGGCCATCCCATCTGCCGTTCGAGAGTATGGAGTTTCACCAGCTCCTTTTAGTTGTAGCGCCCAACGTTTATCGTTATTAACAATTTCCATTAAATTTATGGCCCGTCCATCACCAAGTTGCCCCGCCCAATTTCCAAACTGATGACCTGCATAACACATGGAGTAAGGGGTGGTATTGGGATATACTTCAGCTCCTGTAACTATATTTTTGAATTGCTCACTTTTGCTTTCTTCTTTTGTTATGCCTATTTCGTTTAGCATATCATCAGAGGTATGGAGTATCTCAGGTTGGCTTGGAATGCGAGGTGTTACAAATGAAAATGCCGAGGCTTCTACTTGTCGGCGTGTATTTTCCTTTATAGGATCAGCCGGTAGTTGTTTGTTAAATGTATCTTGTACGTTTAGTTTCATTAGTCAATTAGTTCTGTATCTATTTGTACGTCGCTCATGATTGTTTTATGAACAGGGCATTTAGAAGCAATTTCTTTAAGTCGTTCTTTTTGTTTTTGATCTAAGTTTCCTTCAAACTTAAGCTTCTTTTGGATTGTATCCATATACACTGATTTGCCCATATCCTCAGTATGCTTTTTAGCGTGAGAGAGGTAAACGTACACTTCTTTTAAATCCCATTTTTTTCTTTCGGCATACATTTTTAATGTCATAGCGGTACAGGCAGCTAAACTTACGTTTAATAATTCATAGGGCGATGGGCCAAGGTCTTCTCCTCCTACGCTAGACGGTTCATCGGCTAGGAAGCTGTGTTTTTTAGTTTGTATGGTTGTGGTAAAATTTGATTCTACCAAATCCAAATGTCCAACAACTTGCTCGCCCATAGTATCTAACGTTTCTTCTTCTTCAATATCTACATAGCGCTGCGCCCAAGAAGCAATCAAGGTGCCAACGTATTGACTATCTTTTTGTTTTGATAATAAATGATCAGCATTATCAAGTGATACAAAGCTTTTTGGATGAAAGGCATTATGATATATTTCATGAGCATTTTCAATACTTACAACGCCATCAAAAGGAGCATGCATAATTAGGATAGGTTTCTTCAATGTTTTTACAATTTCAGGAACATCGATTGATTTAAAATTATCAATAAAATTTTGATTGATATTGAAAGGTCTTCCTGCTATGTTTACTTCAACTTCGTCTGTATCTATAGCATCGGCCTGCGCTTCAAAATGTTTTGCTGTATGTTTAGGCGAAGAGGGAGAGCCAATCGTTGCAACGGCTTTAATGTTTGGCAAATTAGCTGCAGCAACAATTGCCGCGGAACCACCTAAGGAGTGACCTACGATTAATTGAGGCGCTTCGTAATTCTCTGAAATGTATTTGTTTACATCTTCCAAGTCGTTAATGTTAGACACAAAATGACTATCAGCAAATTCACCTTCGCTGCGCCCTAAACCAGTGAAATCAAAACGTACAACCGCAAACCCTTTTTCGGTAAGACGCAAACTAATATTACGTACTGCATTTAAATTGCTATTACAGGTAAAGCAATGAGCAAATATGGCATAGGCCAAAGGTTTTTTATCAATGGGTAGGTCAATACTAGTATTCAATAAAATTCCTTTATTGTTTTCAATTTTCAATTTCTTATTTTTCATAATTCTAGTCTTTGTTTGACGCTGTTCTTTCTTATTCCTTTCAACCAATATACAGGGTGCAAGCTTCGTAAACATAAAACATTTTTTCTAATAAGAAATAATACCTTTGCTCCTTATGGCATTGCAAAAAGTTTTAGAAGATCGTAGTAATAATGAGTGCGAACTTTGTAATCAAAAAGATACCGAATTAAAAGCTTATGCCGTACCTCCTAAGGATGACTCAAAACCCGAGAATCAAATTGTAGTTTGTGCCACATGTTTGGGTAAAATTACGGAAGTTGATTACGCTGATGCTAATTATTGGCGTTTTGCAACGGGTACTATTTGGAGCGAGGTGCCTGCTGTACAATGTATGTCATATAAAATACTTACTAAGTTGAAAGATACAGATTGGGCAGGCGAGACCTTGGATAGTGTTTTTTTAGATGAGAATATTGTTGAATGGGCTAATGCAGAAGATGATTTAGCGCAAGAACCGCACAAAGATTGTTTTGGGGCTTTGCTAAGTGCTGGCGACAATGTGGTACTTGTTCAAAATCTAAATGTTAAAGGAACAAGCTTTACGGCACAAAAAGGAACAGTGGTAAAAAATATAAGATTAGTGCATGATGACCCTACGCATATTGAGGGTAAGGTGAATGGTACAGCTATATACATACTTACTAAGTATTTAAAAAAGAATTAGGGTTTAGTAGTTTGACTTGTAAGTATTAAGACTTGCTATGATGAATTAAGAAAAAAACGGCTTATCATTGAAATCTGAAACCAACCAATTGAAATTTTTTAAGGAATCTATTAAAAGTATGAAAACTAGCGGGAGCATTGCTCCAAGTAGTAAATACCTGATTCATAAATGCTTAAAGAATGTTGATTTTGATAAGGCGGAGGTTATACTTGAATTTGGTGTGGGAGATGGTGTAATAACCGAGGAGATTTTACGTAAAGTAAATCCGAATTGTAAAGTAATAGCCATTGAAATAAATGAAAACCTTTTTGAATTTTCAAGAGACAAGTTTTCTGAGCATACTAATCTTGAATTAGTATTAGGCTCGGCTTTTGATTTTGATAAAATTTTAAAAGACAAAGGGATTAAAAAAGTAGATTATATTGTTTCTAGTTTGCCGTTATCGCTTTTTAAGCAAGAGGAGATTGATGTTCTTTTTGAAAAAATACCTGAGTATTTATCAAAAGAAGGATCTTATGTACAATACCAATATAGCCTGGGCAAGTACGCTTATCTTAAAAAAGTATTTGATAAAGTAAGTGTTGATTTTACTTTAATGAATGCGCCACCCGCATTAATATTTACTTGTTTTATAAGCTAAAGGAATCTCTATCTTGCTGAAAAGGTAGCTTCGTGCGGATCGTTTTCACGAGTGCTGTATTTAATGTTGTCGTAAAAATATCTTCTTGGTTTTCTTTATAATAGATTGTTTCACCCAAAGGGCCGTAGATACTACTGCCGCCACTGTGAGCTAATTCTGTACCATCGTCTCCCAATCTATTTACACCTATTGTATAGCACTGGTTTTCTATTGCACGTGCTTTGAGTAAGGTGTTCCAAGCTTCCATTCTTTTCTGCGGCCAATTAGCAACGTATAGTATTGCGTCATACTCATCATCTTTTTGCTGACGAGCATAAACTGGGAAACGCAGGTCATAGCATACTTGTAGTAAAATGCGCCAACCATTTACTTGTACGATTACTCTGCGTTCTCCCGCTGAAAACTGATTGTGCTCGCCACCTAATGAAAAGCGATGGCGTTTGTCATAATGTTGTATTTCGCCTGATGGCAAAACCCAAAGTAGTCGATTGTAGTTCTTAAATTTTTCTTGTATCATTAAGCTGCCTGCCAAAATGATTTTGTGTTCCTGCGCCACTTTTTTCATCCAAGCCACGGTATCACCATTCATAGTTTCACCTAGCCTGCTTGGTGCCATTGAAAAGCCTGTATTAAAAGTCTCAGGTAATATAACTACTTGTTTTTGACCTGATATAGACTGTATTTTCTTTTCAAACATACTCAGGTTCTGAGCTTTGTCTTCCCAGTGTAAATTAGATTGTATGAGAGTAAATGTAAGTTCTGACATGATTATAGTTTTTGTAGGAAGGGTTTAATATCCTCAAAGCTGTATCCTTTTTGTACAAGATAGGCACGCATTTTTGTCATGCGGCTAAATTTATTTTTATCTGTTTTGAGGCTGGTCTTCTTTTGTTCAAATGCTTTTTTAAGATTTTTTTGATATTCTTTATCGTCAATTTCTTCTAAACCTTTTTTTATACAATAAGCTGAAACGTATTGTTTTTTTAATCCTTGAATTATTTTTTGTCGCCCCCATTTTTTCACTCTAAATTTTCCGCCAGCGTATGCCTTGGCATATCGTTCTTCATTCAAATAGTTTTCTTGAATCAATATGGATATCAAGTCTTCAACATCCTCTTTACTTAGGCCGCCTATTTCATACAATTTATTTTTTACCTGATTGTGGCTTCGCTCCTGGTAGGCGCAGAAGTACTTGATTTGTTCTTCAATGGTTTTGTTGCTCATGTCAGCTTATTTCAAATTTATGAAATAAATTGAAACTGAAATGATTGCTCCGCGAGGTACGAAGCGGTTTCTACTCAAAATGAAAGAGACTGCTTCGTGCCTCGCAGAATCTAGGCCGTCTTGCTTTTTATCGTACAATTTGCAATTTAGCATAGTTCAACATAATTTTCTTGTTACCCAAGCCGCCAAAACTTATGGTGGCAATTCTATTTGCCTCTGGACCTTCCAACAATTCAATTTTACCAATGCCAAAACGTTGGTGCTTAACTTTCATTCCTTGTTCCATATCATGTGCACTATCTGGTTTAAAGTTCGGGTCAGCAGGAGTTTTTTTGGTTAGGTTTGGGTTGCTAGTTTTTTTCTGATTGACAAAAGTTGTTGTGCGCATGCCGCCACCTGTTACTGCTTTATTCCTTGCTTTTTTAGCTTTGCTCAGGTCTAAGTGCTCAGTAGGGAGCTCTTCTAAAAAACGGCTTGGCTCATTGGATACTAATTGCCCAAAACGGTATCTATGATTTGCATAGGTAAGCCATACGTTTTTCTCAGCACGTGTAATGGCTACATAAAAAAGGCGGCGCTCTTCTTCCAAGTCATCTTTGTCATACATACTCATTTGGCTAGGGAATAAATTTTCTTCTGTACCTACAACAAATACATTTGGAAACTCTAATCCCTTACTCGCATGTATTGTCATGAGTGTTACTACATCTTGATTTTCAGGGTCTTCTTTATCGGCATCTGTAAGCAAGGTAATTTGCTGTAAATAGCTACCTAGTGATTTGTCTACTAGTTCACCTTCATCATCAGGAGTTTCGGTAAATTCTTTTATCGCGTTTAAAAGTTCCTGTACATTTTCATAGCGCGACAAGTCTTCGACCGTTCCCTCTTTATAAAGTGCTTTTACAATGCCCGTTGCTTTGCCTACTTCTTCAGCTACATCATATGCATTCTTTTTTTCAAGCTGTATGCGAAATGATTTGATCATTAAAACAAAAGCCTCAATAGAATTTGCTGAGCGACCTGTAAAACCAAATTCGCGTATGCGCTCTAGTACTTCCCAAAATGTGATATCATTTTCACTTGCCAATACAGTGATTTTATCTGTCGTAGTTTTTCCAATGCCCCTTGTAGGGTAATTGATAATTCTTTTTATGCTTTCCTGGTCTTGCTCGTTTACAATTACACGCAGGTAGGCCACAAAGTCTTTAATCTCTTTGCGCTGATAAAAAGATAAACCGCCATAAATACGATAGGGGATATTATGCCTTCTTAGGTTTTCCTCAAAGGACCTACTCTGTGCATTGGTGCGATACAGAATGGCATAATCTTTATTGGCAAAGTGATTGCGGAGTTGTTCTTCCTTCACCGTTTCAGCTACAAATTTTCCTTCATCATTATCAGTAAAAGTGCATACGACTCTTAGCTTGTTTCCATCGTCCTTATCAGTCCATAGTTCCTTTTTAATTTGTTTTGAGTTGTGCTCAATTACTGCATTGGCGGCCATTAAAATGCTCTTGGTGCTTCTGTAGTTTTGTTCAAGCTTAATCGTTTTTACATCTTCATAATCTTTTTGAAACATGAAAATATTTTTTACACTTGCGCCACGAAAAGAGTAAATACTTTGCGCGTCGTCACCTACCACACAAATGTTTTCATGGCGAGCGCCTAATAATTTAATGATATGATACTGCGCCGTATTTGTATCTTGATACTCATCTATTAAGATATATCTAAACTTGTGCTGATACTTTGATAAGGCTTCTGGGTTTGAAGTAAGAAGCAAATACATGTTAACTAATAGGTCATCAAAATCCATGGCGCCATTCTTAAAACATTGCTTACTATAATGCTCAAAAATTTTACCTAGTTCGGTGCGTTTAGATTGATAATCTTCATTTTTTATATCAGAATCTGCTTGGTAATCTTCCCAAGTATATAAACCGTTTTTTGCTGCCGAAATTCTGTTGTAAACAATATTGGCTTTGTACAATTTGTCATCTAAGTTCATACGTTTTACAATGGACTTGATAACTGATTTTGCATCATCCGTATCATAAATTGTAAAGTTACTAGGGTAGCCCAACTTAGTAGCTTCGGCTCTAAGAATACGAGCAAAAATGCTGTGGAAGGTTCCTATGAATAAACTGCGTGCCGATGCGTTGCCTAAGATTTTTTCAATACGCTCTTTCATTTCTTTGGCTGCCTTATTGGTAAAGGTTAATGCCAATATCCTAAAAGGGTCAATTCCATTATTTATTAAGTGAGCTATACGGGTTGTTAGTACTTTGGTTTTTCCACTACCTGCTCCCGCTACAATCATAAGTGGCCCTTCGGTGTGCAATACGGCCTCTTGTTGTTGCGGGTTTAGCTCCTTTATATAATCCTCCATCGTCTAGCAAATTTAATGGTTCGGTGCTTCTTTTATTTTGAAATTGCTCAGTAGTTGTAAACAATGCTAGCTTTATTCAATTGTAATACCGCGTTATAAAAGCTAATTAAATCAAGTGGCGTATTGTACTATTTGGATAGGTTCAATGGTGCGAAACTATTTTGAATAATTAGTAATCCACATTTAGCATTTTGACATTTGTCATTTCAGAATTTGACATTTATAAAAACTATCTTTGTGCTACCAGATATTTATGTTTAGTCAAAAGAAAAAATTAGGAATCGTAGGTGGTGGTCAATTAGGCAAAATGTTACTTACCAAGACAAACCAATGGGATATTTATACCAAGGTGTTGGATCCTTCAGAAAATGCGCCGTCTCGTTCTTCTTGCACTGAGTTTGTTCAAGGAAGTTTACAAGACTTTGATACGGTTTATCAATTTGGTCAGGACTGTGATTATTTAACAATCGAAATTGAGAACGTAAATACTGAGGCGCTTCAAAAATTAGAAGATGAAGGTAAGATTGTACATCCTCGTCCTGGTGCAATTGCCTTAATCAAAGACAAAGGCTTGCAGAAACAATTTTACGCCAAGCATAATTTCCCAACTTCCCCCTTTGAACTTTTTGAAGACAAGGCGGATATCCTAAAAGGATGGAGTAGTGGAAAGATAAAAATTCCGTTTGTACAAAAAAGTAGAACAGACGGCTATGATGGAAAAGGGGTACATGTAGTACAATCAGAAAGCGATTTAGAAACTATGATGGATGTACCATCTATGGTGGAGGAAATGGTTGATATTAAAGAAGAAATTTCAGTAATTGCGGCGCGCAATAGTTCGGGTCAAGTGGTGAGTTATCAGCCTACGGCTATGATAGTAAACCATGAAGCTAATTTATTAGATGTGTTATTATTTCCCGCCGCAGTTGATACGTATATTGAAGATAAGGCACGTAAAATGGCCGAGGAACTCATCGAAAAAATGGATATCTGTGGTTTGTTAGCAGTAGAATTTTTTATTTCTAAGGATGATGATTTGATTTTGAATGAAGTAGCACCTCGACCGCATAACTCAGGACATCAAACAATAGAGTCTTGTAATACAAGCCAGTTTGAACAACACCTGCGCGGTGTTTTAAATTTACCTTTAGGGCATACTACTGTTCATTTACCATCGGCCATGATAAATTTGTTAGGAGCTCCTGGGCATACAGGCGATGTAGTTTATGAAGGACTAAATGAGGTGCTAGCGAAAGAAGGAGTACATATTCATATTTACGGTAAAAAACAAACGAAGCCTTACAGAAAAATGGGGCATATAACGGTTGCAAATAGTAATTTAGAGCAAGCAAATAAAATAGCATTATGGGTAAAAGAGCAAGTACAAATAAAAAGTCATCAGCCAATAAGCCAGTAGTAGGTGTAATAATGGGTAGCGATAGCGACTGGCCTATAATGAAACATGCTGCTGCCATTTTAAAAAGTTTTGGAATAAAAATGGAAGCTAAAGTAGTGAGCGCACACCGTACGCCTAAATGGATGGCGGAGTATGCTGAGACAGCAAAAGACCGAGGCATTAAGGTAATAATTGCAGGTGCAGGAGGTGCGGCGCATTTACCAGGTATGGTTGCCAGCTTAACGCCGCTTCCTGTAATTGGAGTACCTATTAAAAGCTCAAATAGCATTGATGGTTGGGATTCGATGCTTTCTATTTTACAAATGCCCAACGGAGTGCCCGTTGCTACCGTGGCAGTGAACGCCGCAAAAAATGCTGGGCTTTTAGCAACTCAAATTTTAGCAACCTCTGATGAAAAACTATCTGACAAAATGATTGCTTATAAAGCTAAAATGGAGAAGGAGGTGTTGGCTAAGAAGTTGAAGTAATGATTGGGCATATCTAGGATAGTATGCAATTAGACCATCAAAGTAAAATTGATTTAGAATTCGACTCCGTTTGTGAGTCGCTGGCGGGCTATTGTAAATCTAGCAAGGCCAAAGAGCTTGCATTGAACTTGCGCTACTTCCCCGATATTAAAAGTCTACGAAAAGAATTTAGATTGCTTGAGGAGATTCAAACAATACATCAGAGCGAACATTTAAATTTACCCCACCCAAACTCCGAAGATATAGATGGTGCCCTTAAGTTACTTAGGGTAGAAAATGGGGTGTTGATTTTAGCTGAACTAATAAAAATTTATAAGCTGTGTGTAGGTACAAAGCAGCTTATAAAATTTTCAAGAGATAATAAAACGGAGGCGCCGCTTGTCTATGAGGCTTGTGTGCATATCGACAAGATTGACGACGTCCTAGATATTATTAAAGGCGTTTTAAATGAGAAAGAACTATCTATAAAAGACGATGCTTCTAAAAATTTATTCGCTATACGCAATCAACAGCGATCTAATAGAAAGGAAATTAATAGAAATTTTGATAAAGCACTTCGACATTATAGAAGTGAAGGTTTCTTAGACGATACACAAGAAACCTTATTGGAAAACAGAAGGTTGCTTTCTGTAAATTCTTCTTATAAGAAAAGAGTAAAAGGACGTGTAGTAGGTATAAGTGCCAAGGGTATGGTAACTTATATTGAGCCGGCAGTCAATGCCGAATTAAATCGCAACCAAGATCAATTGCGCATTCAAGAACATCATGAGTTGCATTTGATTTTTTCTATGATAACGGATCAGTTGCGCTCGCAGAGTAGTAACCTAAAAGCTTTTCAGCGCTTACTCGTACGCTTTGATGTGTACAATGCCAAGGTGCGTTTTGCTGATGTATATGATGGCATCAAACCCAAAATCAACAAGACAAAAAAAATGTATTGGGAGCAAGCTATTCATCCTTTACTCAAAATTAAAAACACCGAACTAGGTTTAGAGACGATTGGTCAAAAGATAGAGTTAGATGAAGAAACAAGATTTCTCGTTATTTCTGGTCCCAATGCGGGTGGTAAATCTATTACCCTCAAAACGGTAGGTTTGGTACAAATGATGTTTCAGTCGGGCTTGTTTTTGCCTTTGGGTGGTAATAGTCAGTGTTGTTGGTTTGATAATATATATTCTGATATAGGCGATAATCAATCTATCGAAAATCAATTGAGTACCTATAGTTATCGAATCAATCGAATGAAATTCTTTTTGGAAGAAGCAAATGAAAATACCTTATTGCTACTAGATGAATTTGGTAGTGGTTCTGATCCTGAGCTAGGGGGCGCCTTGGCAGAAGTATTTTATGAAGAGCTGTATAACAGAAATACGTTTGCTATCATTACAACGCACTATGCTAATATTAAAATACTAACGGGCACAATGCCACATGCTGTAAATGCTTGTATGCTATTTGATACAAAGAGTTTAAAGCCGCAGTATGAATTATCGGTAGGGCAGCCGGGTTCTTCTTTTACATTTGAGGTGGCGCAGTATAATGGCATAGCGCCTCAGCTATTGGAGAAAGCAAAACTGAAAGTATCAGAAAGTAAAATAAAAGTGGACAAGCTTACTGTGGCCTTACAAAAAGAAAAGTCGAAGTATAAAAAATTTAATACCGAAAGCTTCCTGGCTAAGAAAGACGCTAATAAAACGATAGTTGATTATGAAAAGAAATTAGCAGCACTTGCTAAAAAGCAAAATACACAGATAAATTACTTTGAGCAGCAAACCAAGTATGTAAGTATGGGCTCAAAGATTTATGAGCAAATAAAAAAGCATGATAAGGCTAAGCCATTGAATACCGCTGTAAATAAAATTGTGAGTATTGAAAAAGCAAAATTGCGAGCGCTTGAAAAACCAATTGTATTGGAGAAAAAAATAAAAGCTCCTAAACTGCCGGTTAGTGCATTAGATAAGGCAGCCGTAATAAAGATAGAGAATGAAGTAGTTCAAGCGGAAGAGAAGGCGGTAGCGCAAAGAGAAATAAAAGTAGGGGACAAAGTGCGTTTTAAAAATCAAACTAAAACTGGGGAGGTCGTAGAGTTGAAAGGAAAAAAAGTAAGTGTGATTATTGGCAATATGACCTTTAAAACTACATTGAGCGAGTTGGAGCTTTATGATGTCTTGACTTAAGTAGGTTTACTTTTTACTCCTTATTGCAAGTTCGTTTCACGTATTTTAAAAAACTATTTCTTTTTCCAGTTTTGAGAATCAATGATTCGTTTCATCTCTTTCTGTATGCTTTTTAAGGCTGCAGGAGCATTTCGCTCATGATATTCTATAGATTTTTTGTCCTTAGTAATTTCAAATTTGGCTATGTCTCTTAAGTTACTCAAGTACTGGTCTTCTAAGTTATCAAACGCTGCTTCTGAAAACAGTTCTAATAAACGAACGTATTCTTTTTTGGATATAGTTTGAGAGAATGTTCCTATATGATCCACTTTTTTTACACCACTGTATACTATTACGCGGTTGTCATAGATTGTAAGTTTTTCTTGCGGGCATCTGCCAAAACAACCTTTAGATTCATAGCTTATAACCGCTTTGGCGTTATCACTAGTTTGTTCTTTTTGTAAGGATGTGCAGGATAGAGAGCACATGATGCTCAATAATAAAATAATGTTTTTCATGCTTCTGTTTATTTATTGATGATTATTTTTTTAGTTGCTTTAATGCCATCGCTTCTGGCTATTTGTGCAAAATAAATTCCAGTTGATAGCTCTTTGATATCCAAATCTATTTGCCCTTTAAAATTTTCAGCTAGTAAGATTTGCCCCGAAACTGAATATAAAGTAACAGCTAAATCTTGATTTAAAGTTGATACTATGTTTAAGGTATTAATGGCCGGGTTAGGATATAGGCTTATTGAAGAAAGCAAACGCTTACTTTCATTGATACCAACATTCGTATTTGTGCAAATCCCACCAAGTAATAAATCACTACGCGGCCCATTTAAAGCTGCTAGCATTCTTACTTTTTGACCTTGTGTAAACATAGTCATACAGTTATCATCAGAGTAGTCAAGATAGTTACAAAACATATTACCATTACCGCTTGACGTACAGTTGTCAAAAGCCGGAAAACTTGGGCAACCAGTGTATTCCTGGTCTTGATTTGGCGTGTCATTTACCATGTCGTCATCTGAGCAGCCACCATTTAAACCCCAAACATGTTCTAAGTTAAAATAATGACCCATTTCATGCGTAGCCGTTCTGCCTAAATGATTGGGTGCTGAATTTGCTGCTGTACCCACGGTGCCAAAATATTGATGGTCAATAACCAATCCATCGGAACTAGAGGGAAACGCAGTGCCTGGAGGGCTAGCAAAACCTAAGGTGCCACCACCATCAATATCACACACCCATATATTAATATACTTATTTACATCCCAACTATTTTTACCGCCATTTGCAGTACTATACCAATCGTTGGTATTTCCAATTTCTACTACAGTTGTTTGTGTTCTAGTTACGCCGTTGGTAGGGTTGCCGTTAGGGTCAAGTTGTGCCAAGCAAAACTCTATTTCTACATCAGCAGCTACTGATTGAAATGGTGTTGGGGTAGAAGAGAAGTTAGAATTTAGTTTTCTAAAGTCTTCATTTAATACATCAATTTGCGATTGTATTTGAGCCAACGATATATTGCCCGTATTGTTTCTGTAAAGTACATGTACTACCACTGGTACAGTAACCACAGCCGTAGTTTTTTGACTTGAACTATTGTACTTGTCCGTCCAAGTTTTAGTAAATTGTTCAATTACATTTACGCGATGTTTAATTTCAGGATTCTGTGCAATGTTTGCTTTCCTAATTTCATTTGTTTTACATTGTTGCCCGTAAGTAGTTAGCGTAGCAAAAAGTAGAACCATTAAGTAATAATAAGTTTTCATTCTGTAAGAATATTTTGCTGTAAAGATACTCGAATCAATTCAATGCGTTGAATTGAATTATCGGAATGGCTTCAGAGTTTCCTAAGCCCCAATAGGGCAATAAGGTGGCTTGTTCTTGAGCCTGCATGCCGTCTAGTTAGGTTTTGGGCACAGAATCAAATTGCTAAGTACTAACTTACGCCTCAAAATTGCGCAAGGTAAAAATTGTTAAGTGTCCTTAGTCAAAATTGTTACAATGTAAGCTGCAGGCAATGGCTACTCACTCACAAATATTTCATTCTCAGCAGAAAAAGATTTGAATTCTATAGGATTGTTGCTGTAGTCAAAAACGAACATGGTCATCTGCTCGCCTACTTGTCCTTGGTATCTTTTTTGTGGCTTGATCAAGAATTTGATATCTGCTGCTATCAATTTTTGCTGCACTTCAGTAAAGTCAGACTTATTCAATAGGCAACCAAAGTGGGGTATTGGAACTTCTACACCATCTACTTGGCCGCAATAATCTAAGGCTGGTATGTTATCGCTTATATGCGCAGAAAGTTGATGCCCAAAAAAGTTGAAGTCTATCCAAGTTTCTGTTGAACGACCTTCTTTGCATCCTAAAATATCTATATAAAAATCTCGGGTGGAGGCTATGTCTTTTACTTTAAAGGCGAAGTGAAATGGTTGCATTATTTATTTTTATCTGATATATGCGCAATTTAATTACCCTATTTAATTATTTAAATGGTTTGCTCCTATTTATTCATTCTTAATGTAAGATTTTATTAGAGCGTCTACTTAGGTTTTTTTGATACATTAGCGTAATAACCTCCGTATCAAAATCGCACTTGTTGTATTTAATCTAGCACTCGTATCATGCTGATCCCGCTATAGCGGGACAGCATCCTCGGTTCAACAGTTTTTGAGTAGTTTAATGTCGAGGACCTGCCTGCCGGACAGGCAGGTTCTGAACAAGGCAAACTTTCCTGAAACAAGTTCAGGACAAGCTAGTGCCTTTTCAGAATGACAGGCGGGGTGTGGTAGATTGAAACTTACTCCAAAACAATTTTATCCAATACTAATTTAAAATGCTCTTCTTTTTTGTTGCCTACTAAAATGCTGAGGCTTTCTATGCTTTTTTCTGAAAAATTGGGTTGGTTTAATCTGCGACCTCTAAAACTGGGGTACATATCTTTTAAATCTATGGTTATTTCTTGCCACCCGCCATTGGTTGAAAAGGTTGTTATGTAAGAGTAATAATCTCTTGCGTTGGCCTTTACTCTAAACTGATAATCTTTGCCATCGCCTTTTAGCTTTAAGATTACTTTAGTGCGATTTTCTAAATCTATGGCATCGAAGTAATAGCGTATGGAAGAAAAACCTCCATAGTTTTCTAAGGAAATATCGCCTTCAAAAACGCCTTGGCCGGCATTGTTTATGGATAAATTACCGTCTGACTCGCCACCCATAACTACATCGTCTACTATGCGCCAGTCTTCCAAATTGGAAGTTTTAGTAAAATCAAATAGGATATAGGGATTGCTCATAGCAGGGAATAATAAAAAGAGACAAAACATATATTTCATACTAAAGTATTTTAAAGTTACGCTATTCTAGGATAGTTACACTAGCGGTATATAGTATCTATACTCAGACGGGCACTATGGGATATTTAAGAAGTTAAGATACTCATGCACATTCATTACATTATCTTGCAAACCTTTAGAATTTATAACTTCTACAATTTCTTTATCTGAGGTAACTATTATTATTTTTTTCTTATCTATATAATTTTGTGAAATCATAAATGAAATTTGATAATCCCAAACCCAATTCCATCTTTTAGCTTTTGATTTTTTAGAATTCATATCAATGTTGTCTTTTATCACTTTGCATAGAATCCACTGCGGGAAAGCGGTAGAGAGAGGAAGTTTATTTCGTAAAAAATAGGCTCTATTCTGCAACTCTTGCTCAGCAAGTGTGATGTTCAATTGCTTTGCAACAAGTTTCAATAATCTAAGAGATAAATGTTGTGAATATGATTCACTCTCAAAATATTCAATTAATTTTTTTGTTTTAAACTTACTGTCTTTATCAGGGTGGATCTTTTCAATTCTATATTTTGACGCTTCTATCAGTCCTGTTAAGCTTTGGGAGAAATTTTGTTCGTGCTTATTTAAAGTACTCTTAGCGAATTCGTAGAATTCTTTACTAATATTGGGCTTACAGTTAAATGACCTAAAAGATTCAAAAAGGGTAGATATTTTTTTTGTTTCTTTGTCAAAATCGGTGGGTAAAGTTTCAAATATTATTGATGAGATTTGAAAGAATGGAACAGGGCTTATTCTAATTTGATTTCTATTTGAATCAAAGCAGTGTTGAGTTAAGAATTGTAGACTATTTAGGCAATCTAAATAATTGAATCCTTTTACACCTTCAACTAAGTTTGCAACCAATTCGAAGTTTACAATAAATGCGGCTATGGCTTTTATGCCATTATTTCGTTCTGCTATTTGAAGTTTATTAAATAGGTCTGAAATCTCTTTTTTATTTTTTTTTTACAACTAACTGTCTGTAGGAGTTCGTGTCGAAAAATACTGAAATGTTATTATTTGGCATTGCGTTTAGTTCTTGTTTTAAGGTTGAGTGCAGTTGCTTGCGCACTTGCCTATCTCTCAAACTTGCGCAATTTGGTTTAAGATTTCGTTTCTGGTTCCAAATATTAAGATTAAAAGGGTATTTCTATTCCCTTTAATCTTCGATATAATTTGGCGGCTTGATTATCGGTCATTCCGCTGATAAATTCAATAATATTGATAATTCTATTATAACTAGAATCCTCGCCGTGTGGTGCGAGAAGGTATTCCTCTGGGATTAGCTGTTTAACTTTCTTGTTTAGTTTAAGTGCTGTGTTGCAGTCTTCACAATCTTCTACTGCATCAATAAAACTTTTCATAAGATACTCTAGTACTTCAAAACCCGCAATTTCAAGTTCGAGAACTGATTGATTAGAATAAACGTGCTTCGCTACATGATTGTCTTTAATGTCTTTAAGAACATTATATGATGGGATTTCTCCAATTAAGTCTCCACAATAAGTGCCATTCATTATACCATCATATCTTTGTTTGAAAATTTCAATAACTTCGTAAATTAGATTGAAAATTGCCTTCCCACGTAAGTATCCAATTTTCTGAGATTTGCGCAGAGCATTATAGAAATTTACGTCGTAATTGGATTTTACAATTGTCTTGAGCAATTTTTCTGCGGAATCGAAGTCTAGAATATTTTTAGTAATTCCATCTTCGAAGTCAATAAGGCGGTAACAGATATCATCAGCTGCTTCAACTAAAAAAGCTAATGGGTGCCTACACCATATTTTTTGGTCTGGATTTAATTTTTTTAACCCTAATTTATTCGCAATTTCTTCAAATTTTAAGCTTTCTGATTGGTAAAATCCATACTTCTTCGAAGTTATTTTTTTGACCATGTTTGGACACAGACTATCAAAAAAATTGTCGGTATTCTCAATGCTACTTTTCCAAGGGTATTTGCAAAATGTCCCTAAGGTAGCAAAGGTTAAATCAAAACCATAAAAGTCTTTTCGGATAACAGTTCTTAGGCCAGTTGCATTGCCTTCTATGTGCAATAAATCTTGCCACTGCTCTGGTGTATTAATATGTTCATGTTTTAAATGATGATAGTTGAGATACATATCGAGATCAATTTTTTTGAAAAATTCTGACATCGCACTTTCGCCAGAATGACCGAAAGGTGGATTTCCAATATCATGAGCTAAACATGCTGCTGAAATAACATTCCCAAAGTCTTCTTTACTAAAATTCGAATTCAAGTTTTCATCTATATTTAAAATAAAATCTCCAGCAAGTCTACCTAAAGATTCTCCAACTCTTGCTACCTCTAGAGAATGCGTCAAACGATTGTGAATGATATCATTTGTAGGCATTGGAAAAACTTGTGTTTTGCCTTGAAGGCTTCTAAAATGGGAAGAAAACAATACTCTATTAAAGTCTTTCTCAAATGGGCTTCTTGGGTCATTCTCCTTAGTCTTCAAGTTTGAGTACATCCTCTCCTTACTCATTAATTTTTTCCACTCCATCATAATTTGTACAATCTAAATAGCAAAATTAACCATCTCTATCTAGAAAGCTTCTTTGATTTATGTCAAGTTATCTACCATATATGTCTTTTTATTCTGCCGTTGTTGGTGTTTTAACGGAGCGTCACCAACAACCTATAGTAATCTTTGGTAAGAGACACAACTACGGCTTGAATACTAAAAGTCAAAAAGTTGAATAAAGAGCCAAAAGCTGAAATAGTCCTGATTGCAGAGGAAATCCTTTTATGACCAAAGGGAATAAAAGATTGGAACGGAAATCAGGAGACTAAAGCTTAATCAATGAGCCTTAAGCTAAATGCTTAATCACTAAAGCAAGGCAAGCTAAAAATTACAAACGATACGCTTCTCTCACTTCCGCCAAATTTTTAGCCCCCAACTGCACCATATTATTTTTAAGGTCATCAATAAAAATATGTGCGGCATGGTCACCACCGTACTTGCCCAAAGCGGCTACGCCATAAAAGAAGGGGCGGCCCGAAAAAACAAAATCGGCACCGAGGTGAATGGCGCGCATAATATCTAAACCATTGCGTACGCCACTATCAAAAATGATTTTCGCCTGCCCATTTACTTCTTGGGTAATAGCGGGTAGGGCTTCTATAGCGGTGGCGGCACCATTAAACTGGCGGGCGCCATGGTTGCTTACCCAAATGCCATCCATACCAGCGTCTATAGCTTGGCGCGCATCTTGGGGGTGGAGGATGCCTTTAATAATCACAGGGCCATTCCACTTTTCTTTGATCTGTTTACAATAATCCCAACTGAGTGTACCGCCGAGTCGGTTGCCTACAAAACCACTTACAAACTTGAGGCTATTATTATTGGTATAATGCTCCACGGTTTTAAGGCTAGGAATACCATGGCGTAAGGTAGATAAACTCCAAAACGGATGCGTAGCGCCTTCCCAAATCATACGGGGCGTAATTTTTGGCGGCATACTCATGCCGGCTCGTTTGGTACGTTCGCGTAGGCTGGGTACTGGAATATCTGCTGTAATGACTAAGGTATGAAAACCAGCGTCTTTGGCTCGTTGTAGTAAGGAGTCCAAAATATCTAGGTCCTTGGGTGGGTACAATTGGAACCAACCCATATCGCTTACATGTTCGCCTACTTTTTCAGGCGTATTGGTTGATACAGTGCTTAGGCAAAAAGGAATGTTCCATCGGCTACAACTAGCTGCTAATAGTTCTTCTGATTTTGGCCAGATTAATCCGCTGAGTCCTAAGGGTGCAACACCTATAGGTGCGGCATATGTTTTGCCAAATAACTCTACCTCAGAATGTGCGTATAATTCGCCTTTGCAAAACTGTGGTAAGAATTTAATGTCCTGGAACGCTTTGCGGTTTTGGTTTAATAAATCTTCGTCGCCAGTACCGCTTTCTAAATACTCCCAGGCCACTTTGGGCATTCTTTTTTTAGCTTTTTTAGCTAAATCAGAAATTGCAGGATATTTAGTGAGCCACTTAGCTTTTTTGTTTTCGTAGGACATGTTTTTTGTTTACCACCTTGGAATGATAGCAAATTTAAACGTTATGGCTCACTAAACCGAGATAAATTGTAATTGACTAACTAAAAAGTCCTAAAATGAATATTACTTCTTAAAATTATTGGCTTGAGTAATCAAGCTATCATATTGCTTTATAACAGCATGGAGTGGAGCTTTACTTGGATGCTCATTTTCTTGATACTGTTTTATCATCTTAGCAGTGACAAATAATTTAATCAAGGTGTTTTGATCCGTAAGGTTTACATCTTTTTTATTTATTGTTTGAAGTAAAACGGAGTCTTGCTTTACTGTTTTGTCATATTCATTTTTAACAGCCGTAAAATATTTTTTAGTTTCTTTTTTTAAAATAGAGTCGCTTAGTAGATTGACTAGTCTATTGGCATCTCTAAAATAATCACTATTGGTATGCATAAAGCTATGGATAGCTTTTGCACTATCGCCCCAGGTATTTTGTACTTGCTGCACTGCATCCACATAGTTTCTGAGGTCTTCATTATTTTCAAGGGCTTCGCCAAAAAGGTTTTCTATTATGCTTTTGTATCCTCTTTTTGACCAAGTTTTTATACGCGAAGCAGAAAGGCCTTCATCTTTTTGAAGCAGCACGGTAGGTGTTTGTTGTTCAATGTTTTCAGCTAGGGGTGCTTCTGTTTTTGATTGACAAGCGCTTGCAAAAAATATCATAAGCGTTACAATAAGGTTGATGAATATTTTCATAACTCTAAAGTATTTTATTTATCTCGAGCATTGTAGTGATTGTATCTTCTTTAACGCAGTGAAGCGTTAATTTTTTTACAATGTAATTATATGTGGGTTGTTTTTCCTAAGGCTATGAATGGTAAATTTGTATTTGCTAGTATGGAAAAATTGTCAGAAAGAGATCAAGATAGAATTATAGAAATGGCTTGGGAGGATCGTACGCCTTTTGAGGCGATTGAATATCAATTTGGTTTGAAAGAAATGGAGGTAGTGGCTATGATGCGTTCTACGCTGAAGCGTTCTTCTTTTAATCTTTGGCGTAAGCGTACCCATAGTGGTGTAAGTAAAAAACACGGCCTTAAAAGAAATCAGGATATCAAACGATTTAAGTGTAGCCGTCAAAAAAGCATTACTCATAATAAAATTTCGAAGCGTTGAACTTCCCGATAGATTTTAATGAAATAGAAAAACGCATAGCGGCGATATTACCTGAAGAGTATGGGCGAACGCGTAATTTTAAAACAGGTGCGGTTACTTATTTGAGTCCGTATATTTCTCGAGGTGTTATTTCAACAAAGGATGTTTTTGATAAAATACAAGAACGTGACTTGCCATGGAATGAGATAGAAAAATTAGTACAAGAATTAGCGTGGCGAGATTATTGGCAGCAAGTTTGGATAGCGAAAGGCGACGCCATAAATCAGGATATTAAAAGAGAACAGGAGGGGGTTACGAATCATAAAATACCTGCCGCAATTGTAAATGGAACTATAGGTATTGAAGCGGTTGATGCTGCTATTCAAGAATTAAAAGATACGGGCTATATGCATAATCATATGCGCATGTATGTGGCGAGTATTGCTTGTAATATTGCGGGTTCGCATTGGTTGGCGCCTGCGCGTTGGATGTATAGTTTATTATTGGATGGTGATTGGGCTAGTAATGCGCTTAGCTGGCAGTGGGTAGCGGGGGCTAATGCGAATAAAAAGTATTACGCCAATCAAGAAAATATAAATAAGTTTTTTGATAGCAAGCAGCGCGCTACATTTTTAGATGTAAGCTATGATGCTTTTGAAAATTTTGAAACGCCTGATGTTTTAAAAGACTTGGTTGATTTTAAGTGTGAAGTTCAATTACCCAAAGTGCAAGCGCTGCAAATAGATACTAACAAAAAAACACTAGTTTACAATTATTATAATTTAGATCCACATTGTCAAAAGGACTCAGATGCAAATAGGGTCCTTTTATTGGAGCCTGCGTTTTTTGAGCAGTATCCAGTTTCGAAAAAGTGCTTAGATTTTGCTATTGAGCTAGGAGGAGCGATTGATGGCTTGCAACTATTTGTGGGCTCTTTTGAAGATTTGAAAAGTCAATTGGGAGCTATTGAACTTATCTATAAAGAACATCCTACTAATAACCATTATGAAGGAACAATAGCGCCGCGAGATTGGATGACTTCTGTTGAAGGTTATTATCCATCCTTCTTTAAGTTTTGGAACAAAGCCAAAAAAGAGTTGAAGAAATAGTAGTTCTTTTAACTAAAGTTTGTACTATTGCAACTGATTCGCAATAATATGAAACGGCGTAATACAGAATCCAAAGAGGAAATACTATCCATTCTAAATGACTATCAAAGCCCTATGAGCTATGATATGATTGCGGAGCGCATCAGTGTTTCTATTGATCGTGCTACGGTGTATCGTATACTCAATCGTTTTCAGGAAGACGGATTGACGCACAAAGTCGTTGGTCCTGATGGCAAACAATATTTTGCGCTTTGTGGAGATTGTGAACATAGTGCTCATTCGCATAGTCACAATCATTTGCATTTTCAATGCTTGGAGTGTCACAAGGTAGAATGTCTTTCGGAAGAGTTTAAGGTTACCTTACCCAAAGGATACAAAGCGAAATATTATAATACATTTATTACCGGCTATTGCAAAAATTGTGAAGCCGCTTAAAATTTATAAATACAAATTCAAAAACAAAAAACAACAATACAAAAACAAAAATTATGACAAACAAAATAAGCTTATTCGCAATATTATTATCACTCGTAATGATTTCTTCATGTAAAAAAGATAAAACGGTTATCCCAAATGAAGAAGAGGTGATTACAACCTTAAATTATACTTTAACTCCTGTAGGTGGAGGTACAACAGTTACTATGACCTTTCAAGATTTAGATGGTGATGGCGGTGCTGAGCCAGTAATTACAGGTGGTACTTTGGTAGCAAATACAACTTATACTGGTGCGTTGGAATTATTAAATGAAACAGAAACACCAGCTGAAGACATTACTGCAGAAATAAAAGAAGAAGATGCTGACCATCAGTTTTTCTTTAGTACAACAGTAAGCGCTTTAACTGTAACATATGAAGATCAAGATGATAATGGTCAGCCAGTTGGTTTGCAAACTAAAATAATAACCCCTTTAGTTGGTTCTGGTCAATTAACAATAATCTTACGTCATGAACCAAATAAATCTGCTCCAGGTGTAAATACCGGAAGTATATTAAATGCTGGAGGAGAAACCGATATTGAGGTTACTTTTGACGTGGATGTACAATAAGGAATTATTTATTACATTATTTTTTCTGTTGCCTTTGTGTGCTTTTGCACAAGAGTGCAATAAGACTGTTAAGGGCTCGGTGTTAGATTTTTCTAGCTCCGAGCCTTTGCCGTATGTCAATGTTTATATTAAAGAAACTCAAGGCGGCGTCAAAAGCGATAGCAATGGAAATTTTGTTTTAAAAAATATCTGCCCTGGCGATTATCATATTGTCTTTAGTCATATTGGTTGTGATTCGCGACAAGTTTTTATTCAATTTAAAAACGATACCACATTGACTATTTCATTAGAGCATAATCATAATGTGCTGCACAGCGTTAAAATTCAGGATAAAAACGGACGCAGCACCACACAAAATATTGAGCAACTCAACAAACAACAGATAGGCGATAAGGCCAATGATAATTTATCAAATATGCTTGAGGAGCTTACTGGTGTAAGTACCATGCGCAATGGAAGTGGTATTGCCAAGCCAGTTGTGCACGGATTGTACGGCAATAGAATTACAATATTGAATAATGGTGTAGCCCAAAGTGGTCAGCAATGGGGCAATGATCATAGCCCTGAGATTGATCCTATGGTAGCTAAAAGGATTCGTGTTTTGAAAGGTGTAAGTTCCTTGCAATATCCTGGTTCTAATTTGGGGAGTGTTGTACTAATAGAACCTGATAAAATCAATAATGAACCACACCTGCACGGAACGGCTTCTTACTTTTTTGAAACAAATGGTCGAGGGCATGGAACCAATATAAGCTTAGAACAATTCAACCCTAAATTGGCCTGGCGAGTAAATGGAACGCTCAAAAAAAATGGTGATAGACGCACACCGGCTTATTTTTTGAATAATACAGGAGCTAATGAGCGTAACCTCTCTATTCAATTAGAAAAGTCATTTAAGAATAAATTATTTACTGATTTATATTTCAGTACATTCAATACTACCTTGGGTGTATTGCGCGGTTCGCATATTGGGAATGTCAATGATTTGAAATCTTCTTTTAATCGAAGCGTTCCGTTTTATACCGAGGATAAATTTAGTTATGGTATTGATGCGCCTAAGCAAAATGTAAACCACCATTTATTTAAGTTGCATGCAAAGTATTATAAAAATGAAAATCACTTTTGGGATGTGACCCTTGCGCAACAATTAAATAATAGAAAAGAATTTGATGTAAGACGAAGTGGAAGAAGTGATATTCCTGCTATGAGTTTATTGCAGCATACTTTTTTTGCTGAGGCAAAACAAACGCTTATATTAAAAAATGATTGGAAACTTATAAATGGGTTGCAGTTCACTTTTACTGATAATATGAATAATCCCGAAACAGGAATTCTTCCGTTGATTCCTGATTACAGAAGCTATGAGTCTGGCTTATATAGTTTAATTAATAAACGAGTTAAAAAATCGTTCTTTGAGTTTGGTGTACGTTATGATAATGTTTTTCAAGACGTAACCGCTATATCATCTGATTTGCCTAGACGCTTACTGTTTTATGAAAATTGGTTTCATAATATTAGTGCTAATGCAGGTTGGACGTATTCAATAGATGATCATAAGCAGTTATCTTATAATGTGGGTTATGCAACACGCAATCCTGCTATTAATGAATTATATAGCAATGGCTTGCATCAAGGGGTCAGTGGGTTAGAATATGGGGATACCTCATTAAATAAAGAAAACGCCTTAAAAACAACCCTTTCCCTAAACCTTGATTTTGATCATCACTCTGCCATTGAGGCTTTGGTTTACTATCAATATATAAATGATTATATTTTCCTTGAACCACAAAGCGAGTTTAGTACTAGCATACGCGGTACCTTTCCTGTCTTTAATTATAGGCAGACCAATGCTCAAATTTATGGTTTTGATTTAAGCACTAATTATGAGTTACTTGAAAATCTTACGGCAAAAGGAACTTTTAGTTATATACGCGGTAAAGATTTGACCAATGATGCGCCGCTTGTGTTTATACCTGCAAATAATTTTACGCTAGGATTAAAGTATGTATATCCTAAAAGTATTCAACTTGGTAAAAAGGTAGCTGAGAACTTAGAGATTGGCTTGGAAGATCGCTATACTTTTAGGCAAACGAATTTGAACGATGATCAAGACTTTGTGCCTCCGCCAGCGGCATATAATTTATTATCGGCTAAGCTTGCCGTTGATGTACAATTACGTAAAAATAGATTGCGCCTATTTATGCGTGGAACTAATTTATTAAATGCGGAGTACCGTGATTATTTAAATAGGCAACGATACTTTGCTAATGATATGGGTAGAAATATTGTAATTGGAGCAAGGCTTAAGTTTTAGCCTTTAAAAAGCATAGCATAATGAGGGATGTCATCTTCGAGATATTGTTCTGAAATTACTTCAAATCCTAATTCGGTATAAAATTTCTCTAAATAACATTGCGCTGAAATTTTGATTTGTTCTTTATAAGTTGCCTTGCATATTTCTATTCCTTTTTCCATAACGGCTTTGCCATATTCTTTGCGCCTATGATTAGGTGATACAACCACACGACCAATGGAGCAGTAGCCTGCGTAAGAAACGCCTTCTGGTACAATTCTTACATAAGCGGCCAAGTCATTACCATCATAGCCCAATAAGTGTGTAGATTGTAAGTCCTTACCATCAGCATCTTGATACACACAATCTTGTTCAACAACAAAAACTTCATTGCGCAGTTTTATAAGCTCGTATAACTCTACGTTTGAAAGTTCTTCAAAGGTTTTATGTCGCCAACTTAACATGTAATGAATATAGGTTTTTTGAAATTAGGTAACAGAATGTTTTGCATAAAGGAAATTGCTTTTTCACCTTCAGATCCAATGTCCAAGCTAAAATCATTTACGTATAGATTAATATGTTGTTGCATTACGGCAGCTTCCATTTCTTGGGCATGTGATTGTATGTAATCAGAAAGTTTGTTTTGCGCTTTCTGCCATTCTATGGCTTGTTGTATAGCGGTATTGATTTGCCTACCTATAGTGCTGGCCAAGCTTCTTTTAATTGCAATGCCCCCAAGCGGGATGGGTAGGTTTTCTTTCTCTTCCCAATGTGCACCAAGGTCCAGTACTTTATGCAATCCTTTGTCCTGATAGGTGAATCTGCTTTCATGAATGACCAAGCCTAAATCAGTTTCCTTATTTAAAATGGCTTCTTCTATTTTATCAAAGGGTAGTGCCGTTTTGTTCTTTAATTCCGGGTATGCATAGCGCATTAAAAAATTAGCTGTTGTGTTTTTTCCAGGAATAGCAACGGTATGATTTTCATTTGCCTTAACATCTTTTTGCTTGCTCAATAAAAGAGGGCCTACGCCATAGCCCATAGCGCCACCGGCTCGCAGCAGGATATAATCTTCTGCCACTTCAAAATAATTAGCGTACGATATTTTTACGATGTCTAATTCATGCGCTTGTGATTTCTGATTTAATACGGCAATGTCATGATATTCAAAATCTAATTCAATTTCAGGAATTGCAATTATATTATTTGCTAAGGCTTCAAAAATGTAAGTATCATTCGGGCAGGGACTGATACCTATTTTTAATCTCATAAAATACTTTTGAGGTAAGCTGTTGTAACCCAATCTAAATGTTGTAAGGCTTCTTTTAGTTTCCACTTGCTTTTATCGCGCTCGCCTATGTAGTTGCTTACTGCACGTAATTGTAAGTATGGCGCTTCATACTCCTCGCAAATTTCTTGGAAAGCGGCGCCTTCCATATTTTCTATTTGTGTTTCATAATGCGCATGGCGCAATGCGTTGTACGTAGCTTCTTGAAATAAAGTATTGGTCGATAATGAATTAAGAATAGTAAGTTCTGGCAAAACATCATCACAGATATTATATTTCGTACTTGGCTTTTTGTTTTCTATTAGCCCCATGGAGGTAAAAGGTATGTATTTCCCATTTTGAAAAGCGCCCAAGTCACCTTGTACATCTGTGTTTATTTTAACTACCTCTCCTAGTTTTGATTGGCTGGGTAAGCCACCTGCTAAGCCCGCTAGTATAATTAGGTCAAATTTATCAACTGATATATAGGGTATTAGGTCCATTGCTAATGAAGCGCCACCTACCCCGCATACCCGCTTGCTTACACTCGGGTGTTCAAATGTAATGGCTGATAATTCAAGCTGTGTAGCGGCTAATAAATGAATTTTCATAAAAGACAAAGGTAAGTAAAAAGCAGCCACAGATAAATCATAGTCAAGATTGAAGTGCAGCAATTCTTTCTTTCGTAAATTTGTAATTCAAATAAATTTGGATGATTTACGTAACGAGGATAGAACATTTTAATGCAGCACATCAATTATGGAATCCTGATTGGAGTGCAGAAAAAAATGCTGAGTTTTATGGAAAATGTGCTAATGTAAATTATCACGGACATAATTATGAATTGCACGTAACCGTGAAGGGAGAGGTAGATAAGGAAAACGGTTTTTTGATGAATGCTAAAACGCTTTCTTCTATAATAAAAGAAAAAATTGTAGAAGAGGCTGATCACAAAAACTTGAATGTGGATGTAGCTTTTATGAAAGGAAAACTTACAAGTGCCGAAAACTTTACCATTGCGATATGGAATGAGTTGAAACCTGCCGTTGAAAAAATGGGCGTACAATTACATTATTTGAAACTAGTAGAAACACCAAAAATTTATATAGAGTATTATGGCTAATTATAAAAAGATTGAAGAGTACGATGAGAAATACCTTGATAATATGCAAAAGCATATTGCTGAGATGATTTCCTTGGTAGGAGAAGATAATGAACGTGAAGGTTTAGAAAAAACACCTTCTCGTGTTGCAAAAGCAATGGCATATAATACGCAGGGATATGGTCAAGATGCTGTGGAAATATTAAACTCAGCAAAGTTTAATGAAAGCTATAGCGAAATGGTGTTGGTTAAAAATATTGAGCTTTACTCCATGTGTGAGCATCACATGCTTCCATTTTATGGTAAGGCGCATATTGCATACATTCCTGATGGTCAAATTACAGGATTGAGTAAATTAGCTCGTGTGGTTGATGTTTACGCTAGGCGTTTACAAGTACAGGAGCGTATGACGGATCAGATATTACAGGCTATTAAAACTGCCTTGAATCCTATTGGAGTGGCCGTTGTTATTGAGGCAAAGCACCTTTGTATGATGATGCGCGGTGTACAAAAACAAAATAGTTCAACAACTACTTCAGCTTTTAGCGGAGAATTTGAGTCTAATACTAAAACTCGAAATGAATTTTTGAAGTTGGTAAGTAGTAATCTATCGTAAGTCTATTACTTCTACTTTAGGATACTTGCTTTTGTTGAATACAAAAGACTTGTCACTAATCGCAGGGTTTTTGGTATAACCAGAAATGCCATAACTATAAGTGTTTCCGTTTTTGTCATACACTTTACCACCTGTTATTAGGTTGGTTTTCGTATTTACTTTCAAGATAATTTTTTCGTATTGCACTGATTTTTTTAAAGGAATCAAACCTAGATAGGTAATGTCACCTTTTGCAAAAAGATATTTGTAACCGTAATCTTTATCATAGAAGTTAGTGAATAGTTTTGAAGGAGAGAATGCCTCATCATTATCTTCAAAATCAGTTATTGATACTTCATTACTTTCTTTGATATAAGTCCAAATGCTTTTAGCATCGCAGATTACATCTTGGCCACTAATTTTAAGGCGGTATTTATTACCCTTCATCATTACTTGGCCCGACTTGCTTCCTTGACTTTTTCCCGCTTTATTTTTAATGCTAATCTTAAAATTGGCCTTCATAGATTTTAAAGACTTTAAATTCTTACTTACCTTATTTAATAAGTTTTTAGCCTTGGCATCACCTTGTGAAAATCCACTAGTTGAGATCACTGATAAAAGAAGAATTAGAAGCAAGTTTTTCATACTGAATATATTGACTACAAAGAAAAAACATGAATTGCTAATAGGAAGTCAAAGCACCAAATACAATTCTATATGAGCTGTTAAATAACTGCTCTTTTTAGGCCTATTTTTTGATCTCATTTGATAGCTCCATTTGATGTTTTATGGAGTCTTCATGTATTAATTCAAATACTTTTCTAATAAATTCCTCGCTAAAATTATTTTGGGTTCCCCAATCGGTTCTGCTTTCTACAATATCACGCCAACGTTCGGGCTGGTAAATAGGCATATTATTCTCCATTTTAATGTCTCCTAATTGCTCGCCAATTTCTCTTCTTTTAGCTAGGAGGTCTACTATCTCTGCATCCATGGAGTCCATTATTTGTCTGAGGTGCTCAATTTTGGTACCAATGGTAAGTGCAACTGAGTCATCGGCAATGCCTTTACGGATACTTAGCTCCTCAATAATCTCAAAAAGAACAGCAGGGGTAATTTGTTGTTTTGCATCGCTTAATGCGGCATCAGGGTTTGGGTGCGTTTCTATCATTAAACCATCAAGATCCAGGTCCAAAGCACGTTGCGCCATACTAGCTAATAAAGTACGATTACCGCAGATATGGCTTACATCGCAATAGATGGGTACGCTTGGGTAACGTCTTTTTAATTCAATAGGAATGGCCCAGTTGGGTTTATTGCGATAAATGCTGCTTTTGTCATAGGACGAAAAGCCTCTGTGAATGCAGGCAATATCTTTTACGCCCGCTCGCTGAATGCGCTCAATAGCACCGGCCCATAATTCTACATCTGGGTTAATTGGGTTTTTTATAAGAACGGGCTTATTTGTTCCTTTTAAAGCATCTGCAATTTCTTGCACCGTAAACGGATTTACCGTACTGCGCGCACCAATCCAAAATGCATCAATATCATATTTTAAAGCGAGTTCAATTTGCTCCGGTGTAGCTACTTCAATGCACACTTTTTTACCAGAAATTTCTTTCACTTCTTGAAGCCACTTAAGCGCATCCTCGCCTCGGCCTTCAAAGTTGCCTGGTTTGCTACGGGGTTTCCACACACCGGCACGTATCATGTTTACTTTATCATTATTTTTAAAAGAATTAGCTATTTCTAGCATTTGCTCTTTACTCTCGGCGCTACAAGGGCCAGCGATAAGATAAGGTTTGTGTGAAAACATGAATGTAAAAGTACGAACGGCAATTCTGAGAACTCTTAATTTCGTGTTTAATTGTAGCTATTTTAGTTGAGCTTGTATTTGCCGCACGGTTTGCGTACTACCATCATGGCTCCATCCGGGAGGTCCAAAAGCATACATGAATTTATGATACCAGTTTTTAGTCTTTTTCATGTCGTTCCAAATGTCTTTATACTCATGGGTAAGAATAACTAATGGATTGTGAGAATTGGGTGGTTTGGTTACACCAAACTCTGCAGGTATTTCTTCGTCTAGTTCTTTCCAACTTCCGAAAATTCGATCAAAAATATTTAGAAATCCACCATGGTTTTTATCCATATACTCTATGTTTTTGGCATGGTGTACCTGATGCATGGTATGGGTATTCATAAACTTATCTAAGAAGCCTAGCTTGGGGATGTATTGCGTGTGTAATTGAAATTGCCAAAGGGCTTCAATACCTAAGCATACCATAATCATCTCGGGTGGGAAACCAATAGCGGCTATCCACATATAAAACAAAGGTTTATAAACTAGGGTAAACCAACCATTGCGCGCTCCTGTACCAAAATTAAAATGGTCAGAAGAATGATGTACCACATGAGCGGCCCACAAAAAACGTACTGTATGATTTAAACGATGAAACCAATAATACGAAAAGTCATCAAGTAGCTGACAAATGAGCCAAACATACCAAGCAAAGCCAAATGATTTCCAACCCATAATATTCATACGCACACCATCTACTACAGGGTTAAATAACTCATAGACAAGCGTAAAAATTACAATAGCAGAAATGGTTTTTAAAAGAGGCGCTATAAATACGGTACCAATACCCATAGACATACTGGAGCCAAGGTCTTTCCAGTTATATAATTTTTTATTGCCGTGTGATTTGCTATAGCTTAATTCTAAAAGAATTAGCGCAATAAAACAAGGAACACCATATACGAGTGGGTTAGTAAAATCCATTGAGTTGCAAGGTAGGACTATTACTTGCCATCTCATTCAGCAATTGGATTAATTGCTTTTGATTAGCTTTTGGTTTTACATTAAGGCTGTTGGATTTTTACTGTTCATTTTTTAAACAAGCACCTTCTCAATACAATCATGGGCATAATGATAGGGAATATACTCAAGCGAAGGAATTTCATTTGTAATAATCAAACTAGCTTTTTTGCCTACGCAAATACTTCCTAATTCTTTTTGCATGCCCAATGATGCTGCCCCATTTATCGTTACGGAATTTATGGCTTCGTTAGGCGTCATTTTTAATTGGGTACATGCTAGGCTCATCATAAAATTCATATTGCTACTTGGGCAAGAGCCGGGATTGTAATCAGAGGCAATTACCACAGGTAAGTTAGCATCAATCAAAGCACGTGCTGGCTGATAATTCATGGCCAAAAAGAAAGCAGCACCAGGTAGTAAAACAGGAAGTGTGTCAGAATTTTGAAGGCACTTGATTTCTTCTTCTCCTAGTGATTCTAAATGATCAACGCTAATGGCATTATGTTTTACGCCTACTTGTATGCCACCGCTATTGTGTAATTGGTTAGCATGGATTTTTGGCACTAAGCCATATTTTGCTCCTGCTTCTAATACTTGATCCGTTTCTTCTACAGAGAAAAAACCTTGTTCGCAAAACGCATCTGTATAATCTGCCAATCCTTCATCGGCTACCTTAGGTAGCATTTCGTTTATGATTAAATCAAGATAACCTTGGTGGTTTTCTTTAAACTCTAATGGATAAGCATGCGCTGCTAAAAAACTTGCTTTAATTGGTATGCGTTTTAATTCTTTTAAACGACGGATTACTCGGAGCATTTTCAATTCTGCTTCAGTGTTTAGTCCATAGCCACTTTTTATTTCAATAGCACCTGTACCATTTTTTATAGCCTCTTCTAATTTGGGAATGGAGATGTCAAAAAGCTCATCTTCACTGATAGAGGCCATTTTTTTTGCAGAATTTAAAATGCCACCACCTGCTGCTGCTACCTCGGCATAACTCTTGCCTTTTATTCGCATCACAAATTCATCTTCACGGCTTGCAGCATGTACTAAGTGTGTATGACTGTCTATATAAGTGGGTAGTACCATTTTGCCCGTGGCATCAATTGTTTTATCAAATGATTCCTCTGGTAGGTTTTTCATTTCTCCAAATGAATGAATTAAACCATTATCAATAATTAAAAAAGCATTTTCAATACAAGGAAGCGTGTCCATATCGTGACCGAATACTTTATCTTTACGCTCAGCTTGGGTTTCTACTTGCACTAGTTTTTTAATATTGGATATAAGTGTTCTCATAGTAAATGATAAATGTAACAAAGTTTGAATACGCTCGGAAATATTTTTAAGGTTCATAGTTTTGGCGAAAGTCATGGCCCGGCTGTGGGTGCCATTATTGATGGCTGTCCTGCTGGTTTAGCCTTGGATATGGAAGTAGTGCAGGCGGCTGTAGATAAACGTAAAACAGCTCAGCATAGTTTTAGCTCGGCGCGTAAAGAAGATGATATAGTTGAAATACTATCAGGTGTTTTTGAAGGAAAAACAATTGGGACACCGATTTGTATTATTATAAAAAATAAAGACGCTCGATCAAAAGATTATTCTAAAGTCAAAGATGTGTATCGTCCTGGACATGCTGATTATACTTTCCAACAAAAATATGGTCACAGAGATTATAGAGGTGGAGGTAGAAGTTCAATACGTATTACTGCCCCCATGGTAGCTGCGGGTGCAATAGCGCGTCAATTAGTAAGTGCATTAAGTAAAACAGATACAACGGCTTTTGTTACACAAATTGGAAATGCAGTTTATGATGTTTCTAATTTAGCTACATTTGGATTAGGTAAAAGTGAGAATGATTATTTGCAAAACTCAACAAAAAATTTATTGAGTGCAAGCTTTGAAAAAGAAGTGAGCGTAGAAATAGAAAATGCTGAAAATGATGGCGAGACCTTAGGAGGAAGAATAACAACATTGGTTGAAAATTTACCAATAGGAATTGGCGAACCTGTTTTTGGCAAGTTGCAATCGGAACTATCGCAAGCACTTATGAGTATAAATACTGTTAAGGCAATTGAGTTTGGTAAAGGTATTAAAGCAGCAGCTTTAAAAGGTAGTGAGCACAATGATGAGTTTATAAAAGAAGACAAACAAATTACAACCAAAACAAATCATCATGGTGGCATTTTAGGTGGTATAAGTTCTGGGCAACGGATAAATTTCTCAGTTTATTTTAAACCAATATCTAGCATTCAACAAAAACAAAATACAGTTACAAAAAAAGGCGAGTCCGCTGAAATTGAAATAGGGGGAAGGCATGATGTATGTGCTGTGCCTCGAGCAGTGCCTATTGTAGAAGCTTATACTAATATTATACTCGCTGATTTAATTTTAAAAAATAGAAATGCAACAATTTAAAAATATCCTACTTATAGGAACGTTTAGTGTTTTGACACTTGCTTTTATATCGTGTAATGCGCAAAAAAAAGTAGCAACCCTTGCTAAAAAAACGGAAGCGGTAAAAACTGAGACAAGACCAACAGCAGAAAAATTCAATTCAGAAAAAAATTTAAAAGGAAGTACGCTTCCACAGTTTAGTTTTATTACGGCTCAAGGAAACGAAATGCACACTAAAGATTTTCCTAAAAATAAGCCTGTTTTATTGGTCCTTTTTAATCCGAGTTGTGGGCATTGTCAAATTATTTTAGAGCAAATTCGTGATAATATCAAGGAGTTTAATTTTGCAACTATACTCTTTTTAACGGGTGAGCAGTTAAAAGATGTACTTCCTAATTATGTAGTGAATGTAAAGGTTGATAAAATGGAATATGAAATCCTGGTTGCCTCAGACAATTCAGATGCAACCTTAAAAATATTTGAGTACGAAGGCATTCCTCAGGTAATGATTTATAACAAGGAGCATAAGCTAGAATTTATATATTATAAAGAAGCGCAGAATATGAATATGTTGCGTTACTTAAAAAAATAGGTATGCTATACCCGTATAAAGATATAAATGTGAAGGATGGTTATAAGCCTATTCTTACCTGGACTTTCTTAGTTATTAATGTAGCTGTTTTTATATACTCTTTTTCTTTAGGTACTGAAGGCTTTGGCAGATTTGTGCATGCCTACGGTGCTGTACCTGCTGAGCTTACACGCGGTCAAGATTGGCTTATGGCTTGGACGTCTATGTTTATACATGGTGGTGTAATGCATATCATTGGTAATATGCTTTTCTTGTATGTATTTGCCGATAATATTGAGGCGCTCGTAGGACATGTTCGTTTTTTTATCTTTTACTTTTTAGGAGGATTGGCGGCTGTTTTATTACAAACCATTATGGATTGGAATAGTACCATTCCTATGGTAGGAGCATCGGGTTGTATATCTGCCGTTTTGGGAGCATATCTTATTATGCTACCGCGAAGTAAAGTCAAGCTTATGTTTTTCTTTGTGGTTCGGTTTTGGGTGCCGGCGGTTTTATTCTTAGTTTTTTGGATAGTACAACAGTTTATGGCAAGTATTGGTTCTATGGCTAATACCCAAGAAACAGGAGGTGGAGTAGCTTATTGGGCGCACATTGGTGGCTTTGTGTTTGGAGTATTGGCTGGGATCTATTTTCGAATAACTCGGAAGTATAAGTAGCTATTTTTTTTTTACATTTCCTTGATACTAAAATCTACGCGAATTTCTGCATGAGCGCATACGAAAACCTATATTTGTATCAATGTCAATCGAAGTAAAAAATCTTACCAAAACCTATGGCGAACAGAATGCCGTAGACAATGTGAGTTTTTCTGTACAGAAAGGAGAAGTAGTTGGTTTCTTAGGGCCCAATGGTGCAGGTAAATCTACTACCATGAAAATCATTACGGGTTACCTACCTGCAACGGAAGGTGAGGCAATGGTATGTGACATTAAAGTAGATGCTGAAAGCATTGCAACGCATAAAAAAATTGGTTATTTACCCGAGACAAATCCTATGTATTTTGACATGTATGTGCGAGAGTATTTACAATTTTGCGCAGGTGTGCATGGCTTGAAAGGAAAGCAGGCTAAAGTAAGAGTAGAAGAGGTTATTGAAATGACTGGGCTTACACCTGAAAGTAAAAAAATAATTAGTTCATTATCTAAAGGGTATAAGCAGCGTGTAGGTTTAGCGCAAGCTTTATTGCATGACCCAGAGGTGCTTATTTTGGATGAGCCAACTTCAGGTTTAGATCCAAATCAGATTGTAGAAATACGTAATTTGATTTCAAAAGCAGGCGAAGAAAAAACAGTTTTATTAAGCACGCATATTATGCAAGAAGTAGAAGCAATGTGCGACCGCGTAATTATCATAAATAAAGGCAAAATTGTAGCCAATGATAAAATTGCAGATTTACAAGAAAAGCATTCGAATAAAAATTTGGAAGAAATTTTTAGAGCCTTAACTCAAACTCAAACAGAAGCAGCAGTTGAATAGGTTTAGTTTATAGTTAGGTAATTTACTTTTTTATTTCTACAACAAACATTCCACGTAATTCATTTGTCTTATAATCTTTTGCCTTATCGTTTGGATAAAGGCTCTTTATTTTAGCTAAAGCCTCTTTGCTAATATCTGATGCGGCTCCATGACAGTTTAAGCACATTTGATTGGTTACAATTGGATAATACCCCATAAAGTTTTTTTCATCTTCAGAGATAAAGGGTTTTATTTCTTTGTTATTAGCAAGGGCTTGCTTTCCCATTTCTAAATAAAATAATTCGCCTTCTTTAGCCTGGTTAGCGCTGTTTCTTGGCTTATCCGTTACTCGTCTAATTTTTGCATTTAAGGTTTTAGAAATGCTATCTGTAATGGGTAACGCCTTGATGTTACAAAATGCAATTGCACCTGGAATACCTTTTGCACTAATAGCTTGTTGCAATGCTTTGCCTAAATTTATCTGCAACTCTTGCGCAAAATTTTGACCTATTTGTTGGTACTCGCTCGTTGTTGTATGCTCGTGTTTTGTATTATTTTCTGGTGTTGTGGGTTCACTTTGTTCTGATGCACAACTGTAAAATGCGATAAGAGAAATGCTAAAAAGTATTGTAATGAGTTGGTTTCTTTTCATGATTCAATGAATTGTGTATTATTAACTATTAGCATTTTGTCTTATTTAAAAGTATTATTTATAATTTCCTTTATCTTTTCCTCACTAACCACTCTCTTCTCAAAAGGCTTACCCATAAGTTGCTCATATAATTCAATATAACGGTTGGTAATCATATCAACTACTTCGTCGCTCATGCTTGGCATGGATTGCCCGTCTAAACCTTGGAAACCATTTTCAATGAGCCATTCGCGTACAAATTCTTTGGAAAGTTGTTTCTGCGCTTCGCCCTTATCTTGTTTTTCTTGGTAGCCTTCAGCATAAAAATATCTTGAACTATCTGGTGTATGTATTTCGTCCATAAGCATCAATTTACCATCATAAAAACCAAATTCGTATTTAGTGTCTACTAGTATCAAGCCCATTTTTTTAGCATGTGCGGAACCATGTGCAAATAATTCTCGGGTATATTTTTCTAAACTATTTAATGTTTCTTCTGTAACGATTCCTTGCGCCAAAATATCTTCTCGGCTTATATCTTCATCGTGCCCTTCCTCTGCTTTGGTAGCTGGGGTAATGATGGGTTCAGGGAACTTGTCATGCTCTTTCATTCCCTCAGGTAGCGTAACACCGCACAAGGTTCTTAAGCCAGACTTATACGTGCGCCAAGCATGTCCTGTAAGATAGCCTCGTATAACCATTTCAAGTGCTATGGGTTCACAACGCTTACCAATGCTTACATTGGGCAAAGGAGATTCAACTAGCCAGTTAGGAACAATGTGTGCTGTTTGTCCTAAAAATTCTGTGGCTATTTGATTTAAGATATGTCCTTTGTAAGGAATCTCTCGAGGTAATATATGATCAAAAGCAGAAATTCGATTGCTGGCAATCATTACTAAGTCTTGCTTGCCAATGCTGTATACATCTCTTACTTTTCCTTGATAATAGTTTGTTTGATTATTAAATTTCATTGTTGTAAAGTTCTTTTCTTAATTCATTAGCCGTTTGTGTGGAGCCGTCATGGCTCCAGCCGGGTGGAGCTGTAATATATTTTAAACGCTCCCTAAATGTTAGCCCTGGTTTAGTTATATCTTTTACTAATTGCTGCCACTCATGGAAAATTATATGAGTAGGATGGTGCGGTTTTTCTACATCATGTGTAAGACCGTATTTTACTTTTTCAAAGTCTTCTTCTTTTTGAAAAGTGCCAAATAATCGGTCCCAAATAATAAGCACCATGCCCATATTTTTATCAAGGTATAAAATATTGCTTGCATGATGTACGCGATGATGCGAAGGGCTTATGAAAATTGCATCAAACCAAGCGGGCATTTTTTTAATAAAACGAGTATGTACAATAATGCCATATATCTGACAAATAGCATCCATAAATAAAATATCCAGAGGTTCAAATCCTATAAGTGCCAGCGGTAGAAAAAACCAAATGGAAACAAAAGGACGAAAGACAGAGGAACGAAAGCCCGTGGTAAGATTAAACTCTTTAGAAGAATGATGCGTAACGTGCACAGCCCAAAGAATGCGCACATAATGCTCAGAGCGATGCTCCCAATAAAAACAAAGGTCTAAGGCAAAAAATAATGCAGTCCAGTATAACCATGGAGGTGATAAGGACATTAGTTTAAATTGAAACAAAAATGCTAAGAGTAAAAGAGCTATGCCCTTAAAGGCTATGCCTAAAGTAGCATTGGCAATATTGAGCCATAGATTAATGGCAGCATCTTTTAAAGTATAAAATTCTCTTTTTTGATAATTACTTAGAATGACTTCTAAGGCAATTAAAATAATATAGATAGGCGTGGATATTGCAATCAGCCAATTCTCGCTCAGAAAATTTTGAATGCTTTCCATCTAATCTTATTAAACCGTCATTAAGTCTTTTTCTTTTTCCTTGCAGTTGGCTTCCACCTTATCGCTATAAGAATCTGTAAGACCTTGTACTACGTTTTCACCATCTTTGGCAGCATCTTCACTTAAGCCATCTTTCTGCAATTTTTTTACAGCTTCCATGGCGTCCTTACGAATGGTTCGAATAGATATTTTAGCATTTTCTCCTACCGAAAAAACTTTCTTTACCATTTCCTTACGACGTTCCTCAGTAAGTGGTGGCATAAATAAGCGGATATTATCACCATCATTAGAAGGTGTTATTCCAATATTGGCAGCCATGATTGCTTTTTCAATTTCCTGCAACATGTTTTTTTCGTAAGGTTGGATGTTCAGCGTACGTGCATCAGGTGTACTTACATTAGCTACCTGATTAATGGGTGTAGGATTATTATAATACTCCACCATAATACCATCTAATATGTTGGGCGTTGCCTTACCTGCACGAACTTTTAGCAACTCATTTGCCAAGCGTTCTATTGCTTTTTTCATGCCCTCTTCGGCTTCCTTACTTATTTCATCTATTGTTTCTGCCATTATAATTTATTTATTGTCTTCAAATAAACGTTTACATTGTAGCAAGGTTTAATACCTTACTCGTCACAAATTTACATTTTCCCAATAAAAAAGAGGCAGATAATTCTGCCTCTTTCTTCACATTTGGTAAGAATAGATTAAAACTTTACAAACTGCTGTCTTGCATAGTTGCCATCTTGAGCAATTGCAACAATGTAGTTACCGTTTGGTAAGTTAGATACGTCCATATTTATTTTGCTACTAGTAGCATTTTGTTGCTTTACTAATTGACCTGTCATTGAGTAAATTGCAATTGTGCTTGCTTTTTCGCTATCTAGTTTGATTGTTAGATTATCACTAGCTGGGTTAGGATAAATTGTTTTAATTCCTTTGCTGTAATCAGTTACAGAAATTGGAGTTTGTGTAATAAACTGATCTTTGTAAACTATAAAGTCACCGCCCACAGTACCATCATCATTACAATCATTTGCAATTGCTGAGAATGTAATGTCACTAGCCGAAATTAATGGCCCTTTCCAAGGAAATTCCCATGTTACATTAGCTCCTACTTTAATTGCTGAAATATCTTTTTGAGAATGATTAGCAACAAAAGTACCACCGATATTTTGAGCCTTTATTAGTGTACCATCAGAAATAACCCCTGCCTGATTTGTTGTGCCTGCATCAAATACAGTTACTTGTACTCCGGCTGCGTTGTTTGCATTTGTTTTCTTTAAAGTAACACGTACTGTATAGTTAGTATTAGGTAAGAAAGAACTTACAACATTGTTACTGGCATCAAGAACTTCTAGTTTTAATGTATTACTTTGACTTGCTACTGCAGGTCCATGACAATTACAACCACCATTTGATGTGCTTGCAGTATGAGCAACTACACCTTGGTAGCCTCCGCTATTAGATTGCAATACAGTTAAACTAACAATAGTTAATACAAGTAAGGAAAGGAGTCTATTTCTTTTCATATTTTATTTTTAAGGAAATAAAGATAAAGTTTTTTTGACAATAGTATGACATTACTTTTGTCATCTTTACGCTAACAGATGAAAGCCAAGAAATTATTTAGATTCGCCGCTATTGAAACCTTTGCCAATGTTTTTCAATATCCTGAAGAGATGGCGGATAAATGGAAGCCTTTTTTTAAAAATGATAATGAAATTGTACTTGAACTAGCCTGTGGAAAAGGGGAGTATTCGGTAAATTTTGCCCAGGCATTTCCCAATAAAAACTTTGTAGGGGTAGATATAAAGGGCAATCGTATGTATGTAGGCGCTAAGCTAGCCTTAGATAATGAGGTTACTAATGTAGCTTTTCTGCGTACGCAAATACAAAAGATTACCGAATATTTTGAGCCCAATAGTATTGGAGAAATATGGATTACCTTTCCTGACCCTTTTTTGAAGGAATCCAAGGCAGGTAAAAGATTGACACATAGCCGTTTTTTAAAGGAATATCAAAAGATACTAAAGCCGGGAGCTACAATAAACCTTAAAACGGACTCCAAGCCCTTATTTGATTTTACGGTAGAAATGATTGAGCATCATAAATGCGAAGTTGTGAAAAGAATAGATAATGTATATGCACAAGGGGAACCAGAATTCCCGCTGAATATAAAGACGTTTTATGAGGGAATGCATCTTGAGGATAATAGAACGATACAATATATTTGCTTTAAGTTACCTACTAAAGAAATTGTAATACCGCCCAAGAAAAAGAAGGATGACCAAGAAACCACTATTTGACGATGATGAATTGTTCTATATGAACAATGATGGGTTTATGGTATTTACAGCAGAGTATTTATTGCAAAGAGGTTATTGCTGTGGGAATGGTTGTAAACATTGCCCATTTGAATACAAAGCGGTTCAAAACGAAATACGCAGAAAAAAATTATTAGATATTCAACAAACTGAAAAAAAGAATGGCTAAAGAAGATTGGACACAAGCCGTTTTTGAAATAGTGCGTCAGGTGCCTAAAGGTAAAGTAACAACCTATGGTTTTATAGCAAAAATTATTGGAGCTACCCCGCGCATGGTGGGATGGGCAATGAATAAATCGCATAATGAAATAATAAAGGTGCCTGCTCATAGGGTTGTGAATCGAGCTGGTTTACTTACCGGCCGTATGCACTTTAGTCCTCCCGAAAAAATGCAAGAACTTCTTGAAAAGGAAGGAATACAAATTAAGAATCATCAAATCCTTAACTTTGAAGAGCACAAATGGCAGCCCGAGTAAAAAAACAAAAAATAAATAAGGAGAAATTAAGCCGTGAGGATCTCTTTGATGAATATTTTGAAGATATGCGTTGTATAGCTTGTGTAAGTACTTTGCAGTCCTATCAATTTGCACATACGATCAATTTGCTACTAGACCGTAATTTTAGAATGGCCTTAGAGCTTATGAAGGATAAAGGGGGGAAGAGTTATAAAACCTATTGTGATATTGATATTGTTAGAAGCATAGATTATAACATTATCTGTAATAGGAATCGTACAGATTTTTTAATACCCGAACTAGTAAATTCTGATTTTTTGCTGCTTATGAATGGTATGAGTTCACACCCTAAAATTTATGACAAAACCTTGCAGCTACTACAAAGTCATAAAAAAATCAGTTATTCCTACGACTTTGATCCGTTACAATTAAAATCTAAAGAATATTTAGTACTATAAATTGCAGCATTTTTTTTATCTTAGCTTATTATAATCTATCGTTATGTCTAAAGTTTTATCAATCTGTTTTGTAATTGTTGGTCTTCTTATTTTTTCATCTTGTGAAAAAGAAAGAGGTGCTGCAGAAGCTTGTTTCACTACGGGAAACTCTGAGTTGAAATCAGGTTCTATTATTCGATTTATAAACTGCTCAAAAAACTTTGATGCCGTACAATGGTATGTAACGAATGGAGCTGATATAACTGATACTCTTTATAAAGATCAAGTCCTTATACCAGATACAATAAAAAACTTGGCATTTTCATTTCCTGTTGTAGGGAGCTTTAATGTGACTTTAAATGTAAGACAGAGAGAAGATGTTTCGCAAAGCACAATTACCAAGAATATTAATATAACGGCTCCTTAAATTAAGCTTGCTCGCTTATACTTTCTTTATACGCTTGGTATACATTTTTAATACCTTCTTCTAATGTGATGCTTGCTTGCCATCCAAGTGCAGTCATTTTATCTACACTCAGCAATTTGCGCATAGTGCCGTCAGGCTTGGAGGTGTTGTATTCAATTTGAGCGTCGCCACCCACTGTTTTATTAATTAGTTCGGCTAAGTCGCCAATACTAATATCTATACCACAACCAATATTTACAGGTTCTGAGTCATTGTAATTTTGTAATAAAAAGTAACAAGCCTCAGCTAAGTCATCTACATGCAAAAACTCTCTTTTGGGTTTGCCTGAGCCCCAAACTTCAACCTTTTTTTCGTTGTTGATTTTCGCTTCATGAAATTTTCTTAATAGGGCAGGAAGTACATGTGAATTTTGTAAGTCATAATTATCATTGGGTCCATATAAGTTAGTGGGCATAGCCGATATGTAATTCGTGTTATGCTGTTCGTTATAAGATTGGCAAAGGCTAATGCCCGCAATTTTTGCTATAGCATATGGCTTATTGGTTTCTTCTAAAGCACCCGTAAGGAGGTATTCCTCTTTTATAGGTTGTTCAGATTTTTTAGGATAAATGCATGATGAACCAAGGAAAAGCAATTTAGCCACTTTGTTTACAAAGGACGCATGGATAATGTTAGTCTCGATTAATAAATTGTCATAAATAAAATCTGCCTTGTAAGTATTATTAGCATGTATGCCACCTACTTTGGCAGCTGCCAAAATAACAATGTCAGGTTGATTGGTTTCAAAATAACTATTTACCGCAGCTTGATTACGCAGGTCAAGTTCTTTTGAGGTAGCATAAATAATATTGGTATATCCCTTGCTCTCTAAATTCCTGCGTATAGCAGATCCTACCATGCCTCTATGACCAGCAATGTAAATTTTATCTTTCTTATTCATTATAATTATATACGGTATGCCCTTTTTCTTTTAGGATTCTATCTTTCTCAAATAATTCAAGATCCTTAGCTACCATTTCTTTTATTAATTCAGGGAGTTTGATTTTTGGCTCCCAGCCTAATTCATTTTTAGCTTTACTTGCATCGCCTATTAATAAGTCAACCTCGGTAGGGCGGTAATAATTTGGGTCTACCTCTACAATTGTTTTACCTGTTTTTATATTAATCCCTTTTTCGTTTTCATTCTCACCTTCCCACTTAATATCAATGCCTACTTCCTTGCATGACATATTTACAAAGTCACGTACTGAGGTAGTTACACCGGTAGCTAAGACATAGTCTTCAGGCTTTTCCTGCTGCAGCATGAGCCACATGCCTTCAATATAATCTTTGGCATGACCCCAATCTCTTTTAGCATTTAGGTTTCCTAGGTATAGTTTTTCTTGCAACCCTAGTTTTATTCTTGAAACAGCACGGGTAATTTTTCTTGTTACAAATGTTTCACCACGCAAGGGACTTTCATGATTAAAAAGAATACCATTACACGCATATAAATCATAAGCCTCGCGATAATTTTTTACAATCCAAAAGCCATATAATTTTGCTACAGCATAGGGGCTCCTTGGATAGAAAGGAGTCGTTTCTGTTTGAGGTACTTCCTGCACTTTACCATACAATTCTGAAGTAGAAGCTTGGTAAAATTTAGTTTTCTTTTCTAGTCCTAATATTCTAATGGCTTCTAAAATACGCAAGGTTCCAAGTGCATCAGCATTCGCTGTATATTCGGGAGTTTCAAAAGAAACTTTTACATGTGACTGCGCAGCCAAATTATAAATCTCGTCTGGCTGTACTTTTGATATAATACGTATTAGATTTGTAGAGTCTGTAGTATCGCCATAATGCATAAAGAATTTTACATCTTCCTCATGCTTGTCTTTATATAAATGGTCAATACGCCCCGTATTAAACATTGAACTTCTGCGTTTGATTCCATGAACTTCATACCCTTTGTTGAGTAAAAACTCGGTTAGGTATGCTCCGTCTTGTCCTGTTACACCAGTAACTAAGGCTACTTTGTTTTTCATTGAGTAACAAATGTAGAAAATTAGATGCGAACGAACCAATCTGATTCATTACAACTATTGACAATGGACACGTTAAATTTATCTTGAGGGCTTAGTAAAAGATAGTATAAATGACTTCTGCAACGTACCTTGCGTTTAGGCTGTGCATGCTATAGCAACTATGGGTATTATACAACGACAGAGTGTAAAGAATAGTTTAGTGAACTTCGGAGGTTTTTTTATCGGAGTACTTAGTACGCTGTTTATCTTTCCTAAGAACTTTGAGATCTATGGGCATATTCAATATTGGATGGCAATTGCCACTTTATTATCTCCTTTCTTAAACCTCGGTTCTTTTTCATTGGTTGAAAAGTATTTTCCTTATTTCAAGGAGCGTAAAATTCCCGGTTTTATGCGATTGATATTGATTGCTACTGCGGTATCCATATTGTGTAGTCTTGTCCTGTTATTTGTGTTTGGTAATACATTTAAAACGTTTATTGAACCTTTATTTAATTCTACCGTCGCAGTTAATGAATACACCGTAGTAATAGTCTTAGGAATTTTACTTGGTTTGATAAATATTATGCGCATTCAATCTGCTAATCATCAGCGCATTGTTTTTCCTGATATTGCCAATAAACTGGGTTTTAAATTTTTCCTGCCTTTTATCTTTCTGCTTTTTATTAATCAGTTTATTTCGTTTAAGGGTTTAGAAATAGGCTTGGTTCTTTTTTTCGTTTGTGTGTTACTGGCTCTAATATTTTACTTGGTTAAAATAAATGCTTGGGATGTATTTTCTAATAAAGCAGTTCAAGAAGCTAAAGGAATGAAAAAGGAAATGGGTAGTTATATGCTCATTAATATGTTTAATGAAGTAAGCCATTCTCTTACCTATAAGATTGATGTAATTATGTTAGGGGCCTTAATTTCAAAATCAGCAGCTGGTATTTATAGTTTATTCATTTTTTTAGCTGCTGTGATTGATATTCCTTCTAGGTCGGTATATGAAATTACGGCACCATTCGTTGCTTCGTCTTTTGAAAAAAATGACATGAATAAGATTGAAGAACTTTATAAAAAATCTTCCTTAAATTTATTTGTGGTAGGCGTTTTCTTGTTTGGGGTAATATGGCTAAATATGGATAATATTTTGGCTATTATGACCAATGGTAGTGAGTTGGTGGAGTTTAAAATTATTTTTGTTTTTCTAGGATTAGCTAAACTTGCAGATATGCTTACGAGTATCAATAAGCATATATTAGTCTATTCTAGCTTTTATAAATACAACCTTATCCTCGTAATTATACTTGCTATAGTAGCGGTGGTAACCAATTACTATTTTATTGAACTTTATGGTATTAAAGGTGCTGCTTTTGCTACAGCAATTTCAATCTTTATTTTTCAAATGTTACGATCATTATTCTTGTATGTAAAATTCAAGATGCACCCTTTTACACAAAAGACTATTCCACTATTAATTATTCTTGTGGTTATTTTGTTTTTAGGGCCTTATGTACAAAAAATAAACATAAACCCTTTTGTAGCTGGGGTGCTTATTAGTGGTTCGTTTTCATTGATATACTTTAGCATTGTTCATAAACTAAAAGTATCAGAAGATATGTATCATATGTTTGCTTCTAAGTTGAAGCCGCTGCTTTCAAGGTTTGATAAGAAGTAATCTTATTGTTTTACTTCTCCATGCCGCTTTTAACTACCATGAATTTTTCTTTGAACTTTAAAATTGGCTTTTCTAAATATTGGAATGAGCAATATGCAATTGCAAAAGTCATAAGGAACGCAAAGATGTATAGCATTATATTGCCGCCCAAGCCATTTAGGTACGGTGTAAATAATTTAATTCCTAGGGCTACAAACAATGAGTGAAACATATAAATGCCATAAGAAATCTGTCCGCCCTTATTGAATAATTTATTTTCTAAATTAATAATGGAGTCTTTATTAGTTGCGAGGTTTATAATTATAACACCATATAATATACCTAGGACGGTATCTTCTAGTCCTAATAAGGTGGGCTGAAAATACCAAGTAAGTAAAACAACTAGAATGCTACCAATTTGAATTTGCTTTTGATAAATACGCTTTAACCAATTGCTGTTTGTAAAAAATAAATAGGCAAAAAATCCACCCACGATCATAATGTCATATTTTAATACGTACGTCAGGGTCTTACTTATTTTAAAAAGAGTAGGAGGTAGGTTAATAATGTTGGAGAAATGAACTGCTAAATTACATGCAACTTTGACAAGAGTTATTGCCAGATAGGATAACAATATTGGCTTTAGGGTGATTTTCTTTTTAATAGAATTTATAATGTTGGGCCAAATTAAATAGAACTGTTCTTCGGCACCTACGGACCATAAAGGGCCAATCATTAGGATGTGTCCGTAAAAAGAGTATACAATATTTGGCATAATGCCTACGCATAAGAATAGCTTGACAATGAAATTTTCATCGGGACTATCAAGGTAATCAGCTAGATGAAAGTGTGGAAGGATGAAAAAGCCAAGAATTAATACGAGAAAATATAATGGCCATATTCTAAGAATCCTTCGAACATAAAATTTCTTAAGACTAATTTTCTTGTGTCGTTCTTTCTCGTTCAACAAAAGATAGGTTATTAAAAAACCGCTAAGAACAAAAAAGATTGCCACGCCTTGTGGGCCTAAGGAATTTATAATTGGGTGGTCAGAAAAGTTGCTTAATCCTGCTTTTTTCTTGAAACCTTCCAAGTGCGCAACAATAACCATGGAGGCCGCTAAAAGTCTTAAGCCATTTAGATTTGGGAAATAGGTTTTACTATTCTTCACAGGTCAATTTCAAAGGCCTAGGAGTAAGCTGCCAGTTTTTTACCAATTTTATTTATGGCTTTTTTCCATTTTGGTTTATCTGTAGATTTTTTAGTTGCATTTTTATAAGTACTACTTGGATTGCCACCGCTTAGTACAACGGGCACACAACGTGGTGAGAATACCTGCTCAAAATTTTGCACCGAAAATCGATAGGCTCTTCTAGGTTTTTCTGAAGAGATTCGGTCACTACTATGAAGTAGCAAATGGTGAAAGATTAGAATGTCACCTTTCTTCATTTCGCCATATTCAAAATTATCTAAATCAATACCGTCTAAATTTAGTCGAGTATGATGTGTTTCACCTTTGACTCTATGCCAAGGCAGGAAGCCATTTTTATGCGAACCCGGTATAAATTTTAAGGCGCCATTTGAGATAGTTACATCGTCAAGTGCAACCCAAATAATGAATTTTTCTGGTTCATCAGTTCGATTCATAAAATCTTGATGCCAAGGAACTTCATTTTTCTTACCCTTAGGTTTATACACCAATGCACTCTCATACAATAAAATATCAGGGCCCATAATGGCTTTGAGGTTCTCAATTAGATTAGGATGCGTAGTGATTTTTTGATATTCAGGGTGTCTAAAATATAGGTCGTACATCGCTCCTTGATCCGTGCGGTGCTCCATTAAAAAATCATCAAAAGGATCGTAGGAGCTTTTTTCAAAGTAACGCTCCACCTCATTAAAAACCTCAATTGCATCTTGTAATAAAGGCTCTTCAATCATGTTTTTGATTACTACAAAGCCTTGATGGTCAAATTTGTTTTTTAATTCAGCTGCATTCATAATTTTTATCTTACGTTACAAATATATGCAGTATCACGCTAAAGTAGCTTGTTCGGTTCTGAGTAGGGCATCAGCTATTGTAATACTTTACTTTAATAATTCAGGTGTTTTGAATCTCAAAACAATTAAATTTGTCAAAATACTCATGGCAAATCCTTTATTAGATAGGTTGAAAGTAATGATTCTAGGACGTCGTCCGAATAATACCATCTTCTCATTCAACTATCATAATATCAAACCCGTTGTTCAATTTTTGACAGGCTTTATTAGTCAAAATAAATTGGAAGGTAAAGTTCTTTTGGATGTTGGTGCAGGGCAATCACCTTACTATGAATTGTTTAAGGATAAAGTAGGGGAATACATTGCTACAGATTTAGAAGGTTTGTTGCCTGAAAATGAAACGCGCCCTATAAAACAGATTACAGGTGCAGCTGAAAATTTATTGCTAGAAGATAATAGCGTGGATGTAGTAATGTCTAATCAAGTATTAGAACATGTACTAGATGAAAGAAAATCCGTTGCCGAAGCTTTTCGTGTATTAAAACCTGGAGGTTATTTTATTGGCTCAGTGCCGCATATTAGCCCCATTCATTTGGAACCTTATGACTTTAGACGTTTTACTGAATATGGCTTGAAACAATTATTAGAAAATAACAATTTTGAAGTAAAAGTTATAGAAGGAAATGGCGGTGTACGAAAAGCGATTGCACTTACATTGACAATGGATTGGTTTTTAAGTAAACATGAAAACGGAGAGCCGCAAAAGTTTAATGGAATAAAGCAATTGTTGCTGTTTCCTGTAGTTGGATTTATTAATATAAAAGCAGGTATATTAGATTCCATTTTTGTAGATAAAAAACGAAGCCCTTCAAATTATTGTTGGATTGCTTATAAAAAAGAGAGCGCACTATGATATTTAAAATGTTTAATTATCGCCCTTCCTTTATGGAGTTTTTAAAAGATGCCAAATATGTGGCTTTTTCTAAAAGTTCAAAAGTATCAGGTGCAAAAAAGAAATTTCCTAAAGTATTACAATTGCCTATTACGTATAACTGTAATTCTAAATGTGTGATGTGTAACATTTGGCAAATGGATTACTCAAATGAATTTTCGTTAGAAGAATTTGGCACTTTTTTAAAGGATCCTGTTTTTAGTAAAATTCAGCATGTAGGTATTAATGGAGGGGAACCAACCTTGATAAAAGGCTTAGTTGATTATGCTGAATTGATATTGCAATTACCTTCTTTAAAAACCCTCAACATAATTACACACGGATTTAATAAAAAACAATTGTTTCCTATTTTAGAAGAGATTTATGCTAAGGCTAAAGCAAAAGGAATTCAATTCCATTTGTCCATTTCATTAGATGGGTATGAGAATATTCATAATACGGTGCGGGGCTTAAAAGTGTTTAGTATTATAGATCAAAACATTAAAAAAATCCAAGACGACATGGGTAGCTATTGTGACTCCATGAATTTGGGTTGTACAGTTATAAAACAAAACGTAAACCATTTAATTGAATTAGATGAATACGTAAAAACTGCATATAAAATCCCGATTAAATACAGGTTGGGAATAGAAAACAAACGTATTGAAAGTCATTTATTAAAAGATCAATACAGCCTTTTGCCTGACCCTTCAGTGCAAACGGCTAAGGAATTCTTTTACAGTAGATATCTTTTAGCGCAAACTTTAAAAGATAAGTTTAAATACTTTGCAATATTTTATTTCATGAATGCTAAGAAACGGAAACGATTGTTAGGTTGTGACTGGAAAGATCAAGGAATTACTATGGACTCAAGAGGTGAGATTTATTATTGCGCAGTGCAAAGTGATAAAATTGGAGGTTTAAGAGAAGAGGCCGGAGATAAAGCGTTCTTTAGTGAAAAAAATATTGACTATAGAAAGTCTATCATAGAAAAAGATTGTGATAATTGTATACATGATTATCATGGCAAGCCCGAACGGGCTAACATTTTTATCATGTTAAAAGACTTAGTGCAGGACAAACTCTATTGGGTAAATTATAGATTTAAAATCAACTTATTTTAATGAAGGTAACAGTCATAGGATGGTATGGTACTGAAACCATAGGCGACAGAGCAATACTTGCAGGTATTTTTAGCCTGTTGGCAAAGTCATTGCCTTCATTCTCTGTTAAGCTAGGGAGTTTGTTTCCTTTTTATTCTGAGCGCATGCTAGCAGAAGACTTACCATTTTATACTCAGATTTGTTCTCGGATACTTGGTATAGAGATTTTTAATTCTAAAAGAAAAAAGGAGTTAAATAAAGCAATTGAAGAGTCTGATGTACTTGTGATGGGTGGAGGTCCTTTAATGCATATCAATGATATGTTTATGGTTGATTATGCTTTTGCAAGGGCAAAAAAACTAGGCAAAAAAACAATTGTTTTTGGTTGTGGTATTGGGCCAATTAATAAACGTAAAATTCATAAGCC
>CALJNC010000042.1 GCA_937981995.1 uncultured Chitinophagaceae bacterium
TGGAGATATGTCTAACGTACACGTTGCAGCTTATGTAAATGTAAATTCAGGTTCTACAAATGCCAATGCAAATAATGGTGGTAAGTGGATCTTAAACGCTCAATCTGCAGGATTGAACGAAGTAAAAAAGTGGGATTAATACTCAACTAATAACGTAACCTTTTCGGGATACGAAAGTGAATATAGAAAGCGAGCTAGATAATTCTAGCTCGCTTTTTTTGGATAATATTTTATTCATTTTTTAAATAAAATTTATTTATAGCGTTGATTCATAGGGGTTTGAGCCCAATTAGTCGACATAATATATAAGCGATCTTATCTTACTGCATGCATGATCAATTGAGAGATAAAATTTCTTAAAAACTTAAACTTTAAACGAATAAAAATTTATCACTATGAGAAAAGCAATAATGTTTTTCCTAGTAGCAAGTATTGTTCTTGCCCTAGGATCATGTACCAAAGATGCACCTAACCAAGGTGGCAGTAACCCATTTTATATTCCTGGCGGATCAATTGACCCAGGCCCAGATCCAGATCCTACACTTGGCTCACCAGTAGGAGATGTACCCCTGACCTTTACCAAAAAAGTTATCATAGAAAAAATGACTGGAGAGTGGTGTGGGGCATGCCCAGGTGGTGGCAATACGATTGATGCAATTGTAGCAGCCAATCCAGGAAAAGTTTATGCTGCCTCATGGCAAATGTCTAATGGGGACCCTTTTCAAATACCAGAATCACAAGCATGGCGCTCACATATTTCGGCCGGTGCTGGACTATCTGGTTTTAGTTTCCCAAGCGCATCTATAAGCAGGGCAACTTCTATTACAGCATCTTATGCAGATGCTGCTTTAGATAAAATTGGACAACCAAATAATAATTGGGCTACCCAAACAAATGCTGAATTAGCTAAAACAGCAGATTGTGGTTTAGCATTAGTAACAAGCGAAAAAGATGATAAAGTAAATGTGGATGTTTATGTAGGATATAATAATCCAATCACCACACCGAACACGCGAGTAACCATTTATCTTATTGAGGATAAGGTTCCGGAAAGTACGGTAGGAGCTCAAGCAGGTGCCGCGGATGGTTATTTACACCCACACATGATACGAGATGTGCTTACCGCCGACCTAGGAAACCCTATTGATTTAAATACTAAGAGTGCAACGAATTATGCAAAAATTGAAATCAAAGATTTTGATATTGCAGGAAAATATCATGACAAAAGCAATTTGTATATTCTTGCATTTGTAAATCAAAATGAGGCAGAAGCAAAAGAACTTTCTGTTTTAAATGTACAAGAAGTGCATTTAGGTGAGACAAAAAAGTTTGACTAACCAATTGAACTTGAGAATTAAAAAAAGCGAGCTAGAATAATCTAGCTCGCTTTTATTTTCTTCTTAATTAATACTGTATGAATTACAAGCTACCTAGTGCAGCTTCGTAATTTGGTTCGTCTACGATTTCGCTTACTTGTTCAGTATGAACTATTTTACCGTCAGCATTTACTACAACTATGCAACGTGAGCTTAAACCAGTAAAAGGTCCGTCTACAAAGTTTAAACCATAGTCGTCACCAAATTGACCAGTTTTAAAATCAGAAAGCATCTCAACATTTTCAATTCCCTCTGCTCCACAAAAACGTCCCTGAGCAAATGGTAAATCTCTTGAGATACATAATACTTTTGTGTTTTCAAGGCTTGCCGCTTTCTCATTAAAACTACGAACCGATGTAGCACATACACCAGTATCTACACTAGGAAAAATATTCATCACAACATTTTGTCCTTTATAATCTGCCCACGTTTTAGTTGATAAATCGCCTGCTATTAAATTAAAATCTTTTACATCGCTACCCACTGCTGGTAATTCACTTTTAGTGTTTACCGGAGTACCTTTCATTGTTACTTGTGCCATTGTTATTATTTTTTTGCTAAGGTAAGAGACGGGCTTCTTTTAATTTGAAAACAGCTGGACTATCTTCGCTCTAATGCCTAATAGTCTTTTACTTCTAAGTTTAATTTTCGTTGCTAGTTTGGCTTTATTAGTTTTCGCTTCAGCAAAGTTTATTAATGCATCAGAAAAATTGGGCTTGGCATTAGGTTTACCTCCTTTCGTAATTGGGGTTACAGTGGTTGCTTTAGGAACTTCTTTACCTGAGTTAGTTTCTTCAGTTTTTGCAGTATTGCATGGCAATTCAGAAATTGTGGTTGGAAATATTGTAGGCTCTAATCTAACTAATCTTTTATTAATTATAGGAGTTGTTGGATTTTTAGGAAAATCGGTTACCATAAATTTTGATTTTAAAAAGGTAAGCTTGCCATTTTTAATAGTTACGCCGCTTTTTTTGTTGTTTGCTATTTGGGATTTAAAAATTGCCCTTTGGGAAGGCATTGCACTTTTGGCAATGTGCGTTTCATATGTTTTTTTATCTCTTCGCAAAGGCAATGACTTAACAGATGATGTAGTACCTAAAATTACAAGTACGGTAATCCTTTGGTTGCTTTTAGGTGGTGTAGGAATTTATTTTGGTGCACAGTACAATATTGAAAGTGTTGTAAAAATTGGGGAAGTTTTAAAAGTTTCTCCAGCAATAATTGCACTTACGGCAGTTGCATTGGGTACGTCTTTACCCGAGTTATTTGTAAGCTTGGCAGCAGTGCGACAAGGAAAGGGCGAAATTGCTATAGGAAATATCCTAGGATCAAACATTTATAATATTGTAGCAATTGGCGGTATTAGCAGAATGGTAGGTGAAATAAATGTACCTATTGAGATACGTACAACCACCATTTGGATTATGCTTGGTGCAACAGCGCTATTTGCGTATATGCTATGGAATAAGCATTTGAGCCGGTGGGAAGGTATTATTTTACTGCTAGGTTATATTGCGTTTTTACTATTTTCATTTCTATAAAACAGATGAATTAAATTGTGGAAACAACTATTTTTTAAATAAAGAATCAATGAACTTTTTACATCACGAAAGGCAATTAAACAAAGGATGATTGTCATATTTTATTCTGTCATTTTTTCTTGACAATTGTTGATAATTTTCCACAATCCGCACTTACCTTTGTACGAAATTTTTTAACATAAATCCATCCAAATGCGCATACCTCAGTGTAGAGTTCATATAAGAGTATTAACAGTTTTTCTTTTCGCTACTTTATTGTCTTTGTTTGCAATCAATACTAGTGCTCAAGAAATAAATGGTGAAGCATTATTTAAAGCAAATTGTGCGTCATGTCACCACCCTACAAAGGATGGTACAGGTCCTGCTCTTAAAGGGGTTGATGGTCGTGTGCCGAGCCAAGAGTGGCTTTATAAGTGGGTTAAAAACTCTGCGGCAGTAATTGCTTCTGGTGATTCATACGCAAATGATATTTACAAGAAATGGAACAAAACAGCCATGACGGCGTTCCAAAGTCTTAAAAATGAGGAGATTGATGCAATTGTTGAATATGTAAATTCTTATAGCCCACCAAAGCCTACAGGCGGTGGCGGAGGTGATACCACCGATACAGAAGCTACTCAAAATGGTGGTGGAAGTACTTGGCTTTACGCTCTACTCACTTTAGTTCTTTTATTAGCCGCATTTGTTTTATCACAGGTAAACAAAATGCTTAATAAGAATGCCAATGATAAATTAGGCCTTCCTACTAAAAAAGCAATTCCTTTTTACAGAAACAAAGTATACATAGCACTTGCAGCCGTATTGTGTTTTATTGGTATGGGTGTTTACTTATCCAAGGGCGGTGTAGATATGGGGCGTCAAAAAGACTATATGCCTGAGCAGCCTATTTTCTACTCACACAAAGTACACGCAGGGATAAATAAAATTAATTGTCAGTATTGTCATAGTGGTGCAGAGAAAAGTAAACATGCAATGGTGCCTTCAACTAATGTATGTATGAATTGCCACAAACAAATCAACGAGTATACAGGTGACAAAGAACATCCATTGTATACCGCAGAGGGCGAAAAGGTAAACGGTACCAAAGAAATTCAAAAACTATACAAATACGCAGGTTGGAATCCTGAGAAAAAAGATTACAACCGAGATGCGGAAGGTAATATTTTAGCAACAGCAATTCCTTGGGTTAAAATACATAACCTACCCGATCACGTATACTTTAATCACTCATTGCACGTAGTATCTGGTAAAGTTGCTTGTCAGCAGTGCCATGGTAATATTGAGCAAATGGATGAAGTAAAGCAACACTCAGAATTAAGTATGGGTTGGTGTATAAATTGTCACCGCGAAACCGATGTACAATTTGCTGATAACCACTACTACTCAATTTTTGAGAAGTACCATCAAGAAATTAAGGACGGAACAAGAGAAAGCGTGAAAGTGAGTGATATTGGAGGTTTGGAATGTCAAAAATGCCACTATTAATAATAAATAATTGGAGCGAAATAATATGAGCACAAAAAAATATTGGAGAGGAATAGAGGAAATCAACCCGACTGAGGAATACTTGGCTAAGGTAAATGAAGAGTTTCAAGAAAGCTCAGACGTTCCTTTTGCTGATGTAGAAAGCATTGAAAATGCACCTACAACTCGTCGTGATTTTTTAAAGTATTTAGGTTTTACCACAGTAGCCGCTACCCTAGCAGCTAGTTGTGAGATGCCCGTACGTTCGGCATTGCCTTACGCTATTAAACCAGAAGATGTTACACCTGGTGTACCATTACACTACGCTTCTACTTTTGTAGATGCAGGTGTAGCTATACCAGCATTGGTTAAGGTACGCGATGGTCGTCCTATAAAAATAGAAGGTAATAAAGACAGTAAATTATTTGAAGGAGCTACAGATGCGCGTATGCAGGCTTCGGTATTAAATTTATATGATGCTGCTCGATTACAAGCGCCATTAGTAGGTGGTAAAAAAGCTACATGGAAAGCGGTAGATACTAAAGTAAAAGCAGGCCTTACAGGAAATGTATACTTAGTAAGCTCTACAGTTAATAGCCCTTCAGGAAACGATGTAATTAACAAATTTGTAGCCGCAACGGGTGCAAAGCATGTACAATATGATGCAGTATCTTATAGTGGTGCGTTAGATGCCAATCAAGCTAGTTTTGGCAAGCGCGCTTTACCTATGTATCGTTTTGATAAAGCAGCTACAATAGTATCTATTGGTGCTGATTTCTTAGGTACGTGGGGTACGCCTTCATTAAACTCAAAGCAATATGGTAAAGGCAGAAAAATTTCTGCTAAAAATCCTAACATGAGCAAGCACATTCAGTTTGAAGGTGTTATGTCCTTATCAGGAATGAATGCTGATGATCGTTTTGTTTGTCGTCCATCTGAATTTGGAATGGTGGCCACAGCCTTACTAGCCGCTTTAGGAGGTGCTAGTGCAAATTTGGGTAATGATTATTTAAATAAAGCAGTTGCAACAACAGCTAAAGCGCTACAAGCCGGAAATGGTTTAGTAGTTTGCGGAAGCAACGATAAAAATGTACAAACAATCGTAAATGCAATCAATAGTAAAATTGGCGCATTTGGATCTACAATATCTACTTCAACAACTAATAATTCAAAGCAAGGGAATGATGCAGAAATGCAGGCCTTTGTAGATGCCTTAATTGGTGGTGGTGTAGATGCAGTTGTTTTCCATGATTGTAATCCAGTATATGAGCACCCATTAGGTGAAAAAATTGCTGCAAAATTAAAATCAGTGAAACTTAGTGTTTCATTAAATGATAGAAAAGATGAAACGGCTGCTGTATGTAGTGTAGTGGCACCTACTCACCATTTTTTAGAAAGTTGGGGTGATGCTGAATCGTTTAGCGGTTATGTTTCATTTATACAACCTACAATAGGTAACTTATTCAATACACGTCAGTGGCAGGAAAGTTTAATGACTTGGTCTGGTACAGAAGGTACTTGGTATGATTATTATCAAAACTATTGGACAGGAAAATTAGGCGGTCAAAAAGCTTTTGATCAAGCCTTACAATTTGGACTAATTGAGCCAGGTGAGTTAAGCACCGGCGGAAGCGGTTCAGGCGCAGGTTCTGATGCTGCAGCTGCTGCAATAGCTGCTATGCCCAAAGCTGGTAAAGATGCTATTGAGGTAGTATTATATGAGAAAGTTGGAATAGGACATGGAGGTGCATGGAGTAATAATCCATGGTTACTTGAAATGCCTGATCCTATATCAAAATGTACTTGGGACAACTATGCAATCATGTCGCAAAACTTAGCCAAGAAGTTTGGTGCTGAGTGGACAGATTTGAATGAAGTAGAAAGAGAAAAACAAGTAGTATCTATCCAAACAAAAGGAGGTACTGTAAAATTACCTGTTTTAGTTATACCAGGAATGCATGATAATGTTGTAGGTCTTGCCCTAGGGTATGGTCGTGGCGAAGGTGTAGGGATGGCTGCAAATAATGGTAAGGATGATGGAGTAACTGGTGTAAAGGTTACACAACTTGCTACAGCAACTGCTGCAGGCATTAGTTATACTACTAGCGCTAAAGTGAGCGCAGCTGCGGGCGAAACATTCCCATTGGCTGTTACACAAACGCACCACTCGTACCAAGAGCGTCCTATATTATATGAGTATACTTTAGAAGAATTTCAAAAGAATCCGGGTCAGTTAGAGAAATGGAGAAGAGGAGATGACGGATTGCGTATAGATCATTACCTAGCTGAAGATGGTGTAAATCATCACGGTGGTGAACATGGTGAGCATGGTGCTGAAGATGCACATGGTGCTGCCGCAAAACATGATGATCATGGACACGGTGACCATGGTCATGGTGAACCAAAAGAAGAAAAAGAATGGCAAGAAGCTTATAGAGATAATGCAACCTTGTACCATATGGATGAGCATCCTAACCCTGGTATTAAATGGGGTATGAGTATTGACTTAAGTTCTTGTACTGGTTGTAGTGCTTGTACAATTGCTTGTCAGGCCGAAAACAATGTATCCGTTGTAGGTAAAGAGCGTGTAATGAAAGTGCATGACATGCATTGGATACGTATTGATCGTTACTTTAGTGGAGATGTTGAAGATTCTTCTTCAATCCAAACGGTTTTCCAACCGATGCTTTGTCAGCATTGTGATAATGCACCTTGTGAAAACGTATGTCCAGTAAATGCAACAAATCATAGCTCAGAAGGATTAAACCAAATGGCTTATAACCGTTGTATTGGTACAAGATATTGTGCAAATAACTGTCCTTATAAAGTACGTCGTTTTAACTGGCGTGACTTTAATGGTGCCGATAGTTTTGTAAGTAACTTATACGAAGATGGTCGTAGAGATGGCGTAAATAATAGTGTAACACGTATGGTATTAAACCCTGATGTTACAGTACGTAGTCGTGGTGTAATGGAAAAATGTAACTTCTGTGTACAGAAACTACAATCAGCTAAACGTGATGCACGTAAAGAAGGTAGAGTAATGGCAGATGGCGAAGCGCAAACGGCTTGTCAAACAGCATGTGCTACTGGAGCAATCACATTTGGTAACGTAAAAGATAAATCAAGTGAGATTTATAAAGTACGTAACGAAGAACAAAAAGAACGTGTATTCTACACATTAGAAGAAATACATACCCTACCAAATATTAATTATTTGAGTAAGATTAGAAATACAGATCATGTTGAAGGAAGAGAAAAACCTCAACCTGCAGCACACGGCGCAGACCATGGTCATAAGAAAGAACATAAAACTGAAACGCACGGATAAACCCTAAATAGAAAAATGCATTTAAAATACGAATCATACGTCAGAGAAGCATTGGTTGATGGTAAAAAAGATTACCATCAGGTTACCGAAGATATATGTGCTCCTATCGAAAATAAACCTACCAAACTTTGGAGGCTCGGCTTTTTAATTTCCTTGTCTCTTTTAGGTTTTGGTGTATTTAGTATTGCTTGGGAAGTATGGCTAGGTACAGGTGTTTGGAATTTGAACAGAACCATAGGATGGGGTTGGGATATTACAAACTTTGTATGGTGGGTAGGTATTGGTCACGCCGGTACATTAATCTCAGCCATTCTTTTATTATTTCGTCAGGGTTGGCGTACTGGTGTAAACCGTGCGGCAGAGGCCATGACAATTTTTGCGGTAATGTGCGCAGGTCAATTCCCAATATGGCACATGGGTCGTGTATGGGATGCCTTTTTTGTATTACCATACGGTAACTCAAGAGGTCCATTATGGCCAAACTTTGTATCACCACTTTTGTGGGATGTATTTGCCATATCAACGTATTTTACGGTATCACTTTTATTCTGGTATGCAGGTTTAATCCCTGACTTTGCTACTATACGTGATCGTGCTAAAACTAAGTTTAGAAAAAATGCCTACGGTATTGCTTCATTTGGTTGGGCAGGTAGTGCAAAGCACTGGCAACGTCATGAGTATTTATCACTTGTATTGGCAGGTTTGAGTACACCACTTGTACTTTCAGTACACACAATTGTATCGTTTGATTTCGCTACTTCGGTTATACCGGGTTGGCATACAACTATTTTCCCTCCTTACTTTGTAGCGGGTGCGGTATTCTCTGGTTTTGCGATGGTACAAACGCTTTTAATTATTACGCGTAAAGTATTGAACTTGCAAGATTATATTACCATTGGTCACCTTGAGGCAATGAATAAAGTAATATTAGTAACTGGTTCGATTGTAGGTGTAGCCTATATCACTGAGTTATTTATTGCATATTACTCAGGTGTATTGTGGGAGCAAGAAGCGTTCCGTTTACGTGTAATGGGTCCTTACTGGTGGGCATACTGGGCTATGATGACTTGTAATGTTGTGAGTCCTCAGTTATTCTGGTTTAAAACATTAAGAAGAAATATTTGGTTTACGTTCTTTATGAGTATCATAGTAAATATTGGTATGTGGTTTGAGCGTTTTGTAATTATCATGTCTTTACACCGTGATTACTTACCAAGTAGCTGGTCTTACTACACGCCAAGTTGGCCTGAGATAGGATTCTATCTTGGATCGTTTGGATTATTCTTTACTTGTTATTTCTTATTTGCCAAGTACTTCCCAGTAATTGCAATTGCAGAGATTAAGTTTATTCTTAAAACAAGTGGAGATAAGTATAAAGAAGAAATGACGCCAATTGATGAGCAGAGTGAAGAATCATTTATTGAAGAACAAGCGCATCATCATTAATTTATTAAATAATTAAAAGAGAAAACAATGGCAATAAAAAAATTCGCAACCGCAACATACAGTGACGAAGCTGTACTATTTGATGCGGTGAAAAAAACACGAGGCGAAGGGTATAAGATACACGATGTGTATACGCCTTTTGCAATTCATGGTTTGGATGAAGCCTTGGGTTATAAAGTGAGTGACTTGCACGTAGCTGGTTTTATTTATGGATTAACCGGTACATGTACTGCACTTGGATTTATGGGTGCAATTTTTACCACTTGGTGGCCACAAAACTTTGGTGGTAAGCCGCATTTTCCTTTACCAGCTTTTATTCCTATCACATTTGAGTTAACGGTTTTATTTGCAGCGGTAGGAATGGTTTTGACATTTTGTTATCTGTGTCAAATTATGCCAGGAGTGAAAAAACATATTTTTAATCCAAGACAAACTGATGATAAGTTTGTAATGGCAATTGAAGTAAACGATAGTAACGCAGGTGCTGTAGAAGGCTTTATGAAAACAACTGGTGCTGAACATACTGATGTACAAGTTGCAGAAGCTGATTGGTGGTATGGCTTATGGAGCAACAAAGAAGATTACGAAGAATCAAATAATACGCAAACACAAGAAGTTATATAATGAAGAAGATACATTTCATATTAATAGTTGTAGTAGGTGCCATGGTGGTTACCTCTTGTGGTAAAGATTACCGTAGAAATCCTGGTAAGATTTATGCGCCGGATATGACCTATTCAAGAGCATACGATTATTACAATACAACAGATTCAATTAATGCAGCAGGCGGAACATTTAATAAAATGCCTGTAAAAAATACAATTGCTCGTGAGCAAGGTATTCCAACACACATTTCTGAGACAGATACAAATGCGGCAAAAGCATTGCAAAATCCTTATGCACTTTATGCTAAAGATTTAGAGCAAGGAAAAAGATTGTATTTAATCCATTGTGCAATTTGCCATGGTGAAAAATTAGACGGTCAAGGTCCATTATATACAAGTGAAAAATACATTGCTGCTCCAGCTAATTTAATTGGTGGGAAGTACTTAAATTTTTCGGCAGGTAAAATTTACCATGCAATTGTTTATGGTAAAAACATGATGGGATCATACGCAAGTCAATTAGATTCAAAACAACGTTGGAAAGTAGTAGCGTATATTAAAAGCATACAAGCTGATAAAGGCGGTGCTGCATTTAATATGATAAGTGAAGAGTCCGTAGTTGAAGAAGCTGTTGCAGAACATAATCATAGTGAAGAAGGAGAAGAACATGACCAGGATGGAGATCATGAGCATGAAAATGGAGAAGAGCACGGAGCACACTAAATAGAAAAGACAAAGAAATAATTATAACAAAAAGGAAGAAATGACAAACCAAAATTTTAATATACCAGCAAAAGCTAAGACAGTAAGTCTAGTGCTAATGGTAATCGGTGCGTTAGCAATAATCGCAGGTGGAATTACCATGTTAGGTAGTGATCATACTGCAACAAGATTCTGGGCATCGCTTTTACAGAACAGTGTATTTTTCTTATTAATCTGTGTAGCAAGTTTATTTATTTTATCGGCAACTTCACTTGCACAAGCAGCTTGGATTGTAGCATTTAGAAGAATACCAGAAGCTATTGGAAGTATCGTATGGATATTGGGCGTTATTGTTTTTGCAATTCTACTAATCCTTATTCTTACTGATAACACACACATCTATCCTTGGTTAGAAGAGGGGCACATTCCACACAATGGACGAAATGGTTTAAAGCATTTCTTTTTGAGTAGAGGGTTCTTTTTATTTTGGAGTGCCTTTACGGTTGCTGCTTGGGGTTGGCTTGGTCATAAGATTAGTGATATCTCATTAAAAATGGGGAAGGATAAAGAAGGGAGTGTAAAATTATTTTGGAAAAACTTCAACTATAGTGCAGCCTTCTTATTTGTATTTGCAATTACATTAGCTTCTACCATTCCATGGTTGTGGTTAATGAGTATTGATGCACACTGGTTCTCTACCATGTTTAGCTGGTACACATTTGCAAGTTCTTTTGTAAGTGGTATGTCCATGATTATGCTTTGGATGCTTTACACTAAGCGCCATGGTAATCTAGAATTAGTGACTGATGAGCACGTACATGATGTTGGTAAATTCATGTTTGCCTTTACGATTTTTTGGACCTACTTATGGTTCTCGCAATTCATGTTGATTTGGTATGCAAATATTCCTGAGGAAACAGTATACTTTAAAATTCGTATGCATGGACCTTACTCGTTTTTCTTTTGGATCAACTTAGTATTGAACTTTGTAACTCCATTATTAATACTAATGTCAGCTCCTGCTAAAAGAAACTACTTTGTAGTATCTGTAGTTGCTATAATTATATTGTTTGGTCACTGGATTGATTTTTATCAAATTGTAATGCCGGGTACGGTAGGTGCTGATTGGCACTTAAGTTGGTATGAGATTGGAGTTGTATGTGGTTTTGTAGGCTTAGTAATTTTCTTAGTAAGTAACAAACTAAGTAAGCTACCTCAAATACCAGAAAATCATCCGTACTTAAAGGAAACTGTAATACACGTAAGCTAATTAAAATTAAATAGAAGAATATGTCAGGTTTATTATTAATCATACTCGTTGCGCTTATCTTTTTGGTCTTATACCAATTAGGGCAATCTAGCGAAATAATGGCAACCCTACAGGGGGAGAAGGAATTTGAGCACAAGCGTAATAAATGGATGGGCTATGCAATGCTTGGCGTTTTTGCCGTATTGATGATCGGATTTTATGCTACACATGTATACATGATGCCATTGATAAAAGATATGCTGATAGCAGCATCTGATCATGGAGAGGAGTACGACAGAATGTTTTTTATAACATTAGTTGTAACAGGGATTGTATTTCTTATCACACAATTCTTGACATTTTACTTTGCATTTAAATATCGCGATACTGGAAAACGTAAACCTGTATTTTTTGCGCATAGTAATAAATTAGAGATGATATGGACTACAGTACCTGCATTGGCAATGGCTATTTTAGTTGCCTTTGGTTTACGTGCTTGGTTTACTATGACAAATCCTGTACCAGCTGGTAAGGAAAAACAAATTGTAGAAATTATTGGAAAGCAGTTTAACTGGATTACACGTTACCCTGGTAAAGATGGTGTGATTGGTAAAAAATATTTTAAGAATATTAATGAAGAAAATAATATCTTAGGATTGGACTGGACAGATAAAGCTTGTAAAGATGATATTGTAAATGGTCAAGGTGAATTACACATAGTTGTGGGTAAGCCGGTAGAATTAATTATAGGATCGCGCGATGTAATTCATGATGTAGGGCTTTCTCATTTTAGAATGAAAATGGATGCCGTACCGGGTATCACAACTCGTATGTGGTTTACACCTACAATTACATCTGATAGTATGAAAATACTTACTGATAATCCAGACTTTGTATATGAATTGTCATGTGATCAAATGTGTGGTAAAGGACACTATAGTATGAAAGCGCTAGTTTTTGTAGAAACACAAGCGCAGCACGATGCATGGTTAGCAGAGCAAGTACCGTATCATAAACTTGGTTTCCCTGATGAGTATCCTTCTGAAGAAAAAGCAGAAGGTGACGATAAAGCAACCGAAGAGGTTCAGGAAGGTGAGCCAATGGCAAAGAAGTAAGAAGATAATAGAAACAATAAAGAGAAAAATAAATTGCAATGAGCAACGAAACGCATAACACAGCACACGGGCACGAAGCACACAATGATCATAATGATGATCATCATCATGAGGAGCATCACCAACACTTCTTTAATAAGTATGTGTTCAGTATGGATCACAAAATTATCTCTCGTCAGTTTTTAATCACGGGAATGTTTTGGGCCATTGCAGGTGGTTTAATGTCTGTATTTTTTAGATTACAATTAGGTTTCCCTGAAGAATCTTTCCAAGTACTTTCAGCTTTTTTAGGTGATTGGGCTAAAGGTGGTAAAATGGATCCTGAAATGTATTATGGTTTGGTAACAATTCATGGTACTGTACTTGTATTCTTTGTATTAACGGCCGGCTTAAGTGGTACGTTTTCTAACTTTTTAATTCCGTTACAAATTGGAGCACGTGATATGGCATCACCATTTTTAAACATGCTTTCCTACTGGTTCTTCTTTGCTGCCGGTGTGGTAATGTTTGCTTCATTATTTGTACATACAGGACCTGCCTCTGGTGGTTGGACAACCTACCCACCACTTAGTGCCATGAAAGAAGCCTCTATGGGTTCAGGTATTGGTATGGATTTGTGGTTAATTAGTATGACCTTGTTTATTATATCTTCCTTACTAGGAGGTTTAAATTATATTGTAACTATTTTAAACATGCGTACAAAAGGAATGAGCATGAAGCGATTACCGCTTACTATTTGGGCATTCTTATTTACTGCTGTTTTAGGTGTACTTTCTTTCCCAGTATTACTATCTGCTGCGGTATTATTAATTTTTGATCGTCACGGAGGTACAAGTTTTTATCTTTCTGAAATATTTATAGGTGGTCAAGCAATGCCAAATGTTGGTGGGTCGGCTATTTTATATCAGCATTTATTCTGGTTCTTAGGTCACCCTGAGGTATATATCATTATGCTACCTGCCATGGGAATGGCATCAGAAATTTTAGCCACAAATGCCAGGAAACCCATCTTTGGATATTTTGCCATGGTAATTTCTATTTTAGGAATTACGGTACTAGCATTCTTAGTATGGGCGCACCACATGTTTGTTACGGGTATGAGTCCGTTCTTAGGAGGAGTATTTGTATTACTTACTTTATTAATTGCAATTCCTTCGGCCGTAAAAGTATTTAACTGGATTGTTACAATCTGGAAAGGAAATATCCGTTTTACAAACGGGATGCTTTTTGCATTAGGATTTGTATCCTTATTTATATCTGGTGGTCTAACAGGGATTTTCTTAGGAAACTCAGCATTAGATATTCACTTACACGATACGTATTTCGTAGTAGCTCACTTCCATATTGTAATGGGTATCTCAGCATTCTTTGGAATGTTTGCAGGTGTGTACCACTGGTTCCCTAAAATGTATGGTCGTTTTATGAATAAGACCTTAGGTTACATTCACTTCTTTATTACATTTATTGGAGCGTATGTAATTTTCTGGCCTATGCACTATGAAGGTGTTGCGGGTATGCCTCGTCGTTATTATGACTTTAGTAGCTGGCAAAGTTTTAGCCAGTTTGGAGATTTAAACAAAATGATTTCTATCGCAGCAATTGTTGTATTTTTCGCGCAGTTGTTATTTGTGTTCAACTACTTTGTAAGTATTTGGAGAGGTAAAAAAGTTACTGGAGAAAAACCAAACCCTTGGGATTCTACAACCTTGGAGTGGACTACAGCAGCAGATCCTGGTCACGGAAACTGGCAAGGACCTATACCTGAAGTACACCGTTGGGCATATGACTTTAGAGAAAATGAGGTAGATGGTACAGACTTCATAATGCAAGATGTACCCTTACGTGAAGGAGAAGAAGAACATTAGAAAATAAATTTTGATTAAACAGGAAAAAATATCAGTTCATTTACTTGCTATGATAAGTCAAAAAATAAAAGACTATCAGCAGCTTGTAAAATTCAACCTTTCTTTATTGGTTGTGTTTTCAAGTGTGATCGGATATTTAATTATTCCTGAATTAGTTTTTAGCATAGCAAATGTTGTAATGCTTTTCTTAGGAGGCTTTTTGGTAACAGCTGCAGCAAATGCTACTAACCAACTTATAGAAAAAGAAGAAGATAAATTGATGAAGCGCACATTGGATCGTCCAATTGCTGCCGGTAGAATGGGTCAGCAGGAAGCGATATTTTTTATATGTGTAAGCTTACTTGCTGGTTTTGCTATTTTACTTATTCAATTTAATCCTTTGGCGGCTTTCTTAAGTTTAGCTTCTTATGCCTTATACTCATTTGTATATACACCGCTCAAAAAGAAAACAGCACTTTCTGTTTTGGTGGGCGCACTACCGGGTTCGTTACCTTGTGTAATAGGTTGGGCTGCAGGAACCGGTTCTATAAGTATGTCTGAAGCTTGGGTATTATTCGCCTTTCAGTTTTTCTGGCAGTTCCCGCACTTTTGGGCTATTGCTTGGTTAGGGCATGACGATTATAAAAAGGCAGGCATGAAAATGCTTCCACAGGAAACTAAAGAAAGTAGATACACGGCTTTCCAGTCTGTATTTTATTCCTCTATCTTATTACCACTTGCTATACTTCCTAAAATATTAGGATTAACAAGTTGGGTAGGCACTGCTGTATTGGCTGCAGCTGCTCTTGGATTTATATGGTTTGCGTTTCAATTTTTTAAACGAAATAATGATACCAAAGCGCGCCAACTGATGTTTGCGTCTTTTGTTTACTTGCCCGTTATATTGTTCACTTTTTTAATAGATAAATTTATTTAAGAATGAGTACACTAATAGCAACAGACAATTCCAATAAATTAAATTCGCATAAGCTACTTATGTATATTGCCATAGGCAGTATGACAATGATGTTTGCAGGTTGGATAAGTGCGTATATGGTGCGTCAGGGTCAAGGGAGATGGGAGCACATTCATTTACCTTCAGCTTTTTATATTTCTACTGCAGTAATATTAGTTAGTAGTCTTACTATACACTTAGCTGCTAGGGCACATAAAAATAAAAAATTTGGATCTTACAAATTGTTCTTATTAGTCTCAATGATTTTAGGAGTACTCTTTTTGGCATTCCAATATTCAGGATTCTTAGAAATGTATAATGAAATGGGCATTAAGCTTAATGGAAATAATGCAGCCGGAGAATTTACATATGTAATACCATTTGTACATGGCTTACATGCTTTAGGTGGAGTAATTGCGTTAATCGTAGTGGCTGTATCTAATTCAATTAAAACAAAACGAAATAAATATTCAAGTACAGGAATTCAGATAGCAGCAACCTACTGGCACTTTGTAGATGCCTTGTGGTTATTTATCTTCCTTTTTTTATTGTACAACCAACAAGCATAAAAGAAAAATAGTATGAGTACAGCAGCAGTAGCAAATAAAAGAAATAAATGGATGGGTGGCGAAAGCCCATTTGATATTAGCTATGGTAAAATGATGATGTGGTTTTTCCTCATGTCAGATGCATTTACGTTTGGAGCGTTTTTGATATCGTATGGTACCATTCGATTCTCTAGTCCATTATGGCCAGATCCTAATGCGGTATTTAGAGCATTCCCTGGAGGCTTTGAAAATGCACCATTAATGTTTGTGAGTTTAATGACATTTATTTTAATCCTTAGTTCTGTAACAATGGTACTTGCAGTGCATGCAGGTCATTGCCGAGATAAAAAAGGTGTAGTAAAATGGATGATATGGACAATCCTTGGTGGGATTGCCTTTTTGAGCTGTCAGGCTTGGGAATGGATTCACCTAAACCACGAAGGTGGCTGGTGGGGTTCGTTCAGAGATGGCGCTGATATGTCGCACTTGGCTAACTTCTTTGCTGCTACAGTATCTCCACAAGATTTAGCAACTTACGGAGCAGATGCAGCGCATAAATTTTTCAATTTCTTTTTTACCATTACAGGTTTCCATGGTTTTCACGTATTCTCTGGTGTAGTATTTAATATCATGATATTAGTATTTACTATGAATGGTGTATTTGAGAAAAAAGGACACTATGAGTGGGTTGAGAAGTGTGGTTTATACTGGCACTTTGTAGATTTAGTATGGGTATTTGTATTTACTTGTTTTTATCTACTATAATTAATAAAAAATAAAATTAGAATATATAATGGGACACTTTAACGATTACGAAGCAGATCAATCAAGACTATATAACTTAGGTCATGTAGAGGATATTAATAGTTCTGAAAGCAAGGCCAAGGTAAAAGGAATTTGGAAAATTACAGGCATCTTAACCATCATTACGATTGTAGAGGTATTAGGAGGATTGATGTTATCTGAGACTGCTGATGCAAGTGGTATGCGTTGGATGTTGAATACAGGTTTTATCATTCTTACTGTATTGAAGGCTTACTTTATTGTAAGTAATTTCATGCACTTAGGCGATGAGAAAAAAGGAATGCGCTTGTTGGTGTATGTACCATTAACTTTATTCATATGGTTTATCATAGCCTTCTTAGCAGATGGTAGCTGGTGGCTTTGGATTAATGAAAACATGGGCTACTCGCATCCTGCATAGGATTTAGAGAAATATTTTTGAAAGCACTCCAGTTTTGGAGTGCTTTTTTATTACGCAGAGAGAGGAGTTATTTCAATAAACAGTAAAAACTATTCTAGCACAAACTTCCTAAACTCTCAAAACCAATTAAACCCCAACCAATACTATCTTTGCATTATGCAATCATTAAAGGATGGAATTAATTCTATCCGAGAAGAAATAAAGGAAACAGCAGTATCTAATGCAGAGCAGTTGGAGCAGTTTCGTATTAAGTTTTTGGGCACCAAAGGAAAGCTCAAAGGTTTGATGGGTGAGATGAAAAATGTAGCCAAAGATCAAAAGCGCGAAGCCGGTCAAATGCTAAATGAGTTTAAGCAATTTGCTGAAGGTCGTTTTGAAGAATTGAAGGCACAATTCAAAACAAATGTTACAAGCGATGGAGATGCTGCAACAGATGCGAGTCTACCGCCTTTGCCAAATGAAACCGGAGCAAGACATCCTTTGTCAACCGTTCAAGAAAAAATGATTTCTATTTTTGAACGCATAGGTTTTACTGTAGCAGAAGGTCCTGAGATAGAAGATGATTGGCATAACTTCTCAGCCTTAAATTTACCCGAGCATCACCCAGCGCGTGATATGCAGGATACATTTTTTATAAGTAAAGATCCTGATTGGGTTTTGCGAACGCATACTTCTAGTGTTCAAATTCGCACTATGGAAAAAGGGGTTTTACCTATTCGTCAAATTTTCCCAGGTCGTGTATATCGTAACGAAACAATTAGCGCAAGAGCGCATTGTTTCTTTCATCAAGTAGAAGGATTGTATATTGATGAAAAAGTAAGTTTTGCAGATTTAAAACAAACCTTGTATCATTTTGTACAACAAATGTTTGGCGAGGATGTACAAGTTCGTTTTAGACCATCTTACTTCCCATTTACGGAGCCGAGTGCCGAGATGGATGTTAGTTGTTTTATCTGTGATAGCAAAGGTTGTAGCGTATGTAAACATACCGGATGGGTAGAAATTTTAGGTTGTGGAATGGTACATCCTAATGTATTAAAAAACACGGGCATTGATCCAGAGAAGTACTCAGGTTTCGCCTTTGGTATGGGTGTAGATAGAACTACCATGCTTATGTACGGTATTAATGACATTCGATTATTAAGTGAGAATGACATTCGTTTTTTGAAACAATTTAAATAGAATGAATGTTCTAGTTACAGGTGGAACAGGGTTTATAGGAAGTCACTTACTAAAACTTCTTTTACAAAAGGGTTATACAATACGAGCAATTTATAGAAGTGAAATTTCTTGCTTTCTTTCAAAAGTAGAAAACGATAAAGTAGAGTGGGTAGAAGCAAATGTGCTTGACAATTATTCTCTTGAAAAAGCAATGCAGGGTATGCAAGCAGTTTTTCATTGTGCTGCTATGGTAAGTTTTGATGCCAGAGAACGAGAACAGTTAATGAAAACAAATGTGGAGGGAACGGCCAACGTGGTGAATGTAATGCTGGACCAAGGTATTGAAAAAATAGTTTACTTAAGCTCGGTTGCAGCCTTGGGAAGAAACTCTAGCAAAGAAAAAATTAATGAAGAAGCTGACTGGGTAACGAGTAAGTACAACTCGCAATATGCTGTAAGCAAGTACGAGAGTGAAATGGAAGTTTGGCGCGGGGTAGCTGAGGGGTTACAAGCTGTGATAGTAAATCCTGGTATTGTTTTAGGCGAAGGGGATTGGACTAAAGGCAGCAATAAATTATTCAAAACGATTCATGACGAATTTCCTTTTTATACAAAAGGGATTACTTCATTTGTAGATGTAAAAGATGTAGTTCAGTCGATGGTTCAACTATTTGAAAAAGAGATTTTCAATGAACGATTTATTATTAGCGATGGGACTTATCGCTATAAAGAGGTTTTTGATTTAATGGCAAAAGGATTTGGGAAGAAAGCTCCAAGCCGAGAAGCAAAACCATGGATGATAGAATTTGTATGGCGTTTTTATGAAATGAAAAAATGGTTTTCAAGTAAAGAGCAAACCATTACCCAAGAAACCGCAAGAAGTGCGCAGGCCAATTACGAATACGATAATAGCAAGCTTTTGAAGTATCTACCCGAATTTATGTATACACCTATCAATCAAACAATACAACGGGCTTGTACTTTTTATAGTAAGTAATGGACATTCTGCACTCTTAACAGAAGATTGCCTTTCAAATCCAATTCAAAATTTTACTTTTAAAGCATGGATAGAAAGTCGTTTCTTAAAAAAACAGGATTAGCTGTTTTTTCAATGTCGGTATTGGGCAAGGTAATGGAAGCAAGCCCTGGTGTTTTTAGCTCAGATTGTGCTACAACGAATGATATTTTGGGTCCTTTTTTTAGAACCAACGCACCAGAACGTTCAAATTTATTGATAAAAGGAGTTGACGGAGATGTTATAGATATAGCAGGTACGGTTTATGGCACTGATTGTAAAACACCTTTAGAAGGAGCTAAAGTAGAAATATGGCATTGTGATACGCTAGGTAATTATGATAATGATTCTAAGGAATACAGACATAGAGCCACAGCCTATTCTGATAAAGAAGGAGGCTATACTTTCAGAACAATTATTCCAGGCAAGTATTTGAATGGAGCGCTATACAGGCCAGCACACATACATTTTAGAGTAACAGATAAAAACCATAAGGAATTAGTTTCTCAAATTTATTTTCAAGGAGATCCACACATTGAGAAAGACCCTTGGGCTTCGCGCAAAAGAGCTTCGCATAGGATTCTTCCTATTTTTCCAAAGGATACTTATAGCAGTCTTGCTGTTACGTTTGACATTTTCATGTCAGCATAAGATTAGAACTTATTATTATGCTTATGAATTAGGCAGTATTTTTACGTTAGAACGTTTCATGTTGTCCAATGACGAATAAGGCTACCTTCATTAGAAAAATTGTGATTCTCATTTCACTATTGGTAATAGTGGGAATGGCATGCTCATTTTATATTGAGAAGGGTTTTGAAAAGTATAAGAGTAGTTTTAAAACGCCCACACCTTCGTGCGAAATTTGGTCGCATAGAGGAATTGTATCTGATAGTTTAAAAGAGAACACAATTAAAGCTTTTGCTGCTTCAAAGGATGGCGGAGCAACTGGTATAGAGGTTGATGTTTTTTGGATTGATAGTTTGCAGGAGTGTATTGTAATGCATGATATGGATACTAGCTCTAACTTAAGGGACATGTTGAACCTAACTGATGTAGTCATACGTTTTAAAGACAGTTTAAAATATTGGATAGATTTAAAAAATCTAACGAATAAAAATGCACCATTGCTTAAACAGTACTTTCAAAAATTAGTACAACAGCAGGCTTCTAAAGCAAAAGTTTGTGTTGAAAGTGGCAATGCCGATGCCTTGGCCAGTATAAAGACAGCATCAATTCAAACAATTTATTGGATTCAGTTTAATAGAAGTAATCCCATAAGGAAATGGCTAAAACTGAAATACCTAAAACGAAAAATTGCGAATGCGCAATTTGATGGTTATTCGGTTGCAGTAAAATTATTTGACCCAGATTATCAAGAATATTTTTCAGGACTGCCTACTTATTTATTTCATGGGACCTATAAACAGTATAAAAAGTTATGTTTAAATGATAGCTTTAATATTCAAGTTGTATTGGTAGATCAAGATTATTATCAGCTTGAAAGGAATTAATAAGATATTGAAATATTATGGCTTAGCGTTATTTATAATGCTTTTGCTTCGTGTGCTATTCATGCTTATAAACTATTCGTTTATACCTATTGAAAGTAAGGCGGATACTTTTAAAATCTTTATTGCCGGTGCACGTTTTGATTTATCCATTATAGCTTGGGTACTTACACCCATGCTCCTACTATTTATCATTAATAACTTTAGCAAGAAAAGATGGCTTAGCAGAATTGAAAATGTAATATATCATATAGGTATGCTATTGATTATTCTTTCAAGTTTGATTGATGTGTTTTATTATTCTTTTAATTTAAGAAGATCAACCCTTGAGAATTTTAGGATGATGCAAGACACCAATGGCAATATATCTTCTATAATTCTTCAACAACCTGGTTTTGTAATTAGTTTAGTCTTATTCGTAATTCTTTATTTTATTTTATTCAGAAAATTGATAAATCGTAAAGAGTATAACGTATCCAATGGGTGGGTGATACTATTTTTAGGATTAAACATTTTAGCTATTCGAGGGCTAAATACGGCTATTTTATCGCCGCTTAGCGTGCCACTATATACAGGTGCCCAATACACACCCTATGTTTCAAACTCACCGCAAACGTTACTATTTTCTTTTATTTCTTCAAGGAGGTCTAATCGATTTGAAAGCTTGAAAGAAAGAAATTATTTTTCGCAGACTGAAAGTGAAAAGCGATATCCTTACATACATGAATTAAAAGGGAGTGGTTTACAAAAAAGGAATGTAGTTATTTTTATTTTAGAGAGTTTTTCCCGCTCGTATCTAGAAAAAGGGAATTCTTTAAAAGCACATACGCCATTTCTTGATTCTATAATGAGTAATAGCTTAGTATGCACAAATGCTTTTGCTAATGGAAGTATTTCACTCAACGGAATTCAAAATATCTTGAGTGGAATTCCTACGATTGAATCCGCTAGTTTATTATCATCACCCTATTATGCCAATCATATAGAAGCAATGCCTGCCTTGCTTAAGCGTAACGGATATGAAACGATGTTTTTTCATGGATTCAAGGAAGACTTATTTGGTTTTGAACGCTTGACCAAAAAGTTTGGAGTTACTCACTACTATTCTGAGAATGATTTACAGGTACTTAGAAAAGATAGGTGCATTTGGGGAATTCATGACGGGCCTTATTTTCAGTTTGCAGCTAATACGCTTACCGCAAAAAAGGAACCCTTTTGTGCTACAATTTTTAATATTAGCTCTCACCACCCTTATAATATTCCGGTCACTTTTAAGAAAACAATTTCTTCTCAGACAGATGTTCAAAACGCAGTCACTTACGTAGATGATTGTCTAAAGGAGTTTTTTATGAATGCCAGAAAGCAATCTTGGTATGAAAATACATTATTTGTTTTTACGGCAGATCATTGGAATAAGGAAGACGCAACAAATGCTGAAAAGTCAGGTTTGAATCGTCATGAAATTCCATTATTTTTCTACGCACCATATGATTCAAATCTAAAAGGAACGTATTCCTATGTTATTGATCAAAATTCTATTTATCCTAGTGTTTTGGATTTACTAGGCTATAATGGAAAGCTTTGTTCTTTTGGAAAGAGTATAAAGGATACTACTGACCGCGCTATAAGCTTTATGTATCAACACCCACATATTTTAGAAGTAGTTACAGATAAACTCGCGGTGCAATTTGATAAGACTTCTGATAAAATAATAGAGATTGAAAATTATAAAAATTTGCCACAAGTAGATTCATTATTAATTTTGAATACTACTGATAGACTCAAAGCATTTATTCAAAACTATAGTCATGCTCAACGATTAAATAGACTATACTCAAATGATTTCAAAAGTTATAAATAGTAATTCTCAACAAGGGAGCTAACAATATCCTTTACTGTAAACAAACTATTTTGAGTAGTTACAAAATGTATTTTGTTGTCACGCAAGCTTACTACGCGATACTCAGTACTCATAATTCCTTTTGCGGTTGCTTCTGCAATTTGTTTGCCCTTGTGATTATAAATTTTATACCGTATTATTATTGTACCTAATGTTGCTTGCTGCGTCTTAGTAACTGTTGCTATTTGCTTAAAATCTTGTTCCACCTTGTTACCAAAAACTTGAATCGTTGCATTGCGATTGCGATCCAGTAGGTCATTCTCACTTTGATCATCGTTACCTACTTTCTCGGTAAACATTGGTTTACTTACTACATTTCCCCCATAATAGGTACCCATTAAGGCTGAGATAAATCTGGCTTCTTTGTTTGATTGATATTCTCCATCTTTTACAATTTTAGATTTTATATATGCTTTTGCTATTTTATTTGCAAAAGATATATTCGCTGGACAAGTCCCCTTATTATCTGTTTGGGCAAAAAATATTTCAAAATATTCTTCTTGAGGATTGTTCAGTTTGGGTTCGAAAGAGGCAATCTCTTCACCACTAGCATCATAAAGTGTAAAGCTTTTAGCTAGTCCGCCACTTTTTTCTACATTACCTATTTTAGCTCCTTTATACATTATCGCACCCGTTTTTTTATCTACTTTTTGAGCGATTAAGGAGAATGGAAGGAAGGCTAAGACTATAAGAACAAATTGTTTCATAACTTATTAAAGTTATGAATTATGGTTTGAATAAGGATTAAAGAATCGGTTAAAACATCCAAGGAAGTCTAGTATGTTTCTATATCTTTTTAAAATAACTGTTTTTTTTATTGAGTTCGCTCGTCTAATAGTAACACGGTCTAAAAAATCTTAATTATGAAATTTGAAGGAAGCAATAATGAGCATTTTAATCTCGAAACAATAAAAGGAACCCAACTAATTAAAAAAGCGCAAGAAACGGAACTCACCTTATTATGGTTTATGACCGATGGCAATAGATTACGCATAGATTCTGTGGAGTATACATTTAATAAATATGATATACTGTGCCTAACTCATTTTCATGAGTTAGAAGTTATGCAGTTAGGAGAGGTAAAATTTTTACGTTGGAACAAGCCTTTTTATTGCCTGCTAAATCATGATAGCGAAGTGGGTTGTAAAGGCCTTCTCTTTTATGGTGCCGCTACTTTACCAGTCATTAATCCTTCTAGTCAAGAAGTAGATACTTTATCTACAGTATGGAAAATGTTAGAACAAGAAATGGTTTCTCAGGATAATTTGCAACAGGAAATGCTTCAAATGATGCTAAAGAGAATATTGATACTTTGTGCACGTATTTACAAAACTCAAGAAAATTACGGTTCAGTAGAACATGCTAATGTTGATATTATAAGAGAATATAATTTTTTGGTTGAGCAACATTTCAAAGAAAAACACGGAGTAGCTGATTATGCTGCTATGCTCAATAAATCACCCAAAACACTTTCTAATTTATTTAAAAAAGTAGGTAACAAATCGCCTTTGCAGTATATACATGAGCGTAAAATATTAGAGGCGCGCAGAATGCTTAGCTATACTGATAAGCATGTTACTGAGATTAGTTATGAGTTAGGTTTTACAGAAGTACAAGCCTTTAGTCGATTTTTTAAGAAACATGAAATGGTTTCTCCAATAGAATTTAAGAAAAGAAAGGAGTTGGGAAATATTGCCACATCATCAGGAAAAGATGCCTAACAACGAAGGATGATTCGTACTGATATTTGCTTTATAAATAATTACAAACAATTAATTAAAAATTTAAACATGCAAAAATTTCAAGTACCAACAAGAGAAGAAGTATCAGAAAGCAATCAAGCAATTTTTGATAATTTAAAACAAAACTTAGGTTTTGTACCAAACCTATATGCTTATTACGCAAAAAATGAAACCGCTTTGGTTGACTACCTTGCTCTACAGGGCAGAAAATCTACGCTAAGCGCTAAAGAGCGTGAGATAGTAAACTTAGTAGTAAGCCAATTCAATGGTTGCCGTTATTGTCAAAGCGCACACACTGCATTGGGCAAAATGAATGGCTTCACAGAGGAGCAAATATTAGAAGTAAGAGGAGGCCGCGCGAGCTTCGATGAAAAATTAGATAGTTTGGCAAAATTTACTTTGGCAGCTGCAGCAAATAAGGGTCAAGTAGCTGAAGATGTAAAAAATGAATTATTCAACGCTGGATATACAGAATCAAATATGATTGACATTGTAATGGTAATCGGAGATAAAATTATCAGTAATTACATTCATAATTTAACGGGCTTTGAAATTGATTTTCCGTTAGCTGTAGAGTTAGAAGCAGTAACTCACTAATTCATAAAAGATTATAATAGAGTACCATTTGAACCAGTCGGAATTTGCAGAACAAGACTTTAAACTGAAGTAAGGCAACAAATTAAATTATATAACATGAAAAGAATAAATTCAATTTTAGCAGTAGCCATGATGGCAATTTTATTTACAGCTACAAGCTGTAACAAGGAAAAAGAAGTAGTAGATATTTCTACTAAATCAAATTTAGAAATGAACTTTACCGGTCTTGAAGATTTGGGAAGCGATTATGCTTATGAGGGTTGGTTGATTGTAGACGGAGCTCCAGTATCAGCAGGAATATTTACAGTAAATGAAGCAGGTATTCCATCGGCTTCGTCATTCGAAATGGATATAGCTACCTTAGAAAACGCAACAGCTTATGTATTAACGATTGAGCCTAGCCCAGACAATGACCCGGCACCTAGTAAAGTACACATCCTTGCTGGTGATTTTAATGGAAATACTTCTACATTAGGTGTAGATCATCCGTCGGCAATTGCTACTGATTTTAAAGCTTCTACAGGTAAATACATTTTGGCTACACCTACTGATGGTGGCGGAATGGATAACGAAGAAAGCGGCGTATGGTGGTTAGATCCTGCTGCAGGTCCAGGTCCTGGTTTATCCATACCAGCTTTGCCAGAAGGATGGGAGTATGAAGGTTGGGCAGTTATAAACGGAGTACCTGTAAGTACTGGAAAATTTACAATGGCTAGTGGCAACGATGATTTTTCCGGATTTAGTGGAACGTCTGCAGGTCCTGCATTCCCTGGTGAAGATTTCTTAATGAACGCACCAAGTGGTTTGACATTTCCTACTGATTTAACAGGGGCAACAGTAGTAATTTCTGTTGAGCCTAAGCCAGATAATAGTCCAGCACCATTTTTACTTAAGCCATTAGTAAGTGCTGTACCATCAGGTGCTATGACGCACAGTGCTTTGGATATGACAAATAATGCCGAAGCTACAAATCCTACCGGTACAATAACACGATAGATTGATATTGACCTTTATATAAAAAAACCCAGTTCGAGAGGACTGGGTTTACTTTTTTAATAAAAAATTATTTCTAAACTGATGAACTCAAATACTCACGATTCATACGAGCAATATTGGAAATAGAAATTCTTTAAGCACATTTCAACGAACTTCCAGCCGCGGTTTCTCCGCAATTTGTCAATACCCGTTAAGGTAGGTCTTGTCTCTAATTTTTTCTTTAACAAGGTCATTTAGCTTTTTATACTTTGCGACATTTTCTTCAACGTAATATTTATCTGCACCATTTTTAAATACCCAGTCAGACCACAATTGTAGATATTTACTGCATCGATTGTAAGTAAAATGGACTAATAAATTGGACAAATCTTTATATTCAGTTCTGTTGATTATTTGTACAAGAACCTGAGCATGTTGGATTTGGCAAAGCTCTCCTTCAGGTGGTGTATAATGTACCAATGTTCCAAAAAAAGAGCCATCTCCTTCAAAATGGGCCCAGATAATCCTTTTATACCACTCCCGCTCTTTTTTAGCTTGTGTACAATTTAGTTCCTTACCAATTTCAATTCCCTCTACATTGACCGAAGAGCAGCATCCAACCAATAAAAGTGGTATAATTAATAGGAAAAGAGTCTTTCGATTCATTCTATGAATTTGGTTTATAAAATGGAATGGGCTTTGAAAAGGAAAGGATATCCTAAATGTCTGTAAAAGGTATCATTCTTAATACTAAACTTAGCCAAAGACAAGAAGTTGATATTTAATGTGTCTCTACCGGAAGTAAATAAGACTTGCTCATTTTTCTCTACAAGCACGATATCTGAGTATCTCAAAACTGAAACTGGCATGTCTCTATGTGATTTAATTCTCGGAGAATACTTAAAGTCGTACCAAGTGCTGGTATAGTCACGATCAAAATTTAACCATACTATTTTTTGTACTACATCAACGTATTTATCCTGAAGCCAGAATCCAGATAAATATTTTTTTACTGTATCTATGTTTTCGGTAGGTATTTTTTCAGTTTTATCTTGGAAAATAAGATTATTCCTTTCTTCAAATCTGTTTTCCAGGCATGAAGAAGTTGCTAAGAACAAGATTAAAAAATAGCAGAGCTTAGATTTAATTAGAGGGTATTTCATACTCAGTTTAACGAAGTGTTTAAGCTCCTACTTAGTAATTGTAGCACTCAAGTATTCGCGGTTCATACGAGCAATATTGCTAATCGAAATTCCTTTAGGACATTCCACCTCGCAAGCTCCTGTGTTTGTACAAGCACCAAAACCTTCTTTGTCCATTTGAGCTACCATATTTTGTACACGCTCTTTTGCTTCTACTTGCCCCTGTGGTAACAATGCAAATTGCGAAACTTTAGCTCCTACGAATAACATGGCCGAAGCATTTTTACAAGTAGCTACACATGCACCACAACCAATACAAGTGGCAGCGTCCATTGCCATATCAGCATCTTCTTTGCGGATTGGAATAGCATTCGCATCCTGTGTATTACCCGAAGTATTTACAGATATAAAGCCGCCTGCATGTTGAATACGATCAAATGATGAACGATCTACCATCAAATCTTTTATTACGGGGAATGCCTTAGCTCTCCAAGGTTCAATGTGAATGGTATCTCCATCATTAAAGCTTCGCATGTGCAACTGACAAGTTGTTACGGCTTTATCTGGTCCGTGAGACTCACCATTGATGTGCATAGAGCATGATCCACAAATACCCTCACGGCAATCATGGTCAAAGGCTACAGGCTCCTCGTTTTTAGCTACAAGCTGCTCGTTTAATACGTCCATCATTTCTAAGAAGGACATATGATCCGAAATTTCGGAAACTTTATATTCCACCATTTCACCTTTTACAGATGCATTAGCCTGGCGCCAAATTTTTAGTGTAAGATTCATACTTTCTTGTGACATAATATTTTTTTTTGAAGCGATTAGTGAATAGCGAAAAGCGATTAGGGCTTTTCTTCTAGTCTTTTAATTAAAGAATTTAGCATTTTGCTTATTTCTGTTATTGAACTGTCTATTTCTTCGCTGTTATGTATAAAATTTAAGTTTTTACTAATTAATGTTTGTGTTTCGAGTTCGAATAAAGAACCTCTTGACGTTCTAAGGAATCGGATATAATCTCTACGAGAAAAACGGCCCCAACCTTCAGCAATATTTGACGGGATAGAGACAGCACAACGTTTAATTTGACTTGTTAATCCATATTGTTCTTCTTTTGGAAAGTTTTTTACCATAGAGTATACCTTAGTAACCAAAGCCATTGATTTTTGCCAAACTAATAACTCTTTATATGATTTTAATTCTCCCATTGAATATTCTCTATTCGCTTTCCGCTAATCGCTCTTCCCTAATATTTACTTATATGATCTCTGTTTTAATTCTATATCGTTGAACTCAAGTTGCTCTTTGTGCAACACAGCTTCACTTGGCTCTCCTTTATATTCCCAAGCTGCTACATAAGCATACTCATCATCTTTACGTTTTGCTTCACCTTTTTGTTCGCCGTCAAGCTCTACACTTTCTTCACGGAAGTGACCTCCACAACTCTCGTTACGGTTTAAAGCATCTGTTGCAAATAATTCGCCTAGTTCTAAAAAGTCTGCCACTCGACCAGCTTTTTCTAACTCTGCATTTACTTGATCAGAACCTCCGGGTACACTTACGTTTTTCCAGAAGTCTTCACGCAAGGCTTTGATTTCAGCAATGGCTTCTTTTAATCCTGTTTCGTTACGAGACATTCCAACTTTCTCCCACATGATTTTACCAAGTATCTTATGATAATAATCAACGGAGTGTGTTCCTTTATTATTTACAAAGAATTCAATTCTTTCTTTTACATCTTTTTCCGCAGCTTCAAATTCAGGAGTATCCGTAGGAATTTTTCCCGTACGAATATCATGAGATAAATAATCACCAATCGTGTATGGCAATACAAAATAACCATCAGCCAATCCTTGCATAAGCGCAGAAGCTCCTAAGCGGTTGGCACCATGATCAGAGAAATTAGCTTCGCCAATGGCGTAACAACCAGGAATGGTAGTCATTAAGTTATAATCAACCCATACACCGCCCATGGTATAGTGCGTAGCGGGATAAATCATCATTGGTGTTTTGTATGGATCTTCTGCTACGATTTTTTCGTACATCTGAAATAAGTTACCATACTTCGCCTTAACGATGGCTGCACCTAATTCAGTTATTTTTTCTTGTGAGGCATTATCTAAATTCTGCAGTTTAGCTTGCTCTTTACCATAACGCTCTATTGCCGATTTAAAATCAAGATAAACCGCTTCACCCGTTGCATTCACTCCATAACCAGCATCACAACGTTCTTTGGCCGCACGAGATGCAACATCACGAGGTACTAAGTTTCCAAATGCTGGATAGCGTCGCTCTAAATAATAATCTCTTTCTTCTTCGCTAAGATCAGTAGGCTTTTTAGTTCCGTTACGAATAGCTTCTACATCCTCTAAATTTTTAGGTACCCAAATACGTCCATCATTACGAAGTGACTCCGACATCAAAGTCAATTTAGATTGATAATCGCCCGAACGAGGAATACACGTTGGGTGAATTTGTGTGTAACAAGGATTAGCGAAGTAAGCACCTTTCTTATGTACTTTCCATGCGGCGGTTGTATTACTACCCATGGCATTTGTACTTAAGAAATATACATTACCATAACCACCACTAGCTATTACTACAGCATGTGCTGAGTGTCTTTCAATTTCTCCCGTAACCAAGTTACGTGCGATAATACCACGAGCCTTACCATCTACTTTTACAACGTCTAGCATCTCGTGACGGTTGTGCATTTCAATTTTACCACGTGCTATCTGACGATTCATAGCGGAGTAACAACCTAATAAAAGTTGTTGTCCTGTTTGTCCTTTGGCGTAAAAGGTTCTTGAAACTAATACACCACCAAAAGAACGATTGTCTAATAAGCCACCATAATCACGAGCAAAAGGAACCCCTTGTGCAACGCATTGGTCAATAATATTGGTAGATACTTCAGCCAATCGATAAACGTTGGCCTCGCGTGAGCGATAATCACCACCTTTTACCGTATCATAAAATAATCGGTAAGCCGAATCACCATCACCCTGATAGTTTTTTGCTGCATTGATACCTCCTTGTGCAGCAATCGAGTGCGCACGACGTGGAGAATCCTGATAGCAAAACGCTTTTACATTGTAACCAAGTTCAGCGAGCGTAGCTGCAGCAGAACCTCCTGCTAATCCAGTACCCACAACAATCACGTCTATATTACGTTTGTTGGCAGGGTTTACTAAGTCAATTTTATTTTTATAGTTTGTCCACTTATCAGCGATATCGCCTTTTGGAACTTTAGAATCTAATGTACTCATATAATAATCTCTTTAAGTTTAGTGAGTAATTGGGTTTAAATAATGGTAAATCGCAATGAATGCAAAGGCTGCTGGCACAACAATGGCAAATGCGTTACCTACTTTCTTAATGATAGGTGTGTATTTGTTATTATTAAAGCCAACCGACTGAAACGAAGATTGAAAACCATGCAATAAGTGTAGTGCAAGTGCCACAAATGATATTAGGTAAATTATTACTCGTATAGGGTCTTGAAACTTTTCTACCGTCTCATGAAAATATCTTGTTGGATCTTCGGGTTGAAATTCAATATATTTTACAACCATCTCATGCATCCAAAAATCATATAAGTGTAAGCCCAAAAATGCCATAATAACCGCACCGGTGTAAATCATATTACGACTCATCCAGTTAGAGTTAGCGCTTGGCTTGTTGTATGCGTATTTTACTTCGCGAGCTTGGTTATTTTTTAGCTCTAAATAAATACCCATTATTAAGTGAAAAAACACCCCAAACATAAGCACAGGCTGCATTGCAAACTGTATTACTGGGTTCGTTCCCATGAAATGTGAAGCTGCATTAAAAGCATCTTCGCTAAATACAGAAACAAGGTTAATAGATACGTGTATTACTAAAAAGGAAACAAGGAATAATCCCGAAAGTGCCATAAGCACTTTTCTTCCTATTGTCGAAAACTTTGAGTTTGCCATAGTTTTTTTTCTGAAGTCTTACAAAGATACTTTAGGACACTTGAATAGTCAATTTTTATAGGGCTTAGGGCTTATTTTTTTTACATTTTTCTTACCGAATGATATTAAGGTGATTGTCGGTTCATTCGTATATTTGTAGTACAAAATTTGACGATTATGAGCGAGGAAAAAGGGAAGCAGTTATTTGAACAAAAAATTGAAAACGAGGTAAAAATCGAAGCAAGAGATTGGATGCCAGATGCGTATCGCAAAACATTGATTCGCCAAATTTCACAACACGCGCATAGCGAAATTGTGGGCATGTTACCCGAAGGAAATTGGATTACCCGTGCGCCTAACTTAAGACGCAAATTAATTTTAGTAGCTAAGGCACAAGACGAAGCTGGGCATGGATTGTATTTATACTCTGCTGCAGAAACATTGGGCATTACACGCGATGAGATGTTTGAGCAGTTACATACAGGTAAGGCAAAATATTCGAGCATTTTCAATTATCCAACACTTACTTGGGCTGATATTGGTACCATTGGTTGGTTGGTTGATGGTGCCGCAATTATGAATCAAGTAATGTTGTGTCGCACATCCTATGGACCTTATGCAAGAGCCATGGTTAAAATATGTAAAGAAGAAAGTTTCCATCAACGTCAAGGTTACGAAAGCCTTTTAGTTTTAAGTAAAGGAACTGATGCGCAAAAAGCAATGTTGCAAGATGCAGTTGACAGATGGTGGTGGCCAAGTATTATGATGTTTGGCCCTAGTGATGCTGAAAGCACGAATAGCGAAAAAAGTATTGAATGGAAAATCAAACGTCAAACAAATGATGAACTTCGTCAGCGTTTTGTTGATGCAACAGTTGAGCAAGCAGAAATTTTAGGTGTTACGCTTCCTGATCCTGATTTAAAATGGAATGAAGAACGTGGTCACTATGACTTTGGCGAAATTGATTGGGAGGAGTTTTGGAATGTAGTGAAAGGAAATGGTCCTTGTAATAAAGAAAGGCTTGCAGCCCGCAACAAAGCTTGGGATGAAGGTGCTTGGGTACGAGAAGCAGCTATGGCACATGCCGAGAAAAAAGCAAAACGTAAAGCAGCATAAAAAATATAATAATGAAAAAAATAAGTAATACGCTATTTGTACTGTCCTGTATATTATTCATGGGATTAGCATTTACAGCATGTAAAAAGGATGATGATGTTCTTGCACAGAATATTGAAGAGATTGAGCAATACATAGCAGATAACAATTTAAGCGATGTACAAAAAACTGAAAGTGGATTACACTATATAGTAACTACTGAAGGAGATGGAAATTTTCCTGATATTAATAGTACCGTAAAGGTGAGCTATAAAGGCTATTTAACAGATAACTCTGTATTTGATGCAAATCCTAATTCTGAATTTCCACTTGCCAATGTAATTGAAGGATGGCAAGAAGGGATTCCTAAATTTTCAAGAGGAGGTTCAGGAATATTGCTTATTCCAAGTAAATTGGGTTACGGCTCTAGTGGTGCAGGAAGTAGTATTCCCGGAAATGCAGTTTTAATTTTCGAGGTAGACCTACTAGATTTTTAGACATATGACATTGCCTACCAAATCGAAGAAGTACATAGGACTTGTTTTGATTTGCCTTGCTAGTTGCGCATTGGTTTATATATTTTATAGGCCAGAAGCTTCTCTCATAAATATTTTTCTAAATTTATTTATGCCGGATTCATTTTTAGTTTTTAAAGAATCTGTTAGAAATTTAATTCCACTCAATGAAACAATTATCTATTCCTTACCGGGCGGTCTTTGGGTATTTAGTGCCACTATTGTATCAAGAAATTTAGGACTAAAAGTTGCCGAACGATTTATTAATTTGGAATGGCTGCCTATGACTTTTGCTTTGTGGTTAGAAGCCTTACAGTATTTTTCATTAATCAAAGGACGTTTTGATATGGTAGATATTTTGCTCGTATTAGTTTGTGGCTTAGGGGCTAAATTTTTATTCGCAAGACATGAAAATAGAATAACATCTTTTAGTTGGCAAAGTCAACAGAGTGTTGCGTTTGCACTCGTTTTTTTATGTGTATTTATGGCACATGTTTTTGAGTAGCATCCGCTACTCGTTCACCATCAATTGCCGCACTAATAATACCACCTGCATATCCTGCACCTTCTGCGCAAGGGTATAATCCTTTAACTTGAATATGTTCTAACGTTATTTTGTCTCTAGGAATTCTTAGTGGCGATGATGTTCTACTTTCTGTGGCTACCACAATAGCATCGGGGTGAATGTAATTTTTTACTCTACGTGAAAATTGTTTAATGCCTTTTTGAATAGAGTTATATATAAAAGAGGGGAGTACTTCTTTCATGTTTGATGGAAGGACTCCTGGTAAATAAGAATGTTCGCCTATCGATTGAGACGTTTTATTATCAATTAAATCAGAAACCTTTTGTGTAGGGGCTACGAATTTTCCTCCACCAACTTCAAATGCTTTTTGTTCTATACTTTCTTGAAAATGCATGCCAGCAAGTATTCCTTCTTTTTGAAACATACCAAAATCTTCTTGACCCACTTTTACAACTAAGCCACTATTTGCATAAGGGTTATTCCGTTTAGAAGGACTCCAACCGTTTACAACGAGTGATTTATTTTCGGTAGAAGCAGGAGCGATAATTCCACCAGGACACATACAAAATGAGAATACACCACGACCATTTACTTGCTCTACTAAGGAGTAAGCAGCAGGTGGCAAAGCACCGTCCTGGTTGACTTCTATGGCACGAGCATACTTTTTTCCGTATTGAATTTCATTGATTAAATCTTGCGGGTGTTCAATGCGAACACCTATGGCAAAATCTTTTTCTTCAAGTTGAATTCCTTTTTTATGAAGCAACAAATAAATATCCTTAGCGGAATGTCCCGTAGCTAAAACTACATTTTTACAATCAACCTTAGAAGCATTATTTATTTCAAAACCGGTAATGGAATTCTCTTTTAGGTAAAGATCCGTGAGTTTATGCTCAAAATGGATCTCACCACCACAAGCAATAATATGCTCGCGAATGTTCTCAATAATTTTGGGCAGTTTATTGGTTCCAATATGCGGGTGGGCTACATATCCTATTTTTTCATCTGCTCCAAAGTGAATAAATATTTGTAGCATTTTTTGTACGCTACCTCTTTTCTTAGAGCGTGTATATAATTTGCCATCACTATAAGTGCCTGCACCTCCTTCTCCAAAGCAGTAATTACTTTCTTCGTTGAGGATGCCTTCTTTATTTAGTGCTGCCAAATCTCTACGGCGGTCACGTACTTTTTTACCTCTTTCAAAAACAATGGGTTTAATACCCAACTCTAAACAACGTAATGCACAGAATAAACCTGCTGGTCCTGCGCCAATGATATGTAAGGACTCTGTAGCATTATGAACATGCTTATAGTTTAATTCATGTGTTGAATCATTATCACTTGCCTCATTCACAAAAGCTTTAAGCTTGAGTTGATAATGAATTGGTTTCCTTCGAGCATCAAGTGATAGTTTGATTTTCGTAATTCGTAATTCGTCATCATTTTTAATTCGTAATTGAATCTTCGTTTTTCGAATGATGGCTTGTTCATTCTCTATCTCGCTTGGCGCAAGTCTTATAGTAATTTCTTTTTGCATAGTGTTAGGTTTTTATCCTAAAGTGCTTTTACGAAGATAGTTTTTATTTGATAGGGATATGAGCAACCAAACCACAAAATGCTTGCCTATAATCTCTATGCCAATTTCTTCGTAAATTGCAGTTATGAACCATTTCTACAGATTTTCAATTCTTTGTTCTTTTATAGTTTTTTCCTTTTCTGCAAATGCGCAAATAAATAGACCTATTGGAATCAATTTATCTGGTGTACAAGACTGGAGCGAAGAGTTTGTATTTGTAGACGTTATGAAGCAAGCGCGACAATGGGTAACACATGACACTGCAGGAGGATCGGCTTGGTCCAGTAATTTGGCAGTGCCTATGGGTACCAATGGTTATCCAACACAAGTGCCTTTTACAGTGGGCACTAGTGCGCCGCAGCAGGTGCGCACCTTGTTTTATGCTGGCGAATTAAATGGTTTATATCCTGCAGGCATGTATCGTTTGCAAGCATCGGGCAGTGG
>CALJNC010000043.1 GCA_937981995.1 uncultured Chitinophagaceae bacterium
TAAGAATCATTGCTTACATCTTCCTTGGCATATCCCTTCCCGTTATCTTGCATTCGCAACTCCAACGTTCCGTTATTTTCAACTAGTTCTATATCAATTTTTGGATTGTCTACCCCTTCAAAAGCATACTTAAAACTATTGGTTAAAAATTCATTGATGAGTAAACCAAAATGCACACTTTGGTGCGTGTCAATACTTAAATTATTCTTGCACTCTATGCTAATTTTCACATCTTGCTTGTCATAAATCTCTTGCACTCGTCCACTCAGCGCCTGCAGGTACTGTTTGATGTTCACCCTTGTCACGTCATCGTTCTGATAAAGCATAGCGTGTACTTCATTTATACTACCTACTCTACTTTGTAGTTCTGACAAGTTTTCGAGGGTTTTCTTATCAGCCACACTTTCCATGCTTTTATCTATAAATTCATCTATAATCGCTAAATTATTATCCACGCGATGATGCAGCTCTTTTTGCAAGGTTACTATTTTGTCTTTTTGCTTTTTATTCTTCGAATAAAAAAACATAAAAATACCCAAAGTCAATAATGACAGAAACATGCCCAGGGCAAACAATTGCTTATCCTTATTTTCATTCTCTATTAGAACTTCTTGCTTAATTTTCTCCGCGCGCAATGCTCTATTTTCTATTTCTTTTTTTTCGGTTTCGTATTTAATACCCGCTACCGCTATGGCATTAATATTATCTTTATTAAAAATTGTTTCCTTGATGGCAAGCAACTTTTTTTGAGTGGCAAGTTGCTTCTTCTCATCACCTGTTTTTTCGTATAAGCTTATTTTCTCTTCAAGCACTTCCTTTTGAATAATGAGATATTCATTTTTTTGGGCCAATTGCAATGCACTATCTAAAAATATTTCAGCTTGCTTATTATTATTCTTAGCCTTAAATAAAATACCTTGAGTTACATATAAATGAGTCCTCACAAAATCATCGGGCATAATAGCGAGTTGTTTTTTTGCCTTTATCACATAAGCTTCTGCTTTAGCATAATTTTTTTTATGTATATGGTAGTTTGCTAAACTTTGATATAAATTTTTCAGTGTTACAGATGAAATATTTGACTCAAATTCTTTTTCTGCGTCAGACAAGTAAATATAGGCGCTATCAATTTTATTTTGTAACAAATAAATCTCCCCCAAACTTGTCAAAATACCTCCTTTTACTTTGTTTACATCTCCCTTTTCTAAGGTCTCTAAAGCTAAATTTGAATAATAAATCGCCTGATCATAAAATTTTAATTCACGATAAGATCCTGCCAAATTGTTATACGTTACGACCAAATTATTATGCTCCTTTGCATTAGTTTCAAATTTGATTACGTCTAAATAAATAGGTATCGCCTTTTCATGCTTCCCCTTTTTTAAATACAAATTAGCGTAATTAGTCATGGTGGCATTATACATCGCACGGCCTTTAGTCGATGTATCTTGCGCCAATAACACCTTTACTTTTTCGTAATAGTGGATAGCTGAGTCCTCCTGACTCATGGCCTCATGAAACACGCCTTCTAACATATAAATCTGTCCTAGAGTTCCTTTAGGATTCCCAGTGTATTGATAATTACGATAAGCTTCTTTAATACTTTGAAGGGCTTTCTTTGGTTGGTTCGAAATATAATGTGTTCTGCTTACTGCAAACTGAATTGAAAAAATCGAATCCAATTTTATACTATTAGAAAGATCCAGTGCCTTATTTAAATAAAAATGTATCGTATCTACGGGTATATCTATCTCGGAAAGATCTAAGCAAGATTCAATTTTTTCTCGATCAGTCTCATTGTTCATTCTGGACAGAATGCTGTTTTTCAACGAATCTTGTCCAGTAACACAGAAATTACAAAGCAATAAAAAAAACAATAGGGATTTTTTCATAGGTACTTCAAATCTAAATAATCTATTCAGATTTTCATAATGTAATTGGCCACCCCCTACTTCTCCCAACCAATATAAACTCGAGTACCTGGCTTACATATCCGCGCAAGTAAAGCAACATTTTTATTGCTTAAAGAAACACAACCATCTGTCCAGTGGAATTTGTTTTTGATTGCCATGTCGCCATTTTTCCAAACGCCATGTATTCCTACTGAACCACCAATACGAGCATCTTGCAAAATATACCCTTTGGACTTTGCCATGATATGGTTCTTACGAGATTCCGCATTGGGATAGTCTATACCCAAAAAATATTCCCACTTGCCATGCTTGCGCACATCCGTAATTGAAAACCATCCTTCAGGAGTACGCTTATCGCCTTCTCTATACTTTTGACCCATTTTATTTTTTCCAAATACACAATGAAAAGCTGAAAGAAATTTTCCTTTATAATAAATATAAACGCGATCGTACTTTTTATAAACTTGAATTACAACATGATTTTTATCAATCGTATCTGGGTTAAAAGGTCGATCAATTACTGGACCCAAGGAAATTGTGCGTGTGGTAACCAATTTACCATTTCTCCTTTCCTTCTTTACCTTATTACCTTGTGAGTCATAAGTCTCTACTATTGCCTTATTGCCCGTTTGTGCAAAGCACACCGATGCAGTAAAAAGTATGAGCAAGACGCTTAGTAGTTTCTTCATGTAAATTATAGACTCCCTTTAATCCTTAAAGTTGAACAAAACTATAGGTAGTAAGCGTAAACACTACGTTAATTGTGATTTAATTTCAGATATAATTTCTTCAAATTTGTCAGTCTGTTGCCCTCCCGCACTAGCAAAATTATCTTGACCGCCACCGCCACCTTTAATACGCGGTGCTACAATTTCTTTGATCCATTGCTTAGCAGAAAAACTTTTTGCCTTTTGGATTTCTTCATCTATCAAAATACAAACGTTTGCTTTACCGTTTATATTTCCGCAAAGAACTACAACGGGTGAATCTACTTTTTGCCTTAAAGCAAAACACATTTTTTTCACGTCATCACCTGAGCTAGCATCAACCGTTTCGCCAATAAATGAAATACCATTATGCGTTTCAATACGCTGCAGTAGTCCATCTACTTTTTTCCAACGAATTTTATCCTCTAGTTTTTCAATATCCTTTTGCAATTTGCTTTTATCCTCTGCTAATTGCTCTACGGCCTTGGTAATCGATTTAGGGTTTTTCAATTGAGATTTAATAACATTTAAATCATCAAGTGCATTATGAATATAGTCTTCGGCCTTTTGTCCTGTTACCGCTTCTATTCTTCGCACACCAGCTGCAATTGCCCCTTCACTTAATATTTTAAAGAAACCTAACTCGCCCGTACTGCCTATATGAGTACCACCACAAAGCTCAATAGAATATTCCTTATCCATAATTACTACACGCACTTCATCGCCATACTTCTCACCAAAAAGTGCCATCGCTCCTAATTTCAAAGCTTCTTCTTTGGGTAAGGTTTTAATTACCACAGGAATATTTTCTCTTATTTTTTGATTAACCAATTCCTCAATATGGCGCTGCTCTTCTGCACTTACTTTTTCTATATGACTAAAGTCAAAACGCAAATGATCTTTATTAACCAAGCTTCCTTTTTGTGCAACATGCTCACCCAAAATTTTGCGCAAAGCTGCATGTAATAAATGTGTAGCGGAATGATGCTCCGAAGTTTCTTTACGATTTACACTATTTACTTCTGCGTGCACTTCGCCTTCTAAGCTTTCAGGAAGTTCTTTACAGAAATGAAGGATTAAATCATTCTCCTTTTTGGTATCAAAAATTTGAATCATTTTATTCTCAAAACGTAAGGAGCCTTTATCACCTACTTGCCCACCACTCTCAGCATAGAAAGGCGTTTCAGCCAAAACAATCTGATAAAAATCCTTTCCTTTGTTTGAAACTTTTCGGTATTGCAACACCTTGGTTCTTGATTCTAAAGAATCATAACCTACAAATTTAGTTTTTGTTTCACTGTCTAGGATTTGCCAGTCATCAGTATCTAAAGTTGTAGCTGCTTTAGATCTAGTTTTTTGTTCGAGCATGGCTTTCTCAAAACCTTCCTCTATTATTTTATATCCTTTTTCTTCGGCAATTAATCGAGTTAAATCTATCGGGAAACCAAATGTATCATACAGTTCAAAAGCCAATTCGCCTTCAATACTCATTTCCTTACAATTGGCCATGGCTTCATCCATGCGCAACAAACCTTTTTCTAGCGTAGCTAAAAAACTTTCTTCTTCTTTTAAGATTACATTTTTAATAAACTCCTCTTGCTTTTTCACCTCAGGGAAAACATCTTTAAAGCTTTCAGCTAGTATTGGAAGTAGCTCATGCAATAATGGTTTTTTATGATCAAGGTAGGAATAATAATAACGCACCGCACGACGTAAAATCCTACGTACTACATAGCCTGCGCCTGTATTACTAGGCAACTGCCCATCGGCTATTGTAAAACTAATTGCACGTATATGATCTGATATTACTCTAAACGCTACGTCCTCTTTGCTCTCTGATTGTTTGTACTTTCTACCGCTTAGCTCCTCTGTTTTTTTTATGTACGGCATAAAAATATCCGTATCATAATTTGAGCTTTTGCCCTGCATGGCACGCACCAAACGTTCAAAGCCCATACCGGTATCAATATGCTTATGTGGCAATGGTTCAAGGCTTCTATCTTTTTTACGGTTGTACATGATAAAAACATTGTTCCAAATTTCTATCACTTCTTCGTGATCCATATTCACCAAATCACGGCCGGGTATTTTAGCGCGCTCTTCATCTGAGCGCATATCTATATGTATTTCACTACAAGGACCACATGGACCCGTTTCCCCCATTTCCCAGAAATTATCTTTTTTGTCACCAAAAACTATTTGCTCCTGGGGTAAATGTTTTTTCCATTCTTCTAAGGCTATTTCACTAGGCGGAATTTTGTCATCTTCATCTCCTTCAAATACACTTGCGTATAATCTATCTTTTGGTAAGCCTAATACTTCCGTCAAAAACTCCCAGCTATAAGCAATCGCATCTACCTTAAAATAATCACCAAAACTCCAGTTGCCCAACATTTCAAACATAGTATGATGGTAATGATCCACACCTACTTCTTCTAAATCGTTGTGTTTACCGCTTACACGCAAACATTTTTGAGTATCCACCACACGCGTATGCTCGGCCTTTTTATTCCCTAAAAAATAATCCTTAAACTGATTCATCCCCGCATTGGTAAACATAAGCGTAGGATCATCTTTTAAAACGATAGGGGCACTTGGTACAATCTTATGTCCTTTCCCTTCAAAAAA
>CALJNC010000044.1 GCA_937981995.1 uncultured Chitinophagaceae bacterium
AACTTGCCTGCCGGCAGGCAGGTCTTATTAACCTTCTCTATCAGCAATCTTCTTAACCATATCATCTAAAATAGACTCCACAGCCACCGCACCCAAATCACCTTGACCTTCTTCACCTTGTCCTTGTACACGTACCGAAACCGTATTATCTGCTTGTTCTTTTTCGCCTACGATAAACATATACGGCACACGGCTCAATTCGGCATCACGGATTTTACGGCCTACTTTCTCGGCACGAGAATCAATCTCGGCACGGATGCCTGCTTTGCGTAATTGCGCATGCACCTCTTGGGTATAGTCCATGTACTTATCAGAGATAGGCAATAGTTTCACTTGCAAAGGCGAAAGCCACAAGGGCAATTTACCAGCATAATGTTCTAATAAGAAACCAATGAATCGCTCATGCGTACCTAGCGGTGCACGGTGAATAATTAATGGAATTTCGGGTTCGTTGTTTGCATTGGTAAAACTTAATTTAAAACTTCTACTCTGTGCAAAATCTACCTGATTGGTAGCTAGTGTAAACTCACGACCAATGGCGCTCCAAATTTGTACGTCAATCTTAGGGCCATAAAACGCTCCTTCATCTTTTACTTCTACATAAGGCGTTCCCGATTCTACCAAAACCTTGCGCACCATATCTTCCGTTTCCAACCAAAGCTCGGGCTCGTTTACATATTTCTTACCGAGTTTTTCAGGATCGTGCAGCGAGAGGCGCATTACATATTTTTCAATACCGAAAATTTCAAAGTACTTTTTGTACATATCGTTTACGGCCTTAAACTCTTCTTCAAATTGCTCCTTGCTACAATAGATATGCGCATCATTCATATTGAGGCAACGCACACGCATCAGTCCAAACAATTCCCCACTCTGCTCATAACGATAGCAAGTACCATACTCCGCTAGACGAATAGGCATGTCGCGATATGAATGTGGCTCTGCATCAAAAATCTTGTGGTGATGCGGACAGTTCATTGCTTTTAGATAATACTTGGCACCATCCAACTCCATGGCCGGATACATACTATCCTCATAATAGGGTAAATGCCCACTGGTGAGGTATAAATTTTCCTTAGCAATATGGGGAGTTTTCACACGCTTATAGCCACCGGCTTCTTCGGTTTCTTTGGCTAGTTTTTCTAACTCTTCTATAATTACTGTTCCATTAGGCATCCAAAGCACCAAGCCCTGACCAATATCATCGTTCATGGTATAAATGCTCATTTCCTTGGCTAGCTTTCGGTGGTCGCGCTTTTTGGCTTCCTCTAGCATATGCAAATGCTCCTTCAGTAATTTTTTATCAGGGAAACTCACACCATAGATACGCGTGAGTTGTTTATTTTTTTCATCCCCTTTCCAATAAGCGCCTGCCAATGCCGTTAGCTTCAAAGCTTTAATCATACCCGTATGCGGAATGTGTGGCCCACGGCATAAATCTGTAAATGCACCTTGCTTATAAAAGGTAATATTGCCGTCTTCTAAACCTTGCAGTAAATCTAATTTATATTCATCGCCCTTTTCTGTAAAATAAGCCACCGCTTCTGCCTTGGCACGCTCCTCTCTGATAAAAGGATTTTTTTGCTTGGCGAGCTCTTTCATTTTTTGCTCAATCTTGGCGAGGTCATCATCCGTAATCTTAGTATCACCAAAATCTACATCATAATAAAAACCACCTTCTACGGCAGGACCTACCCAAAATTTTACCCCAGGGTACAAGGCCTCAATAGCCTCTGCCATTAAATGCGCACTACTATGCCAGAAAGTATCACGCCCCGCATCATCGCCAAACTTTAAGAGCTTGATACTCGCCTCCGTAGGCAAAGCACGGGTGGCATCCCACACTTCTCCGTTTACTTCGGCGACTACTACGCTGCGCGCCAAACCTTCACTAATACTCATAGCCACATCAAGACTACTGGCTCCGGGCTCAAACTCTTTTACACTCCCATCGGGTAAGGTAACTTTTGTCATAATTATTTTTTTAGTATACACCTCTACAAACGGCGTATTTATATTTAAGAACACAAATTTAAATTGTTTTACTTCCAAATCCTTTTTTGGGGTGATGGTTTTTAGGAGCGTTTTAGCTGTTCCTAAATATTTAGCTTTGGCATCCCGCTATTCGTTACAAGTCCTCGCTCGTTCCTCGCTGTGGGCTTTCCACTTCTATCGGGGCTAGGTTTAGCATTTGCAAATTGATTAAGCACATCTTGAAAAGTTCAACCTTGACTTATGGAAAGGACAAGTTAGGAATACTACCTTTGTACTAATTCTAAAAAACATGATTAATTTAGACGCAATCCCGGAAGACCAAATCAGCGCAGTACACGCTTTAAAAGGGCATACATTAAAAACTGGTTGGAAAGTTATTGAACTGGCAAAAGCAAAACCAGGTTCTACGGGAGGAAACTTTTCAGTTTGTTATATTGTTGAGAAAGATGGTGAAATTGGATTCCTCAAAGCTCTAAATATCCTTTCTTTTTTGAGGGACGATGATGAATCAGGTTTATTAGAAGCTCAAGCTGAAATGCTTAATACATTTGTGTTTGAAAAAGAATTACTTGAAAGATGTACGAATAAAAACTTCTCTAAAGTATCGAAACTTTTAGAAGCAAGTAAGGAAAACATTAAAGGTTTTTTAATCCCGAATGTTTACTACATGGTTTTTGAAAAAGCAGATGGCGACGTTCGTAATCATTTGAATTTTACGAAACTTGTAGATATATCCTGGAAGTTAAGGTCACTTCATAATATCGCAACAGGTCTTAGGCAATTGCACTCTATAGAAATTTCACACCAAGATGTAAAACCATCGAATGTTTTTGTTTTCGATTCAATAACTTCAAAACTTGGAGATTTAGGACGTTCGTTATGTGGTAATGTAAATGGGCCCCATTCTGAATCAAACTTTTCTGGAGATCCTAGATATGCCCCCCCTGAAGTTTGGCATAAATTTGTACTTCCAGAATGGAGGGAAAAAGTATTTGCAATTGATTGTTTCCTATTAGGAAGCATGGCGACATTTTATTTCACTCTACAAAATATGACAGCATTGCTCAGTCAGAATATGGATTCCAATATTAACGTACTTTCCTTACCCTTTGAAGAGGCATTACCATATTGGATTGAAGCCTTTGATAATTCAATAAAAACAATTGAAGAGCAATTGACCGAATTTGATGATAGAGATAAATTACTTAGTGCCATTAAAATGTTATGCCACCCGGACCCTAGAAGAAGAGGGCACCATAAAAATTCAGGTCAAACTCATGGCAACAAATATGAATTGGAAAGGTTTGTCGAACTATTCAACTTACTAGCAAGGAGAGCTGAAAACAAACTCATAAAGTAACATGGCAAATATATTTGAACTTAAAGACAGGCATGTTATTCCCAACTGGAGAAGTTTTAAGAATACAGCTAAGTTAGGTGAACTTAATGGTAGCAAAAAAATTGAAATAGACACTTCATTTCAACCCGACATTTCTGATTTAATTGAGGAATGGGAGTCCCATAAAAATATTGGAATGGCAGGTGATATTTTGGGAACTGCCATTGTTTGTAACCAAGAAAATAATAAAACTGTCCAAGAGGTTTCTCAATTTATTTTGAATCAAGGTGATAATGTTCCTAAAGCACTTTCAAATGCCGCTAGCAGAATTAGTGAAGAAAAGAAAGAAGAAATTGATTTCAGCTTTGAAATAAACAACATTCAAACTTTTCAATTCAAAAATCTTGCCATACTCCATGAAAAGATTAGAGAATACAAACAAAAACTCATATCCAATCCGGGTAATGCCATTGCTTGGGTTGAATTATCAAGATTGTATTCTATAAATGGTCAAGAAACTCAGGCAGAAAGAGCCATGCGAAATGCTCTTTTTCTTGCACCCAACAATAGATTTATTCTACGAAACATGGCACGTTTCTTTGTTCACATTGGAGATATAGAGTTTGCCCATGATAACATTCGAAAATCTCCTCTAGCAGCACACGACCCTTGGGTTATGGCTACTGAAATAGCATTAGCTGATTTAAGAGGAAGAGGTTCAAAATTCACAAAAAAAGGATTACTACTAATTGGATCAGACTCATTTCACCCTTTCAACACCACAGAATTAGCAGGTTCAATAGCTACATTAGAATTAAATAATGCAAACATTAAGAAAAGTAAACGATTATTTGAAAAGTCTTTGAAATGCCCCAATGATAACTCTTTAGCGCAAGCCGAATGGGCATCACAAGAAGAAGTTCGATTAAACATTGTAAACCCTGCACAATTCAATATTGCCAACTCATTTGAAGCTTTGGCTCTTGACGCCAAGCAAAAAAAAGAATGGGAAAATGCAATAGAATTTTCCAGCAATTGGTTTCTTGACCAACCGTTTTCAAAAAGCGGCGTTCTATTTGGAAGTGACATCGCAACAAAAAAACTTAAGGATCATAACCAAGCAGCCGAAATTGCAAAAACAGGACTTGTTTCCAATCCACATGACGCTCAACTTCTTAATAATATAGTTTATTACTTAAGTTTAGAAAATAAAATTGAAGAAGCAGAAAAGCATTTCAAACAAATCAGAGTCAATGAATTAGATGACAAGGATGTCAATAAGATTTGCATAGTTGCTACCAAAGGTTTGCTATACTTTCGGAAAGGACAAACAGAACTTGGCAGAGAACATTATCTCAAAGCTATGCAAATGTCCAAGGATATTAATAATGTAAATTTAAGCTCTATTGCATTTCTAAATTATGCTAGGGAAGAAATCCTTGCTAATGAAGAAGATGACTACACTGAACTAATGAACAAAGTTGAAGAAGTAAAAACAAAAACTAAGAACCCGGAAATAATTAATCTTGCAATAGATGTTTCGAAACTATTGAAAAAAGAAAATAAACCTTAATAAAAAAAGATATGGAAAAACCACAGTTTATAAAATTAGAAAATGCCTTAAGCAGCAAAGTAGTCCCAGCTGATTGAAGTGTGCTGATTGGAGTTTAACAAGCGAAGGCTTGTGTAACTTCAATCTGTATTTATAAATATTACTACGAAGCATTGCAATTTGTGGCCGTTTGTAACGGCTAATACTATCTCCCCAGCTGATTGAAGTGTGCTGATTGGAGTTTAACATGCGAAAGCATGTGTAACTTCAATCTGTATTTATAAATCTCGCTACGAAGTAATACTACTTACGGCCGTTTGCAACGGCTAATACTATCTCCTTTAACTGTGCTGATTGGAGTTTAACAAGCGAAGGCTTGTGTAACTTCAATCTGTATTTATAAATATTACTACGAAGCATTGCAATTTGTGGCCGTTTGTAACGGCTAATACTATCTCCTTTAACTCTTCTATCGAACATCCTGTTGCCGTTGCAAACGGCTCATCTGTTTCTTTCCAAATTGATTTTTTTAACATACGAAGATTGCAGTTACGCGCGCCTGCCTGGCGGCAGACAGGCTAAACTACAATCAGCTTCTAAATTATTTCAACATTATTTTCAATCATTATCTTCGCAACAATGAGCCACAAAGGTTTTACAAGCTACAGAATCGGCGACCAAAACGGATTACATTATCTAACATTTGCAACGGTTGGTTGGATAGATATTTTTACAAGAAAATACTATCGTGATATAGTAGTATAAAGTTTACAATATTGCCAAAAAGAAAAAGGACTTGTATTATATGCTTGGTGTATCATGAGTAATCATATCCATTTAATAGCTAGGGCAAAAGAAGGCTTCAAGCTAAGTGATATATTAAGAGACTTCAAAAAACATACAAGTAAAGAAATAACCAAGGCCATAGAAGAGAATAATAAAGAAAGCCGCAAAGAATGGCTATTAGAATTACTAAGCAAGGCAGGAGAAGCAAACAAAAAGAACAAAACCTATCAGCTATGGAGAAATGACAATCATCCAATTGCATTATTCAAGGACCATGCGACCAATCAAAAAAGAGAATACATACACAACAATCCTGTTACAGCAGGAATAGTAGATAAAGCAGAAGATTACATTTACAGCAGCGCAAGAGATTATTACAAAGGAGAACACATTGGATTAATCAAAATTGAATTCCTTTAATCACTATAAAGCTCGGATTACAAATTTATTGAATTACAATCCGCTTAATAAACACTTCTTCTCTATTGTTTATTAAACGTACAAAATAAACACCGCTTGCTAAATTGGAAACATCCAATTGCTGCTGCTTATAAGCTGCTTGCATTTTACTGCCTTGGGTATCATATACACTTACATTTTCAATACGTCCCCATTTATCAGCTAGATCTATTTTAAATAATCCGCTACTTGGGTTTGGATAAATTCTTAACGCATTTTCTTTCTGTTGTATATTATTAATCGACAATGGATTACATAAAGTTGGACTAGCAAAGCTGGTTACAATAAGATCTGTAAAGTGAGCAACTTGCCCCAATCCTTTATATTCAATTCTTAAAATGGCACAACCTGGACCGGCACCTGTCTTTCTGTTTACTTGTACCGAAACTGTATGCGTTTGACTAGGCGGGCTATGCAATTGGTGCCAGTTTGTATCGATGTGCGGATAACTCATTAACCAATCAGAAATTCCATTGCCCTGCCAATCAGCTGGAAAATAATAATCTACAACACGATACTTGAATGTATCTGTTATGGAACCAGTATTTGTGTAATCTATACTGGCATTGGCAGATCCAGCACTCGTTAAATTTACACTAGCCGAATCTGTAAGATCATAAGTTATCTGTGCGTTTGATTGAACAATGAAAACAAAAAATACTAAGCATAAAGCAACTATCTTTTTCATAAAATATGTTTATTGCTTCTAAACTTACAACATTCTGTTGAATCATACAATTAATCCAACTCCTACCGTTGTCTTTGTTAATGCAATCACCAACAAATCCAAAACATAAAAAGCAAGTGGTCACAAAACTATTCGTTACCCTAAAGAGTTTGATAAAATAGGTAAGCTTATTTCTTAACTACTTGCCCCAAATAATTTCTATCGCCTTTTTTTACTTTAATAAAATATAGACCGGAAGAAAGAGAACTTAAATTAATCTTAGAAGACTGTGTTGCTAAAACCATCTCGCCAATTGTATTTAATACCAGCACTTTATCGGGTGATTGAATATCAATTTGGAAATAATCTGTTGTAGGATTTGGATAAATACCTAATGATTGATTTTCTAATGAGTAAGATGCTGCACTTAATGGAGCACCAAAGCCATAAACTTTTACATAGCCCAAAGCAGATACTGGTATAGAATCTCCATAATGTCCTCCTCCGGCAACTGTATTGGCATCAGGCATAGATACAGAAAAACCAAATTGATCATTCCCAGCGTCACCATTCATATCCATACCTTTTTGAGACCAAGCATTATTGACCCATTCATACACTCGGACTTTACCAGTTTTAACTCCATTAAATAAATTATTATCTGTGCCATAAGGGGCACCTACTGCAAACGTATTGGCATCGGGCATGGATACAGCCGCTCCTAATTCCATACCAGTAACTGCGCCTGAAATATCTACTCCTTTTTGTACCCACGCATTTGAGGTCCATTCATACACTCGAACCAGGCCATTCCTATTTGATGGATTATCGCCAGGCGCGCCTATCGTTATTGTATTGGAATCAGCCATAGAAACAGCCCGTCCAAACTCTTCACTATTTGATGCACCATCAATATCTAATCCTTTTTGTACCCAAGTGTTCCCAAGCCATTCATAAATACGTACATGTCCGGTAGCAACCAATGAACCCGCATTTCTATTTGCACCAATAGCAATTGTATTGGCATCTGGCATACTTACAGAACAACCCGCATTATCATTATTACCTTCAGCAAGTAAAGTTTGACCTTTTTGTTGCCATGCATTATTAACCCATTCATACACTCGAGTATTTCCTCCCGGACTACTCCATGATGGATTACCAATGGCTACTGTATTAATATCTGGCATAGATACACAAGAATTTTCTTCTCCCACACCGCCAGGTATAGCTGCACCTTTTTGTTGCCAAGCAGTATTGACCCACTCATAAATTTGAACTTCACCTGTAAATTTGCAACTAATGGCTAGCGTATTAGCGTTTGCCATAGAAACCGAACTGCCAAATTTACCTCCGGTTACATCGCTTATATTTAAACCTTTTTGTTGCCAGGCATTGTTTACCCAAGTATAAACACGTACAATACCAGAGCCGTCATCAGGGCTTCCTACAGCCATAGTTGTTGCATTTCCCATGGAAACAGTCCAACCGTAATAAGAACCAAATCCGTTTTGACCATAAAGCGTATTGCCACTTTGTACTTGCCCAAATAAAAGGCTTGAAACTAAAAGGAACAGGCTTGACGTAAGTAATATTTTTTTAAACATAGTTGAGGTATTTTTTATATAGACGTCACTTTTTATAAAAACGTTAGTTTGCCTAAAAAATAAATTAATAGTATTTGATATGCAATGTTTATTTAGCATAGACGACGATAGAATTAAATATAATTGAAATAATAAATAAGTGATATAAGCCAAGCACGAACAAGTATTTTTTTTAATGCAATAAGCCGCTCAGCTCAAGCGTGCGGATCTTGTTCAACACAAGATATACAAACAACACAAAACTATTCTATCCAACATTCTGTAAAACCAGCGTCAAGGTACTCATTACATTTTTCCTCCACATCTTTTTTCTTCCCAAACATCATTTCGCTTAAGGCGCCACTGCTGGAGCCCGCTGTATATTCTTCACACTTGCAGGTATAATCTTTTTCTTTCTCGCATGACTGCAAAAAAATAAGCGCGCAAACTAAAACTATTTTTAAGGAGAGGGTTTTCATATAAATAAATATAAGCATTCTTTTTGAAGATGTTTACAATGGATCGTTCTCTTACTGAATCACCAGTCTTTCGATAAACACTTTAGCACGAGTATTTGTTATTTGTACAAAATAAACACCGCTTGCTAAATTGGATACATCTAATTGCTCATGCTTATAAGCAGCTTGCATTTTTCTGCCTTGGGTATTGTATACACTTACATTTTCAATACGTCCCCATTTTTTAGCCGCTTCAATTGTAAACAATCCTTTACTTGGATTAGGAAATATCTTTATGCAAGCTCGCACATTTTCAACTTGGTTAACAGAAGTAGCCCATGCTGTGTCTCGCAAATCAAGCAATGCTTCTCTTTCTACAAAGCCTACCTCTAATCCACTAATGGGATCATAATCTGTTGCTCTAAACTTTACAAAGTATCTACCAAACTGATTTATAGTAAATGTAGCATTGCCTGTTGTCGGATCTATTTGATACGGAGTCGAGCTTGGGATGGGATTGCTTTGAGTATAAGGCGCTATAAATTGTGCAGCGGTACAATTGTAAGTATTAAATGGATTTGTAATTTGGGTGCCGGGTGTACTTGTTGTAATTACAACAGAATCCAAATCTGGGTCAATCGGACTATTTAAATAATTGAATGCTTGATTAATTTTTAATTTTGTAATTGGAATAGCAGTAAGAATAGTGGAGTAATTTGCACGGATTAAATTATTCAAGCCTGCTCTTAAACAAATAGTAGTATCTACAATATTCTGATTGTTTCCCCGGCAACATTGTGACCAAATAAACTCCCAATCATTGGCTGCTTGTGGTAGCGTAACATTCCCCGCATAATGAAAGTACTGATAACCGGGATAAGTAGATTGAGGATCAACACAGTTCGTAAGAATAGACCCACCCCAATAATGCCTGTAAGATCCATTTATTGGATCATTTACATTTGCCGTGTCTATAAGAAATTTTGCAGTGTAAGCATTTGATACCGAGCTAACGCTTATACTATCTGTTGTATTTATAGCAGAAGTATCAGAACACTCCTTATACACCTTAAGGTGCACCCTGTAGTTTAATGGCGAAAGGTATTCATAATAAATATCAGCAGCCGCAATATCAACAGCTTTTGTTGTACTAGTAAACAATAGTAAAGGTAATAATAGTAGAATTAGCTTAGCAAAGCTTTTATAATATGTGGAGGTCATAGTATACATATTTTTAAGACGTTTAACTTTATTTAAAGGTTGGCCAAAGTAGGCATTTAGAATGCTGTTAGTTCACAATAAGTTTCTTTATAAAAACTTCTTCTTGAGAGGTCTTTATAGTTACAAAGTATACTCCCTTAGATGCAGAGGATAAATCTATGTGATGATTACGATATGCAGATTCAACTTTACGCCCCATGGCATCTAATACAAGTACACTTTTGAGTATGATATTTTTATCTAATATTTCAAGTACACATTCCCCACTACTTGGATTAGGGTAAATTTTTACAGCACTATTTTTTTTGTGCACATCATTCGTAGCATTAGGATAATTTGCAGTTACTTGCAAGGCATCAAAGAGTGCATCAAACTGACTATTAATGGTCTTATATCGAAACGCCAAATAGGAAGTTCCACTAGTAGGTGGAATCATAATGGAATCTATATTTTGATACGTACCGCCATTGAGCATATATTCCGTACTATCAAATTGTTTAAGCAATTGCCAACTACCACTTACCGTTGGATCTTGCGATCCTTGGACTAAATAAATACCCAATCTATCATTTGCATTAGGAACTTCTACTCCACTCAAATTGACTATTAAAGAATCAATACTACCTCCCGCTGAAAAATTAAAAGCCGGAGAAACAATCCAATTGTCTGTAACATTCATATTGCTACTTGGTGGAGCTGAATGAATCAACACCTCACCTGTTAAAACGGCAACGGGTGTGTAAGCCCAGGTGCTATTACTATCTATACCCAATTGATATTGTGACCAGCCGGTTCGCTGCGCTGCATTATCCCAACTAGTACGATAGGTTTGGGCGGCTGCATAATGAACCACAAAAACCAAGAACAACGAACTAAAGTTTAATAAATAGTTTCTCATAAGGACTAGACCTGAAAGTAATAAGAATCTATTACAATTTACTCAATT
>CALJNC010000045.1 GCA_937981995.1 uncultured Chitinophagaceae bacterium
GTTTTTTTATGGTGGGATCTCAGTCCTAATTATTAACGCCCTTTTTGATCAGCGCAACTGGAAATACATTCTGATTAACATGGGCTATTGGATCATTACCTTTGCGGTCATGGGTGGATTAATTGGATACCTAGGATAAAAGATTATTAAAGATGCAAAGTGAAGAAGCCTATTGGACACAGCGTTACCAAGAAGAAAAAACCGGTTGGGATATCGGCTCTACTTCTACTCCCTTGAAAGAATACATAGATCAATTAGAGCAGAAAGAACTCAGAATTTTAATCCCAGGTGCAGGTAATGCCTATGAAGCGGAATATCTTTTTAAACAAGGGTTTAAAAACGTTTTCGTCTTAGATATTAGTAAAGAACCCTTACAAGCTTTACAAAAACGAGTAGCTAATTTTCCGTCAGAAAACTTATTGCATGCGGACTTTTTTACGTTTGAAGGTCAATACGATTTGATCTTAGAGCAAACCTTTTTTTGTTCTTTTGAACCCAGTAAAAAAAATAGAGAAGCATACGCCAAAAAGGTATCCGAATTACTAACCCCGGCGGGCAAACTTGTGGGCCTTTGGTTTTCGCACGAATTGGATGCCAAAGGCAATCGACCGTTTGGTGGATCAAAAGAAGAATACCTTGATTACATTGCACCCCATTTCGATACACATACCTTTACTCCCGCTTACAATTCAATTAAACCAAGAGAAGGGAATGAGCTGTTTGGTATTTTTATAAAAAAGTAAAGCTAGATGGATGGAACTTTAAAATATTTCTTAGCAGAGTTTAAACAAGAGGCTGCGCTTACACGGCTTTTTTTGGCAAAAGTGCCCATGGAAAAAGCAAGCTATCAGCTAAACAAAAAATCTGAAACCCTTGGCAGATTGGCCGTCCATGTAGCAGAGCTACTCGCTTGGTGGAAAAATGTATTAGAAGAAAATACAATGGACTTTGCAGGTTTTGAACCCAAGAAAATAGAAACGACTGAGGCACTTCTTCAATATTTTGATACATTGTATCAAGAAACCCTAAGTGCTTTTGAAAATGCAAAGGAAGAAATTCTAACAAGCGATTGGACCATGAAAAATGGAGAAGAAATTTATATGACCTTACCGAAGAAACAAATCTTACGCGTTTTTTGCATGAATCACTTAGTCCACCATAGGGCGCAGCTTGGTGTTTATTTGCGATTAGTAGGTGTTGAAATTCCAGCAACTTACGGACCCAGCGCTGATGACTTTGAAGTAAAAATGCTTAACCGATTCTAAGCATGAACATGCCCACCGTTTCTAAACTCTTTATCTATCCAGTAAAATCTCTTGACCCTGTAGAAATTACAGAAGCGGAAATTGGAATACACTCCTTAAAGCATGACCGCGCCTTTGCATTCATGGGCGAAGATGGTCGCTATGTCAATAGCAAACGTACGGGCAAAATCAACCAGCTAAAGGCAAGCTATGATTTAGAAAACGGACTTATACATTTATCCCTACGAGGCCAAGAAGAACAACAAACTTTTGAACTACGCACAGACAATAAAATCCTAGTAGAATATTTACAAGATTTTTTCGATCTGAAATTACATATCGTACAAAGCACGAAAGGTGAATTGCAGGATGTGCCCTACCAAAGCAGCGCAACCATTGTAAGTACAGCCACTTATAAATCACTCTTAGAAGATTTTCCAGAACATACCGTAGAAGATTTTCGATTACGCTTTAGAGCCAATATAGAAATTGAAGGTGTAGAAGCATTTTGGGAAGAGCAGTTAATTCACTCGCCAGGAAAAGGCATCCGATTTACCTTAGGCGGTGTAAACATGATTGGCATGTCACCGCGAGACCGATGTAATGTGCCGCCACGCAATCCCCTCACAGGAGAAACGGACAAAACCTTTATAAAAAAAATGATGGCAAGCCGCAAAAAATCTTTGCCTACAGATAGCCGCTTGCCCGCCTTTGGTGATTTTTATCATCTTTGTGTAGATACATATTTACCACCGAGTGAGGCAAAAAAAACAATCCGAATAGGTGACCCTATCCGGATTGGAAATACGATAGAATTACCAAAATTTAGTTAGTCATTTCTTCTCGTTGAATTTCTATTTGAAAGAATTCAATATAACTTTCTGGATTCATGACTACTCCACGTTCTGAAACTAACTTGATATCAATATTCTTTTCACGTGCTGTAGTAATAAAGTCCTCTAATATTTCAATGATGTCATAATCTAAATGCTTCGTCTTGCGAACATCTAGTTCTAAGTAAGAGTTCTCCGGAAGTGCGTGTAACTCTTTCATAATAGCTCCTTTATTAAAGAAGGTAACTTCTTCTGCCAAGGTCATTTTCATTTTAGATTGTTCACCACTTTCTTTATGTAAGAAATGCGAATTTTTAAAACTCTTAATTAAAATCACAATAATACCAACTGCCAAACCTAAACCAATACCCCATAATAAATCTATAAGTACAATACCCAAAATAGTAACTATGAAAGGTAGCCACTGTTTCCACCCTAGGTTAAACATCGTTTTAAATGTTGAAGGTTTTGCTAATTTAAATCCTACAATAAATAATATCGCTGCCAATACTGACAATGGAATTTTGTTCAATAAATTAGGAATGATAATTACAGAAGTGAGTAATAAGAAACCATGAATAATTGCAGACATTTTTGAGCGCCCTCCAGATTGGATATTAGCAGAACTTCTTACAATTACCTGCGTAATAGGTAAACCGCCTATTAAGCCTGAAAGTACGTTACCTGTTCCTTGAGCAAACAACTCTCTGTTTGTTGGTGTAATGTTTTTGTGTGGGTCTAGCTTATCAGTTGCTTCTACACATAATAAGGTTTCCAAAGATGCTACTAGTGCAATGGTAAAACCAGTTACCCAAACATTCATTTGACCAATAACGGCAAAGTTTGGAAAGCTAAACTGCCCTAAAAAACTATCTAAACTATCAGGTACCGGTACCGATACAAGGTGATTAGACTCTAGGTTTAAGGAGCTTCCTTTAGTAAGTACATAAAAAATAATACCTACTGCTACGGCAACCAAGGGGCCTTGGACTAGCTTAAAGATTTTTCCTTTTTTACTAAGCACACTTGACCATAAAAGTAAAATTGCCATAGAAACTATAGCTATAATTGTAGCGCCCATGTTTATGTTTCCACTAAACAAAGCATTTAATGCATCTAATAGTTCTGTGATTGTATTTTTTCCGTCTACTTGTAAAAATGAAAGATCACCTTGCGGGTCTTCATCCATTCCAAAGAAATGGGGGATCTGTTTTAAAATTATAATAATACCAATACCCGATAGCATTCCTTTAATTACAGACGAAGGAAAAAAGTATCCAATGATACCCAAGCGCAAGACACCAAACAATAATTGTATCACACCGCCTATAACTACAGCCACCAAAAAGTCTTGATAACCCATAGTAGATATTGCTGTAAATACGATAGCAGCTAAACCTGCCGCTGGACCACTTACACCAATCTTTGAACCACTTAAGCCACCTACAACTATACCACCAATAATACCTGCTATCAATCCTGAAAACAGCGGCGCGCCGCTGGCCAAAGCTATTCCTAAACACAAAGGCAGTGCTACAAAGAAGACGACAATACTTGCCGGGATATCATTTTTAAAATCGAAATTTAATTTTTTGCTCATAGTAAAATATTTTTATTGGGAATTGAAAAAAGCACTCATGGATAGAGTGAGTAAGAAACACGTAAAAAACTAAGCGAATCGTGGAGGCGGTGTTTCTATACCTAATTTTTGTGAAGAAAATTCAGACCTATCACTATCAATGCACAATAAATTTAATGCCACTTCAAGGTGCCTATTTAAAGTATAATCTGCGCCACAAAAAAGCTTTTCTTGTGCTTCTTCTAATTGAACATCTTCTACATCCTCGGCATCACTTATGTCTTCAAATTCTTGTATCACAAGAGGAGCATCTTTTTGTAAAATTGTAATGGTAAGCGGCGCTACAAATAACACAGTAAACATAACAATCGCAAATAGGGAAGACACTACTTTCATCAATTCACAAAAATAGACTAAACAAATCGTAGAAAGTAAAAGACTTGGAATATTTTAACAAGCTCTAACTATTGAATCTATTGGTGTAAATTAGCAATGCGCTTTACTTATCAGAATTTATTCGACGAATGTCAGAGGAAAAAAGAAATATCATAAACAAAGTAGCTGAGCATTATACCCCTTTGGGTGACGCGTGTATAGAGGAGTATATAAAAAGCACAAAAATTCTTCGTTATGATAAACCTACCGTCATAATCAAAGAAGGTGAATACTCTGATAAAACATACTTTATTGCGAGCGGCGCCGCAGGAGCCTATTATCTCAAAGATGGTAAGGACATAAGCGATTGGTTTGCGTTTGAAAATGATTTTATAAGTTCAGTAAACAGTTTTATTCTTGATGTGCCAAGTCCTCATTACGTAGAAGTTCTTGAGCCGAGTGTCCTACTTGAAATATCCCGAGATGAGGTCAATCGGCTCACGGCACTATTTCCTGAGGTTGGTATGCTTGGCTATCAAATTGTTGTAAAAGTAATGCTGCAACTACAACATCGAATTGTTTCTTTACAATTTGAAACCGCACAACAGAAATACGATAATCTACTAAAAATCCGACCAGACATTACGCAACGCGTTCCATTGACCCACATTGCTTCGTTTATTGGCATTACGTTAGAAACCTTAAGCAGAATTCGCAACCCTAAAAACCGAATTTGATGTAGGTCAAATGAAATCTTGACTTCCTGATAGACCTTTGTATCATATCAAATGGATAAGATATGAAAACAAAAAATAAACTTTGGATCTGGGCAGGAATCGTCAATCTTTTGGGCGCTCTAGTCCATACAATTCTTGGACAAACTACTTTGGTTGACCCCATGCTATCCAGCAATATGCCTCATCAACCTATGAGCGAAATGCTTGCCGTATGGCACATGGTAACCGTTGCCTTATTTCTAACCAGTTTTTACCTCATTCGGTCTGGTTTGGGACGTACTAATCGTCCAACGCAGGATACTGTGGAGTTCATCTCGTATTTTTATGTGCTGGCATCTGTTGTGTTTATCATAGTTAGTGTGGTGCAACAAATTTTGGCACCTCAATGGATTTTGCTTTTGCCTATCAGTATACTCGGATTTTTAGGACTAAAAAAAATAAAATAAGCTTCATGAAAAAAATACTCATCATCAACGGACATCCTGATAAAGAAAGTTATTGTTTTGGACTAGCAGCAGCCTATAAAAAAGGAGCACTGGCTTCAGGTGCCGATGTACAAGAAATCAATATCCGCGATTTACAGTTCGACCCCAACTTACAATTTGGCTATAGAAAACGTTGTGAGCTAGAGCCCGACTTAATCAAAGCAAGAGAACTTATTCTTTGGAGTGAGCATATGGTGTGGGTGCATCCCGTTTGGTGGGGCTCTTATCCTGCCATTATGAAAGGTTTTTTGGACCGTACTTTCCTAAAAGGATTTGCCTATGCCGCCAGAGAAAACTCGGTATGGTACGACAAATTACTCAAAGGTCGATCTGCTCGAATTATTTGTACCATGGATACGCCGCCATGGTATTACAGATTGATGTTTAGCCGTCCAAGTATTAACGCACTCAAAAAAATAACTATGCAATTTACGGGGGTTAAAAAAGTAGGAGTATCTGCTATTGGCGCCGTAAGAAATTCTAAAGAAAGTTTTAGAACCAAGTGGTTAGCTAAAGTGGAACGATTAGGAGAGCTTGGCAAATAAACGCCTATCGAGATTGTTTTTTCTTTGCAACGCCCTCGCCCCAAGCAGCAATAGACTCAATTAAAGGAATTGTTGATTTTCCTAATTTAGTCAAAAAATACTCAACTTTTAAAGGAGGTTTACTAGTGTACACCTTTCTCTTGACTAATCCATCTCCTTCCAGCGATTTAAGCTGTAGACTGAGTGTGCGCTCAGTTACCATGGGTAATGCCTTGCGTAATTCATTGTAACGAAGTGGTTTTTCTATCAGATGATAAAGAATTACGGTTTTCCATTTGCCACCAATGACACCCATGGTTAGGCTTGTACAACAGGGATACTCTTTGCCTTTGAATGTCAATTTATTTTTACTTGATGTCGCCATAATTTATACTATCCTTTTTGACCGTTATTGCAAATATAAAATACTATACTTAGTTTTGCAACTATAAATATTATAGTATAAATTATGAATATGCCCAACATTAAGAAAGAGGAGATTATCAATGCATTTCAATTCCGTCATGCATGCAAAGAATTTGATGCTAGTAAGAAACTTACGGAAGAAGAAATAAACTTCATATTACAAACAGCGCATCTTTCGCCAAGCTCATTTGGTTTTGAACCTTGGCATTTTGTAGTTATTCAAGACCCAGCATTACGAGAGTCACTAAAGCCAGTAGCCTGGGGCGCTCCCTTAAAATTAGATACCGCTAGCCACTTCATTTTAGGCTTAAGCATGAAAGCTCCGATGATAAAACATGACGCAGATTACATTTTACAAATGCTTAAAGAAGTTAAACAGTTTCCGGATGACGTCATAGAAAGCTACCTAGGATTTTATAAAGCCTTTCAGGATAGCGATTTTGACTTGGATACGGATAAAAAACTTTTTGACTGGGCTAGTAAACAAACCTATATTGCCTTGGCCAATATGATGACCTCAGCAGCTTTAATAGGTATAGATAGCTGCCCAATAGAAGGTTTTCATCAACAAAAAACCGAGGCCCTTTTAAAAGATCAATTCGATATCGATACGGATAAATATGGCTTATCCTTTATGGTTGCTTTTGGCCATAGAAAGGGAGCTCCCGCTCACCCGAAATCGAGAAGAGATATTAAAGAAATCATAAGTTGGAAATAGTATGAATATTTTAATCACAGGAAGTACCGACGGCATAGGCAAACTAGCAGCTATTAAGTTAGCTCAAGATGGTCATCACATTTATATGCACGGAAGAAATCCGGAAAAACTTGTATTGGCTATAAATGAAGTAAAAACAGCAGCGAACAACTCCAATGTTCATGGGTTTTTGGGAGACTTATCAGAAACAGCATCAGTTAAAAAGTTAGCTCAGGATATAAAAAGTCAAGTCTCTCAACTGGATGTACTCATTAACAATGCAGGAATTTTTAAAAGTCCCATTTACGAAAACGAAAAAGGCATAGACATAAGGTTAGCTGTTAATTTTCTTGCACCTTATCTGCTCACCAAAGAACTGCTGCCACTTTTGGAAAAAGCGCCAGGCAGCAGAATAATAAACTTAAGCTCAGCTGCGCAATCTCCAGTATCCTTAAAAGCGCTAAAAGGTAAAGAAAAACTAGAGGTAAATAATGCCTATGCGCAAAGTAAGTTAGCATTGACCATGTGGAGTTTTGATTTAGCCAAGCAACTAGAAAATCCAATTATAATAGCCGTAAACCCTGGCTCACTACTTAATACTAAAATGGCCAATGAAGCCTACGGTCAACATTGGTCACCTGCTGATAAAGGAGCGGATATTTTATACCAATTAGCCGTAGAAGAAAAACATCTGAGCGACTCAGGTAAATACTTTGACAATGACAAAGGAATGTTTGCGCAAGCCCATGCCGACGCTTACAGTCAGTCAAAAATTGATCATCTAATTTCAGAAACTGATAGAATATTAAACGCTCATTAAAGATTGAAAAGCAACAATAAAAACAAAAAGAAATGAATAATAATAAACTTGATCAAGCTCGCGCGTTGAATCTACCATCTCGTGAACTGTCACTTCAACGCGACCCATCAGTGTCAGAATTTTGGAACAAGAACCGAAAATTACTGGAAGATGCATGGGCAGAATGGGAAATTGAAAATAAAGATAATCTACTCCTTCCTAATGAATCACTGCTTGATCCAAGTTTGCGAAAAGCGATTAATGATGCATGGGAAAATCCAGAAAAAGAAAATGTTGTTGCTGAATTATGGGAAGAAATTATTCCTGGCGTTTATGTTGCGCAGTTTTTTGACTTGGAACGATTAGCAGATTTTAGAAATTATTTAGAAGACGTGGTAAA
>CALJNC010000046.1 GCA_937981995.1 uncultured Chitinophagaceae bacterium
GAGCTATGGCATAATGCTAATTCATACAAGCTTTCATCGCCTGGTGTAAAACCAAGCATTGCTTGCAAACTTTTATAAAGTGCAGAATCTTTTATAAAAAAGCGAACGATTATTTTAGGTACGATTGCCAAACTATCGTGAAAATTACGTTGTAAAGAAATAAAATAAAAATGAGGTTATCCCGATGTGTTAATCAAGAATAAGTTTGAACTCTAGTAAGTATTAGATTGTTTCTATTCAGAAACTTTTTTGAATATCACCGAGGCATTATGACCTCCAAAACCAAACGTATTACTTACTACCACGTTTAAATCGCGTTCTTGTGCTTTGTTCAACGTAAAATTAATACGCTCATCAAAGTTTTCGTCAGCAGTGGAGTGGTTAATTGTTGGTGGTACTAAGTTGTTTTCAAGTGCCAGTACTGAAGCAATTGCTTCAATAGCACCTGCAGCACCTAGTAAGTGCCCGGTCATTGATTTAGTGGAGCTTATATTCATGTCAAAAGTATGCTCACCAAATACATTTTGAATAGCAGTAATTTCAGCTATATCTCCTAGAGGTGTTGATGTACCATGCACATTTATATAATCTACATCTGTAGGTTGTAAGCCTGCATCTTCTAATGCATTTTTCAGCACTAGTATTACACCTAAACCTTCAGGGTGTGGAGCTGTCATATGATGTGCATCAGCAGTAGCACCTGATCCTACTAGCTCAGCATAAATTTTAGCTCCGCGAGCTTTGGCATGTTCGTACTCTTCAAGTACTAAACTACCGGCACCTTCGCCTAATACAAAACCATTACGCTCTTTATCAAAAGGTCGAGAGGCCGTTTTAGGGCTATCATTGCTTTCGCTCAACGCTTTCATTGCGTTAAAGCCACCCATACCAGCTTCATTTACTGCAGCTTCAGAACCGCCACATACAATTACATCGGCTTTGCCTAAGCGTATGTAATGAGAAGCATCTATTAAAGCATGAGATGAAGATGCACAAGCGCTCACCGTACAATAGTTTGGTCCGCGATAGCCATGCTTCATGGATATATGCCCTGCGGCAATATCACTAATCATTTTAGGAATAAAAAATGGGTTGAATCTTGGTGTACCATCTCCTTTAAAGAAGCCATCCATTTCATTTTGAAATGTATTGATACCACCAATACCACTAGCCCATATTACACCTACTCGATCTTTATTGATACTTGGGTCATCTAGTTTTGCATCTTGAATTGCTTGCTCACTGCAAACCAATGCAAATTGTGAGAAACGATCTAAACGACGCGCTTCTTTTCTATCTATGAAATCTTCAGGTTTGAAATCCTTAACCTCGCAGGCAAATCTTGTTCGAAACTTTTCAGCATCAAACAAGGTAATGAAATCGGCGCCTGATACACCTGTTGCCAGAGCATTCCAGTAATCTGAAATATTCTTACCAATAGGCGTAAGGGCGCCGAGTCCTGTAACGACTACGCGTTTTAATTCCATAAAAAATTATAAGTACGTAAACTATTTAGCGTGCTCTTCTAAGTATGTAACTGCGTCACCTACCGTAGCAATTGTTTCTGCTTTTTCATCAGGGATAGAAAGATTAAACTCTTTCTCAAACTCCATAATAAGTTCTACCTGGTCTAATGAATCTGCTCCCAAATCGTTTGTAAAGCTTGCTTCATTGTTTACTTCTCCTTCGTCAACACCTAATTTGTCCACGATGATTTTTTTTACTCTTTCAGCTATATCTGACATAAAGTTTAAATTTTAGATTGCGAAAATATACTTTTTGACTTTAAACAAAAAGCATTATTAGCAATTTGATAGTAAAATTTATAAACGTGGAAAACTCAAGATGTTATCAAATAAAATCCTTCATTTTTTGATAAAATAGAGTGATTTCATCCTTTTTGAGCATAAAAAAGGACTTTTTAGCTGGTTTATTGACATGCGCACTTTTATGATATTCTGTTAATTTTCTTTTTTTTGAAAAAAAATATGGAAATCAAGTAGTTTTACTAACACATCTTCACATGGTAACGTCCTTATTATAAGGGGATTGAAGAATAAATAATACGCACCTGCTTGATAAATGAAGAAGTAATACAGGGTTGTAAACGTGCTGACCGTAAGAGTCAGCGGGTTTTCTATGAGTTCTGCTATCCAATATTGGCTAGGGTAGGCTACCGCTATGCTAAAAACGGGGACGAAATACAAGAAATTATAAACGAGGCATTTATGCGTTTGATTAAGAAAATAGAGCGTTTTGAAGATTTAAATATCTCGCACGAGGCATATATATGGCGTGCAGGGGTAAATACGGCGATTGATTTATTTAGAAAAACAAAAAACTATAAAAAACTAATACGAGTAGAATCAAGTATGCCTGCAGATTGGACGCCTATGGAAGCGGTTACGAATGATGAGTTAGATAGCAAGGCAAGTGCAAGAGAAATATTAAAACTAATGTCTACACTGCCTGAACCTACTAAAACAATACTAAACTTATTTGCCATAGATGGCTATGCGCATAAAGAAATAAGCAAAATGCTAGGAATAAAAGAGACTTTGTCTCGATGGCATTTGCACAAAGCAAGAAAAATAATGAAAGAGAAACTATCACCAATTGTAATTAAAACAGCATATGGAGAATAATAATCAATTAGACAACTTCTTGAAGGAGAAAATGCAGGATATGCATTTTGAAATCAATGAAGCACATTGGAAAGATGCGGAGCGTCGCTTGGATGAAAAAGATGATAAAAAGAAACCCTTCTTTTTATTATTCCTAGTAGGAATAATCCTGCTAGGATTAGGTGGTGCTGCCTTTAAGAAAATAAACAGCGCTAAAAAAAACCAGCCCGTAGCCCATAATCAATATACAGATGCGAAGCAGCAAGAAAATATTGTACAAACAAATTTTGAAGAAGATGAAATAGTAAATGATTTTATGGAAGTATCTGATGATGCCTCAACTACAAAGACAGGTGCCAATTATTATAATGAAGCAACTCAAAATGAACCGGCGGTTGCAGAATACAATGAGGCAAGAACTCAGCCTACTAAAAATAGAACGATTAGCAACGATGTGAATAATGATAATAGTTCATATGCTACAAATGAGGAAATAGCAACTGAAACTATAGTTGCTCAACCTAAGAAGAATGGGATTGCTCCAACTAGAAAAGAAGCTAAAACAAAAAAGTCTATTGCATCAAACCCTAAAGCAAGTAAAAAGGAAGTAGCAAAATTGCCTAAGTCAAATCCTTTAGCTAGTAACAAAAAGGAAAAAGTAGCAAATAAAAAATTAAATAAAAACACAAACCCTGAGATTGTAAAAAATACAAAAGAAGTAATCTCTGCTGTACCCCAAGCTGCTCCTAAAAAGAAAGTAGCTCCTAAGCAAATACGTATTTATAAAACACCTGAGGATTATCAAAAACTTAATCCCCGTTATGTTGATGGATTGGAAGGGTATACCTACACTATTAATAATGTAAAGCTTACCACAAAACAAAGTGATTCAATAAGAGAGCTGGTAGCTAACCAAAACAAACCGGCTATGGCACCTGCCAAAACTTTACAAGCACCTAAGGTCAAAAAACAGTTTGAAAAAGAAACATCAAGTTTTTACTTATTAGCAGGAATGGCCGCGGCACGCGGTTATTTAGGCAACTCAGCTGATAAAGCGGTGTATGGGTTGAGTCCAAGTTTAGGCTTAGGATATCAATATAATATGACTAGCAGAATGAGTATGTATTTGTCATTATATATGTCTTACCTTAATCATATAAATATCAAGGAGTCCAGGACAAATGTGAAGTATAGTTTTGATAAAGACTCTACCATGATAAGTGTGACTCGTAAAAAAATAATGCAATTACATGTGCCATTACAGTTTGCTTATAAATTATCTCAAAAGCATGCTGTATTTGGAGGAGTAGGCCTTAACATAGGTTTAAACACGGTGAGCTTGTACGAAGATTCCAAGCTGAGTGGTGAAACAAGAAAATTTGGTTACACAAGTGGGCTTCGTTTTATGGATGCTAATGCAAGCTTTGGGTATGAATATAATGTGTCGCCACAACTTAGTCTTGGGGTGTTTTACCAGCATGGCTTATCTGATATGACAAAAAACGATTATTTTAATAATATGCAAACGGATAGAAACTCAAGAGGAGGAATCAGTTTGCGCTATAAATTTATACGATAATGAAAAAAATAGGGAACGGACTTTTACTTCTTTTTATTGCACTGAGTATTGGCTCATGTAATAAAGAGCCATTAGGGCCAGGTGATCCTGGAGAAGTTCTTTTTAAATTTGAAGGGACAATAGATTCCAATGTGTTGTTTGAAGCTGGTGAAAATAACTATGTTATGTACACGGATTATTTAGATAACGGAAGCAGCGATGTACTTATAATGAAAGGAGAGTTTAGAGATAAAACGAATATGAATGACAACTATTTACGTTTTGAGTTTTTTGGTTATGATTCAGTAAATAACACGGGGATACAACAAAATGTTTTTAATCAAACGGATTATTACTCTTACTCTTTAGATTCATTATCACAAACTACGGGTAGTACAATTCTTAAATTTTATACTTTATATGGCGCAGGTGCAACTATTGCCTGGGACTTTGGAGATGGTACTACCGGCAGTGGAGATACCGTAATCCATACTTATCCTGTTACGCTAAATGATGCCAATGTTAAAATGTCATCGTACCAGGCTTTGTCAAACTGCACAGATTCAGTTGATAATTTAGTTAATTTAACCGATCCTGCAGATGGTCAAGTGCAGTTTGGGTTTACGGCGGCCACAACCCTATTAGATAGCTTTTTGTTTACAGCATCTCCAAACTTTACTTCTTATACCTGGGATTTTGATAATCAAATAACACAATTGCCGGGTACTGTTCCTAATTCTGGCGTGCGCTATACTGATAGTTTGCGCAAAACAATTGAGCTAACGGCCACCAAAGGGGCTATAACATCACAATGGAGAGCCGTACTTAATCCAAATAATTTTTCGCCTTGTTATGCTGCATTTATGTATGATGTACTTTCTACTCCTGTAACTTCGTTTTCGCAGCGTGCACCATTTAAATCTTGCATCATTACATATAAGAAAAATGGCGTTGTTTATCAATCCTATAAAAATGATTCAAGAAATCAATCTAATAATATTGTTTTTAATTTGAGTAGTGCAAACCCATATATTCAAAACGCTGATGGGCAGTCAACTATTCAATTAAGAGGGTCGTTAAATACATTTTTGTATAATGTAACTAATCAGAATGATTCTATCCCAATTTCAAGTAGTAACGTATCAATTGCGGTAGCGCATCCTTAATCCCACACCTTTGTACCATCGCTACAATTAGCACAGATATCTATTTTATCTCTGCCTTGAATTAGCTTGGCACGAAAGTCTTCGTATTCTTTTTCGTGCCATATTTCTTCAAAGGAGCGCTTTTTTAAATCGCCTAGGCGGTGCTGTGCATCTTTATCAAAACAACAAGGAACTACTAAGCCATCCCAGGTTATTACACAAGCATGCCAGAGCTTCCAACAGCTATTAGCCAGTTTGTTTTTTATTTTATAGGTGCCGTCCGCTTGTTTTTTGTAGCGGCTATATTTATCAATTGTTGGGATTAGCGGGTTGCCATTTTCATGATCATAAATTTGTGCTGTTTTAAAACGCACATCGTCTACACCAATTTCTGCACCTAGCTTTTTAGCATCTTCTATTTGGTGTTCATTTGGTTTTACCACCAAAAACTGAAAAAAGATATAAGGCGTTTTACTTTTTAGTTCTTTCTTCCATTTTACAATGTTGCGGGTTCCATCCAATACTTTTTCAAGGTTGCCGCCAATGCGATATTGGGTATATACATCTTGTGTTGTTCCGTCTAAAGAAATGATTAATCTGTCTAAACCACTTTCTACAGTGCGCTTTGCATTTTCATCATTCATGTAATGCGCATTGGTACTAGTAGCCGTATATATTTTTTTATCAGAAGCATATTTTACCATATCCAAAAAATCAGGATTGAGGTATGGCTCGCCTTGAAAATAAAATATTAAGTAAAGTAGTTTTGATTCAAGCTCGTCAATTGTTTTTCTAAAAAAACCTTCATCTAACATGCCACGCGGGCGTGTAAAAGAGCGCAGGCCACTTGGGCATTCAGGACATCTCAAATTACAAGAAGTAGTAGGCTCAAAGGATATTGAAAAAGGGGAACCCCATTGAATAGTCTTATTGGTCCACTTAGTAAGAAAGTAACTACTGAACACTTTAAGGCCATTCCAAATGCGAGGAGCATTTAGTTTACCCATAAAGTTGATACTATCGTTGTAATTAATTTTCACTGCACGCGAAGTTAGGTTTATGTGATGGAATAGCGAACAGCTTGGTACGAAAAGGAGCTGTTAAAATAAGAATCATTTTATGGCAATAAAAAAGCGAATAGAAGAACTATTCGCTTTTGGAATTTCTTTTCGTACGGGTTTATTTGAGCTCCATATTATGCTGCTTACGATCAATAGTTACAATAGCGCTACTGCTACAAGTAACACCACTTCCAAAATCAATACTTCTAAAGGAGCGACCTTGTGGTTGCACCTCAAGTATACCTTGATTAAAATATCTACAAATTAGGGAAGAAGGTTTAGCCAATGGTTCCAATGTATTGAAGGCATAGTTATTACCAAGATTATTAATGCCTTGGCCACTTCCGTTCAATGTATAAATATCATCACTCCACTCAACAGTTGTAGAGCCCGATTCCCATGTGCGCATGATATCTGCTTTATAAGTCAAAGCGCCTAATGTATCTAATACATCTATTTGCGCATCAACTTCTACACGGTATTGTGGCTGGTTTAAGTCGTTATGACCTTCACCTGTAATAATTTGTGTTCCATTAATTTTATTTAAGTCTACATAGTAGTCTTCATATGTAATGGTACGTGTCGCATTGGTGTCTTTGTACGTACCTGTATAATCTACTATAATTTTTCCGCGTCTTAGGCGTCCATCATTACACAAACAATCAATAGTATCAAAGTCAATAATTACTTGATTTGGGTTATAAGTAACTGTACCACACGTACCACTTAGTAAATTACTTAAGTTAGTAGAAGCGGCTTCGTTGGCAATATCAATTGAATTGTTATATACCCATACAGCATAGGTTGCGTCGTCTGCTGCTTGTAAATCATGATCACGTTCTTTAATACAAGATGTAATAAAACTAAGACCTATGACAAACAACAACATGGTTGCTCCGGCTGTAAAAAAGTTTTTAGTTGTTTTCATTATTCTAAAGAAAGTCTAAAGTTAATGTTCTTAGCTCATTTTTGTAATTAAAAGTAGGAATAATTCCTTGTGGGCGGCATTTTGAGGCTAATTTTGTCGCTCTTATTTCATGAGTAAACGGATTGCAATTTATGGTAGTACAGGTTCTATAGGCACACAAGCCTTAGACGTGATTGAAAGTCATCCTGATTTATTTGAGGTGGAAGTACTGAGCGCGCATAACAACGCAAAATTGCTTATTGAGCAGTGCAAAAAATATAAACCCAATATTGCTATCATTAGCAACGAAGAAAAGTATGAAGAGGTAAATGGAGCATTGGCCAATGATGGTATTAAAGTATTTGCAGGAGAAGCTTCCTTAATTGAAGTAGCCGCAGGCGATACCTATGATATTTTGGTAGCTGCTATTGTTGGTTTTGCTGGGCTTTCATCAACCTTGGCCGCAGTAGAACAGGGCAAAACAGTGGCCTTAGCTAATAAAGAAACCCTAGTAGTAGCCGGCGATATTGTAATGGCCACCGTACAAAAAACAGGCGCTAGCTTGATACCTGTAGATAGTGAGCACTCGGCAATATTTCAATGCTTAGTAGGCGAAAAGATGAGTGAGGTTAGCAAAATAATCCTTACCGCATCGGGAGGTCCTTTTTTAGGTAAAAAACCTAATTATCTAGTAAATGTAAAGCGCGATCATGCTTTGCAACACCCAAATTGGGAAATGGGCGCAAAAATTACAATTGACTCAGCCAGCCTTATGAATAAAGGATTGGAAATGATTGAGGCTAAATGGATGTTTGGCTTGAAAAACGAGCAAATTGATGTTGTGGTACACCCACAATCCATTGTACATTCTTTTGTGGAGTTTATTGATGGGTCTCAAAAAGCACAAATGGGTTTACCTGATATGAAGTTACCTATTCAGTATGCCCTAGCGTATCCAAATCGTATTGCAAATAATTTTCCGAGATATATAAATCAAAAGCATACAAGCTTAACCTTTGAGCCAGCAGATATAAAAACATTTAGAAATTTAGGCATTGCCATAGAAGTAATGAAACAAGGCGGTAATGCCCCATGCATTATGAATGCCGCTAATGAAATAGTTGTAGCGGCTTTTCTTAAAAATAAAATTGGTTTTTTAGAGATGAGTGATTTAATTGAAAATTGCTTAGAGAAAATTGATTTTATTGCTACGCCTAGCTTGCATGACTATAAAGAAACTGATACACAAACAAGGCAATACTGCCAACGACTTATAAAAGATTAAAATGGACTTACTAACGACCCTTTTGGCAATATCGCCTACCTTAATGAAAGTGATACAATTTTTTATTGCACTTTCTATTTTGATAATAGTGCATGAGTTTGGACACTTTTTATTCGCCAAACTTTTTAAAACCCGTGTAGAGAAATTTTATCTATTTTTTGATTTCTTTTTTCCTTTTGCAACCGTCATGAATTTTTCTTTATTCAAAAAAATATTCAAAGGCACTGAGTATGGTTTGGGATGGTTTCCATTAGGAGGGTACGTAAAAATTGCTGGTATGGTAGATGAGAGTGCTGATAAGGAGGCAATGAAAGGTGAGCCGCAACCATGGGAATATAGAAGTAAAAAATCGTGGCAAAAGTTATTGATTATGCTGGGTGGTATTATCATGAATGTTTTATTGGCCATGTTTATTTATGTAATCTTTTTTGCTAATTATGGCGAAAGCTATTTGCCACCAGAAAATGTAACCTACGGTATACACCCTGATGAGTTAGGAGAAAGCATTGGCTTACAAGACGGTGATAAAATTATGAAAGTAGGTGGGAAAGAAATTCAGGACGCCAATAAGGTAGTATACCACATGATTTTTAGCGATAAAAATACCTTGACGGTAGATAGAGGAGGTATAGAAAAAGTAATTACAGTACCAGAAGGAACGGTAAATAAAGCCATGAAAATAATGAAGGCAAAACGAAAGCCTCTATTTAGTATTCGAGTTCCTGCCATAATTGATTCTATTCAACCAAATAGTTTGAATAAAGAGGGCTTACAAATTGGCGACAAAATGCTTTCCATTAATGGAGAGCCTGCAAAGTATTTTAAAGATTTTACAACTAAGTTTAGAAAGCTTGTAAAAACAGATAGCACTTCGCCGGTGAATATTCAACTTTTAAGAGGAACGGATACTGTTCTTTTTTCTGCAACGCTGAACAATGAAAGCAAAACGGGTAAATTAGGATTGGTATGGCAAAGTGATATGGATTCACTTTTTGATATTACACATCTTTCTTATACGGGTTTAGAAGCAATTCCAAGAGGTATAAAAGAAACAAAAGAAAAATTGAAAGAGTATATGCTTCAATTAAGATTAATTTTTACATCGCCTGAGGTAAAATTAAGCGAAAGCTTAGGAGGTTTTGGTTCAATAGGAAGTATGTTCCCTGGTGAATTTAATATGGCAGTATTTTTGCAACTAACTGCTTTTATTTCTATCATATTAGCATTTATGAATCTTTTACCGATACCTGGTTTAGATGGTGGTTATGTATTATTCCTATTATTTGAGATGGTAACGGGCGTAAAAGTTTCGGACAATGTAATAGAAAAAGCAAATGGCGTAGGTCTTGTTTTATTACTTGCCTTAATGCTTTATGCTAATGGATTAGATGTTTGGCGAGCCTTTACGGGCGGCTAGCTATGCACTGCGCATCCTTTTGGCCAACATTCAATCTATTGATAGTTTTTTCAGTTGATGATTTTTTTATACGTTACTAACCAACGTTTTAAGTGTTTGTTACGTCTTTAAAGTACAAGATAAAGACATTTGCCATTATGCGAAAAATTTCGTACCTTATAGCTGTTGAAAGAGCTTTACCCATTGTTCTTACATTCTTGTTGACTTAAACTTTGATTTTTATTATGAAAAAAAACCTACCAAAGTTTGTGGTGATTCCTAAATCCACAAGCATACACCCAGACACTATTATTAATGGAGAATTTATTATTGGAGAAAATTGCACTGTACAACAAGGGGCCAAAATATTTACCAGGGACAATATGGTAATTGTAGGGAGGAATGTAAGCATTGGTAAAAATGTAAATATTGAAGCTTACGGTAAGGGTAGAAAAACATTTGTAGGAAACAATACACGAGTAGATGATGGTGCACGTGTTTTGAATGCATGTATTGCAGATAATGTACTTATAGAGAAGAATGCTATCGTAATGAAAAATTGTTTTATCTCAGAAAATTCAATCATACATACAGGAGCGATCATAGCACCAAACTCAGTTGTTCGTAGTGGTCAAACTTGTAAGTCCAATACAATTTACTCTGGAAATCCTGCAATACCTATTGGTAAAATTAGTATGAATATGAATGACCGGATTGATGATGTTTTTGATATGGCTAGTTAGATCTAGCTAATCTCTAACCAATTTGTACTTCCCTTACTAATTGATAAAAACTTTTTAAGCATGGTATGTTCTGCTTGTTCAAGTTGAGGATCTAATGCAAGAATTTTTAAAGCGCTTTCTCGCGCTAGTGACATAAGATGCACATCCTCAACAATATTTGCTAATTTATATTGTAACACCCCACTTTGCTTTGTGCCATGCATATCGCCTGGTCCTCGTAATTCTAAATCTTTTTGACTTATTTCAAAACCACTGCTATGATTAACCATAGTTTGGATTCGTTCTTTACCTACCTTACTTACTTTTTGCCCTGTCATTAAAATGCAATAAGAAGCTGCTGCGCCCCGTCCTACCCGTCCACGTAATTGATGTAATTGAGATAGTCCAAAACGCTCGGCACTTTCAATAATCATAACAGAAGCATTGGGTACATCTACACCTACTTCAATAACGGTAGTAGCCACTAATATTTGCGCTTCTCCTTTTACAAATCCTTGCATATTATGTTCGCGTTGTGCTAAGTTTTGCCTGCCATGTACCATAGCCACATTATAGGTATGGCCAGGAAAGTAGGTTGATACTAATTCATATCCTTGTTCAAGATTTTCATAATCTAACTTCTCACTTTCTTCTATTAAAGGATAGACTATATAAACCTGATGTCCTTTTTCTACTTCGCTTTTTATAAAATGCATCACTTCACTTCGCTTATGATCCATTCTATGCACTGTACGTATGGGCTTACGACCGGGCGGTAATTTTTTTATGATACTCACTTCTAAATCACCGTAGGTTGTCATGGCTAAGGTGCGCGGAATAGGAGTAGCTGTCATTACTAAAATATGCGGAGGTGTTTTGCTTTTCTTCCACATCTTAGCACGCTGGGCAACGCCAAAACGATGTTGTTCATCTATGATACAAAGACCTAAGTTATTAAATATCACTCTAGGTTCTAATATGGCATGGGTACCTATAAGGATATCTAGTTCACCTTTTTGCAGTTCGTCTAATAATAAATTACGCTCGGCAGTTTTGGTACTACCTGTCAGTAGTGCAACTTTTATATCCTGTGCATACAGCATTTTTTTAATGCTTGCATAGTGCTGCTGTGCCAGTATTTCAGTAGGAGCTAATAAACAGGCTTGGTAATTATTATCAATTGCCAATAAGGTAGCAAGTAATGCAACAATTGTTTTTCCACTTCCTACATCACCTTGTAGTAAACGGTTCATCTGATAACCCGTTTTTGTATCTTGTCTTATTTCTTTTAATACTTGTTTTTGATCATCGGTTAAGTCAAAGGGTAAGTCATTTTTATAAAAGTCATTAAAACATTCACCTACTTTTTCAAAGTAATGTCCTGGTACTTTACTCTTATTTAATTTGAGCTTACATATGTTCATTTGATCCACAAAGAGCTCTTCAAATTTGATACGCTCAATTGCATCGTGTAACATTTTTTCGTTTTCGGGAAAGTGAATTTGTTGCAGTGCAGTAATTCTTGGAAGTAAGTTCAGCTCTTTTATTATAGCATCTGGTAAGTTTTCTGGCAGGTCAAAGGGAGTGATTTGAGGTAATAGAGTAGCGCTTAGCTTAGCAAAGTTTTTTCCGCTTAGGTTTTTGGCTTTTAATTTTTCAGTACTAGGATATACTGGAAAGTGTGGCACACTATTGGTTTTAGTTTCTTCACCTATTTTTTCTAGTTCAGGGTGGGTAATAGAAAATCTTCTGTTAAATAGTGAAGCCTTGCCATACACCTGTACTTCCTGAGCATTGATAAGTATTTTTTTTATCCAAGTAATACTTCTAAACCAAACTAATTCTAAGGTGCCAGTTTCGTCTTGGAAGTATGCAACTAGTCGTTTCTTGCGGCCAACACCAATTTCTTCATAATCAGTTATTGTACCAGAGAGTAAAACGTTTTCGCCGTCTACCAACTCCTTGACTTTTTTTAAATTTGATTTGTCTTCATATCTAAACGGATAAAATTCTAATAAGTCTCCGAAGGAAGAGATGCCTAACTCGCTTTTTAATAATTGAGCGCGCATAGGTCCCACACCTTTTAGGTACTCTATGGGAGATTGTAATTTTTCTTTGCGCGCGCTAGGCATATTTTTCGAAGTTAGTAAAAATGAATATGCTAAGCGATGCATCTGATTGCATATTCTTAAATTTTGTATCCCTACACTTCAATTTTTATCACTAATAATTTTAGTCTAATTTTTTGCTGTTATATTTACCGCATGCTATCAAAGTTATATGCAAGTGCAGTATCTGGTGTTGATGCCATAACGATTACCATTGAGGTTGATGTATTAGATGGCACTCATTTTCATATTGTTGGTTTGCCTGATAGTGCGGTAAAAGAAAGTTCGCATAGGATTGAAAGCGCTATTAAGAATATTAAATATAAATGGCCTCGAACAAAAATTGTAGTCAATCTTTCACCGGCAGATATTCGTAAAACAGGTACCTCATTTGATTTGCCAATTGCTATTGGAATATTGGCCGCTACCAATCAAGTTGAAAAGGAGAGATTAGAAAAGATTCAATTCATGGGCGAGTTGGCTTTAGATGGAAGTATACTTCCTATTAAAGGTTCGTTGCCTATTGCAATACAAGCGCGCAAAGATGGTTTTGAAGGTTTGTTTGTACCTAAACAAAATGCTCGTGAAGCAGGAATGGTCAATAATTTAGATGTGTATGGTGTAGAACATATCATGGATGTGATTGAGTTTTTAAATGGGAACTCTAAAATCAAACCAATAGAAATTGATACGCGAGATGAGTTTTTCCATTCGCAGTATGATTTTGAGCAAGATTTTAGCGATGTAAAAGGACAAGAAAATATAAAGCGTGCAATGGAAATTGCGGCGGCTGGAGGCCATAATTTAATATTGATTGGTCCACCGGGTGCTGGTAAAACGATGCTTGCAAAACGCTTACCTTCCATTTTGCCACCGCTTAGTTTATTGGAAGCTTTAGAAACAACTAAAATTCATTCTGTTGCGGGTAAGTTGCCAGAAAATTCAACCTTAATTTCTAAACGACCGTTTCGCTCACCGCATCATACGATAAGTGATGTAGCCTTAGTAGGTGGAGGAGGTTACCCGCAACCAGGTGAAATATCCTTAGCGCATAATGGGGTATTATTCTTAGATGAGTTACCTGAGTTTAAAAGAACCGTTTTAGAGGTTATGCGTCAACCAATGGAGGAGCGACGAGTAACCATTTCGAGAGCGAAAGTATCTATTGATTTTCCAAGTAGCTTTATGTTGGTAGCAAGTATGAATCCTTGCCCCTGCGGTTATTTCAACCACCCAGAGAAAGAATGTACTTGCCCACCGGGCACTGTTCAGAAATACTTAAACAAAATTTCAGGTCCTCTTTTAGATCGTATCGATTTACATGTAGAAGTGACCCCTGTTCCATTTTCTGAATTGAATACGCAAATTGCCTCGCCTGTTAAAAGCGAAGGTATCAGAGCTCGGGTGATAGAAGCAAGAGAGATTCAAACCAAGCGCTACGCGGATAAAGAAGGGATGCACGCCAATGCCCAAATGAGTAGTAAACAATTGAGAGAGCTTTGTCAAATTAATCAAGCAGGACAGAATTTATTAAAAACGGCTATGGAGCGTTTGAGCCTTTCTGCTCGTGCTTATGATCGCATCTTAAAAGTATCGCGCACCATAGCAGATTTAGAAAAATCTGATGATATTAAAGTAGAGCATTTGGCCGAGGCGATTCAATATCGTTCTCTAGATCGAGAGAATTGGGGGAGTTAGTAGAAACTACACCCAGAGGGGATTAATATGAAAAATATAAAACTTAGTATTGGGAAGGGGCTCGTAATATTTGGAACAATTATTGGAATTCATCCTTTTGCTGTCTTTCTAAGTCTTCCATTATTTGGGATAGGAAATTATCTTATATTTAATTTCAGTGGCTATTCGAGAAAAAGAAAGTTTCAGTGGATAATATGGCCTTTTATCGTAGTGTTTAGTATTTGGATTATTGTTTTATCGGTATCTGAAATATTGCAATACTTTGGATATATTGAATAGGGATTGCACAATTCTAATTCCTTGGAGAATGAGGGGAAAAGTAACTTGTTTAAGACGGTACATGTTTTTTTCCTTCCGAGCAACGTGTCCGCCTAACCATTTGTAGCAATCGTCTCTAGCTCGCTAGCGAGTTCGGCCGTCGCGATTCATTATTAAGGAGTTACTGTTTTTGGCGCAACGTCCTCTTCAAGAAACGTTGTAAGAAACAAAATTTATTTCTTAGCCCGTCTATGAAATATTAGGATCGGGAGAATTGGGAGAGTTAAAATCTTAATTATTCCACAATCCCCAATATAGTACGGGTGTTAGTTTCTTTTATTGAAGATTATCCAATAAATTCGCACCTTTACCGCACTATATTAAACATTCATGGGACTATTTGACTTTTTTACTAAAGATATTGCGATTGACCTCGGTACGGCCAATACGCTGATCATACACAATGACGAAGTTGTTGTGGACGAACCTTCTATCGTAACCGTAGACAGGCAAACCAATAAAATTATAGCAGTAGGTAAGCGTGCCATGATGATGGATGGTAAAGTACACGAAAATTTAAAAACCATCAGACCGCTTAAAGATGGAGTAATTGCTGACTTTAACGCTGCGGAGGGTATGATTCGTGAGATGATTAAATTAATCTCTGAAACGAAGAAGTCGTTCTTTTCGCCAAGTTGGAGAATGGTGATTTGTATACCTTCCAGCATTACGGAAGTAGAAAAACGTGCAGTTCGCGATAGTGCTGAGCAAGCAGGAGCTAAAGAAGTATATATGATTCATGAACCTATGGCAGCAGCCTTAGGTATAGGAATTGATGTTGAAGAACCGATTGGAAATATGGTTGTAGATATCGGAGGGGGTACTACAGGTATTTCTGTGATTTCTCTCTCTGGTATTGTATGTGACGAAAGTATTCGTGTTGCTGGTGACGAGTTTACTGCGGATGTTACAGAAGCAATGCGACGTTATCATAGTTTATTAATTGGTGAGCGTACAGCAGAGCAAATTAAAATACAAGTAGGTAGTGCATTAAAAGAATTGGATAATCCACCAGATGACGTGGCTGTAAATGGTCGTGATTTAGTTACGGGTATTCCAAAGCAAATTTCTGTAAGTTATACTGAGATTGCTGATGCATTAGATAAATCAATCTTTAAGATTGAGGAAGCTGTATTGCGTGCCTTAGAAAAAACACCACCTGAATTGGCATCAGATATATTTAGAAGAGGCTTATACTTAACAGGAGGTGGAGCATTGCTGCGCGGCTTGGATAAGCGTATTGCTTCTAAGATTAAAATGCCTGTGCATATCGCAGACGATCCATTACGCTCGGTAGTGCGTGGTACAGGTATGGCTTTGAAGCATATTGATAAGTATCCTTTCTTAATGCAATAATCTGCGGCTGAATAAGTGCGGAATTTAATTTTAATATTACAGGCATACCAAAAGTTTTTCTTCTTTTTAGTATTGGAGATTATATGTATAACTGTATTTATCCGAAACAATAATTATCAGTTTCAATCCTACTTGCATAGTGCAAGGGGGATGAGCGGCTCGCTTTATGCCAAAAAGAATAAGTATACTTCTTACCTAAGTCTTGCCGAAAAAAATAAAGCCTTGCTAACTGAAAATGCAAAATTGAGATCTAAAATGGGGATCAAAATTAAAAGTAACCCATTGAAGGATTCAAGTTTTTCTCGTGTGATTAAAAATGATTCGGTTAAGGAGACTATTTATTATAACTATATACCCGCTCGTGTTTTAGATAATTCTTTTGATAAAAAAAATAATTTTATAACCTTAAACATTGGAAGGAATAAAGGTGTAAAAAAGAATATGATAGTAGTAGGTCCTAAGGGTATCGTGGGGAAAATTACGCATGTATCTAATAAGTATTCGTTGGCGGCAAGTATACTTAGTAATGAATTTAGTGTAAGTTCAGTAACACCCGAAGGTACTACTAGTACTGTAAAGTGGGGCGGTATTAAAGACCCTTACTATGCAGTGTTATCGGGCATCCCACAATCCGAAAAATTAAAAAAAGGGGACACTGTTTTAACAAGCTCGTATTCTAGATTTCCGCCTAATATAATGATAGGTAAAGTGGTAAAGAAAAGGAAGGGAGGTGCCAATAGTGGCAATAACTATATTATCAAGTTGGGTACTAACTTTAAGAAATTAGACTTTGTATACGTAGTGGTAGATGATATAAATTTAGAACGGGAAGTGTTACAAGATTCAGTTAAGGCAATAGAGAATGAATAAGTTTGTTTACTATATCGGACAATTTTTATTTGTCATTTTGTTTCAAACTTTATTGTTGAATGATATGGCTATTAATGATAGCATAACCTTTTTGGGAATACCTTCATTTATTCCATTGTTGTTTCCTGTGCTTATTTTGTTGTTACCTATTCGTGTGAATTATTATCTTATGATGCTTTACGCATTAGTAATAGGCATTGTACTTGATATTTTTAGCAACACACCTGGTATGCATGCATCGGCTTTAATCTTGCTTGCTTTTCTTAGGCCTCGATTGTTGCGCTTATTTTTTCAACAGGACGAAAAAAAGTTAGGCTGGGCTAGACCAACTGTTTATCGATTAGGTTTTATGCCTTTTCTCTTTTACATATGTTTTAGTATTTTAATTCATCACTTATTTTATTTTTTATTACAGGAGTGGAGCTTGAGCAATATATTGTATACATTGTACAAAACACTAGTTTCAGGTATTCTAACTGTAATTATGATTTTGATTGGACAGTTTGTTTTTTATAGCCGTCCTAAATTTGTTTAAGATCATGGCAGATTTTGAAGTACGCAAAACAGAAAATAAAGGTTGGGGAATATTCGCTTTGCGAGATTTTGCGGTAGATGAATTAATAGAAAGTGCTCCGGTAATTATAATGAGTGCTGAGGAAATGATTTTGCTTAATGATACGAAACTACACGATTATATATTCCACTGGGAAGGTGGAACTTGTTGTATGGCCATGGGTTACGTGCCTGTGTTTAATCATGCGGCTCCAAGTAACTGCGAATACTATCAAGACTATACTGAAGGGATTATTGAGGTGAAAACGGTGAAGGGTGTGAAAATTGGCGAGGAGCTAACCATTAATTATAATGGAGATTCTACTACTCAAAAAGAAGTTTGGTTTAAAACTGCTTAATCATTCAGCTTAGGGTTATTCTTATGTCTATCCTTATCTCTAGTATTTTTTTTATCAATATTTTTTTCAATTGCATCACTTAGGTTTACACCACACTGATTGGCAAGCGCGGTAAGTACCCAAAGCACATCTGCAAATTCATCAGCTAGGTTAGCGTTTTCATCATTTTTCCTATTGCTTTGGTCTCCATATTTACGTACCATAATTCTGGCAAGCTCGCCTACTTCCTCCATTAAGATACCTAAGTTGGTTAACTCACTAAAGTATCGCACACCTACTGTCTTAATCCAATAGTCTACATCTTTTTGATATTGTTCAATTGTAATACTCATACTACTCCTTGTTTTTTGAATCTATTAATAGGGTTACTGGACCGTCATTTATTAAATGTACTTTCATATCTGCCCCAAAAATACCCGTTTGAATATTTGAGGAAGTTACTAGTTGCAAAGATTGCACAAATTTTTTATAAAGAGGTTCAGCAATCTCGGGCCGTGCAGCTTTAATATAGGAAGGTCTATTTCCTTTTTTGGTACTAGCGTGTAATGTAAATTGACTTATCACTAGGAATTGTCCTGCTATTTCATCTGATGCTAAGTTCATTTTACCATCGGCATCATTAAAAATGCGCAGGCCTTTTATTTTGTTGCACAAATAATTAATGTCTTCCTCATTGTCGGCACTTTCTATTCCAAGGAGTATAAGCATACCTTTTTCTATACTTCCCGTAATTTCATTATCAACTTTTACATTGGCTTCACTAACTCTTTGTATCAATACGCGCATTGCGGTTACTTTTGATGTTTAAAGATAGCACCATGGATTTTTCTGATGAATTACAATATACTTTTTCTCGCAGTGGCGGTAAAGGTGGTCAGAATGTAAATAAGGTTGAAACAAAGGTTCAATTGCGTTTTCATGTTATGGACTCATGCAAATTAAGCAATGATCAGAAACAACTAATCGCTGAAAAATTGAGCAATCGCATAGCAGAATCTGGAGAATTGCTTCTTTCTTGTCAAAAAACAAGATCGCAACTAAAAAATAAGGACTTGGTTACAAAACAATTCTATTCCTTATTACAGCAAGCGCTCCTACCTGTAAAAAAGAGGAAAAGGCGCAATATACCTGCATCTGTAAAGCGTAAAAGATTAAAGGATAAAAAGTTTAAGTCCCAGAAAAAAGAGAATCGACGTAGAATTAATTCGGCTGATTAAGCGATTCTATTTTATATTCGTAGTCCAAAAAAATAATAAAAATGGGAAGAGGTGATAAAAAAACGCGTAGAGGTAAAATAAGTACAGGTTCAAATGGTAAATACCGTAAGAACAAAGCGTATAAAAATCCTGATACTAAGAAGGATGCTCCTAAAAAGGCTGAGTAGTTTATAGGTCTAAATAACGCATTAATGCATCATAGTTTTCTTTGAGGTTTTCCTCATTGAGTAATGCATTGTATGTAGCCTCAATTTCGTATTCATACCGTTCAAGCGTAGCTACAAAAGATCGCAAATCTGTTTTGTTGGTTTTAATAGTGATATTGAGCATATTACTATCCTCAATTTGTCTTACTAATACACCTTGCAATAAAATATTATCGCTTTCGGCTAGTCGGGCAATTTCTGCCAAACTATATTCAATAGGACTTACTCTTAATATTACAATCCCACCTTCTTGCTCAAAGGAGTTGGTATTGGTAATGAAATTAAATAAATTTTCAACCGTAATGCTTCCTACAAATTTTTTCTCTTCATCTAATAATGGAATAATGGATAGGTGAAATTGTTTTACTAATTTAATAGCTTCAAAAGGATGCATTGAATCAAATGCGGCCGGTCTAAATTTTAAAAATTCAGCTTTCGATAAAGGCTCTTCTGGTGTATCCCAATCTAATATATCCTCTTCTGAAATTAATGCTAGGTAATCATCTCGCTCAATTATAGGCAAGTGATAAATATGAAAATCGCGCATGAGCGCAAGGGCTTTTGTGCCGCTATCTTTTAAGCTAAGGCTAGGTAATTCGTATAGTACAAGATCTCTAATACCCACAGCTTAAGCATCTACAGATTTTGCTGCATTATGCTTTGCCAAAAAGCCATCCAATACAGTATTAAATTCAGCGGGTACTTCCATCATAGGAGCATGCCCACATTTATCTATCCAATGCAACTCGGAGTTTACCAGTAGTTTTTTAAATTCCTCTGCTACCATAGGTGGTGTAATGGTATCATTTTTACCCCAAATAAGACAAGTAGGTGCGGTAATGTTTTTTAACTCACTACCTAAGTTGTGCTTAATAGCTGAGCGAGCCAGTTGAATTATTTTTAAGGCCTTAAGTCGATTATTAGTTATTTCAAAAACCTCATCTACTAATTCTTTTGATGCCATTTTTGGATCGTAAAAAGTAAGCTCTGTTTTCTTTTGTATGTAATCGTAATCGCCACGCTTGGGGTATGTTTCGCCCATGCCATGCTCAAACAAGCCGCTACTACCGGTAAGGGTAATTGTATTAATATGTTGTGGGTAGCGTAACGCATATACAAGTGCTACGTGCCCGCCTAAGGAGTTACCTAGGATGTGAAACTTTTTGAGTCCTCGAGCGGAAACAAATTTTTCTACAAATTTGGCCAAGCCACTTACAGTGGTATCCAAATTAGTTAATTCATACAATGGAAGCATAGGTATAAAAACACGATGCGTTTCCTTAAAGTGATCTATTAAATCCCTAAAATTACTTAAGGCTCCAAACAATCCATGAAGTAAAACGATGTCTTCACCTTGTCCTTCTTCAATGTATTTTATTTTACCAATTTTTTTTAATTCGTAATCCATAGATAGTAAAGATGCTAAGTTAATCTATTGCTTTTATAAATTGAAAAATACTTCTTTTTTATAGTAACATACTATTTCTCCGAAACACCCATGCCAAATAGGGCAAAGTCATATTTTACAGGGTCTTTAGAATCAAATTGACGTAATTTCTTAGTAAGCTGTACTGCTTCCTTCCAATTAGCTTTTGGATTAGTAAGAAGGCCTAATTTTTCTGAAACACGGCATACATGCACGTCCATAGGAATGATTAGTTCTGAAGAATTGATTTTATTCCAAATTCCAAAATCTACCCCTTTTTTATCCTTACGAACCATCCAGCGCAGGTACATGTTTATTCGTTTACAGGCTGAGTTTTTTGCTGGGGTAGAGATATGCTTCTCGGTTCGTCTTAAGTGTTCAAAAGAAAAAATGTAGTTATAAAAAAATGTAAGCCGTTCCTCTTGAGTTGCATTTTCTTTTTTAGGAATAAAAGCAGATTCCAAGGAATTATATTGTGTGTAATGTTGTTTAAATACTTCTACTAAAAACAACAAATCTATTTCATTAAACGTACGATGTTTAAAACCAAGTAGTCCTTTAAGATCTTTTACCGTATGGTTTAAAATAAAATCATGCGGGCTATTATCCATTCGATTTAGCAGGTCCAAGCTTTTATTTATAATTGTTTTGCGTATGCCCCAGGCAAAAATGGCCGCGAAAAACCCTGCGATTTCTATGTCTTGTTTTTTGGTAAAACGATGTGGAATACAAATAGGATCATTTGAAATAAAAGAAGGGCGATTGTAATAATCGACTTTTCTATCTAAGAATATTTTAAGTTCTTTCTGGGTCATGCGCGTTTCGTTACAATATTTAAAGCATTGTCAGTTTGAGACTTTCGAGTGTCTTTATTTTTATGATAAGGCTTGTTCCAAATCTGCAATTAAATCATCTACATTTTCTATACCTACCGATAGGCGAATCAATGAATCAGAAAGTCCAACTGCAAGGCGTTCTTCACGAGGAATGGAAGCGTGTGTCATACTGGCCGGGTGCCCGCACAAACTTTCCACGCCGCCAAGGCTTTCTGCCAGTGCAAATAGTTCGGTTTTGCTTAATATGTTATTTGCTGCTTCTACAGTATCTTCTTTTAAGGAAAATGAAATGATGCCGCCAAAATCTCTCATTTGTTTTTTTGCTATTGCATGATTGGGGTGTTCTTCAAAACCACACCACAATACTTTGTCTACTTTATCATTTTGCTTAAGCCAATGGGCAATAGCTTTTGCATTTAGGCAATGCTGACGCATGCGTACATGCAAGGTTTTTAATCCTCGTAAGATTAAAAAACAATCTTGAGGCCCTGGAACTGCACCACAACTATTTTGAATAAATTTTAATTGTTCTTGTAAAGTATCGCTATTGGTTATTACACAACCATGCACAACATCTGAGTGGCCACCTAAGTATTTTGTAGCGGAGTGCATTACTATATCCGCTCCCCAATCTAAAGGGTTTTGTAGGTAAGGAGAACCAAATGTATTATCTACAACTAAAATTAAATTATGCTTTTTTGCAATTGCTGCACAAGCTTCAATATCTATAATATTGAGCATCGGATTAGTAGGCGTTTCTACCCAAATCATTTTCGTTTTTGGAGTGATGGACGCCTCAATTTGTTGAGCATCGTTCATACCTATAAAATTAAAATCAATACCATAGTTTTTAAATATCTTGGTAAACAAGCGATAAGAACCACCGTATAAATCATTAGTACTTACAACCTGATCACCAGGCCGCAATAATTTTATAATAGCATCACAGGCTGCCATACCACTTGCGTAACAGGTGGCGTGCTTTCCATTTTCTATTGCAGCTAAGGCTTTTTCTAATGCATAGCGTGTGGGATTTTGCGTACGCGAATATTCATAGCCTTTATGCTGATGCGGTGCCAATTGAACAAAGGTTGTTGTTTGATATATGGGTGTCATGATGGCTCCAGTTGTAAGGTCAGGCTCCACTCCAGCATGAATTAGTTTTGTATCTATTGATAGTTTTTTTACATCCATAGTCATCCGAAGATAGGGAATACTGCTAATTGAATCAGCTTTGATTTATGAAAATTGTATTCCGACTTTTTGGAGTTGACAATTATCTGAATTGCAGTAGTATTTGTTGTTCACGGCTTAATTTGTCATTTATTTTTTTGCCATTTCATCCTCTTATATCTTACTTTTGATGGATAAATTTATCTAATGGCTGAAGTGATAAGAATGCCGCTACTAAGCGATACCATGAAAGAAGGTAAAATCGTACAGTGGTTAAAGCAAGTTGGTGACGAAGTACAAAGTGATGATGTACTTGCAGAAGTGCAAACAGATAAGGCAACTATGGAAATAGTACCTTATGTGGATGGTACCATATTACATATTGGTGTGCCTGAAGGTGAAGCTGCACTAATCAATCAAATCATTGCCATTATTGGAGATAAAGGAGAAGATTTTCAAAGTTTATTAGAAGATGCACCAGTTACTGAAACTGAAGCTGAACCAACCACAGAAGAAACAAAAGCAAGCGCTACAGATACAGCACCTGCACCGGCAGCAAAGCAAGAGTTACCGAGTGATATGGAAGTTGTGCGTATGCCTCTTTTAAGTGATACCATGAAGCAAGGAAAAATTGTATCATGGCAAAAAAATGTAGGTGATGTTGTAACAACCGATGACGTATTGGCGGAAGTGGAAACCGATAAGGCAACAATGGAGGTGATAGGTTATGCAGATGGCACCTTATTATATCAAGGAGTAGAAGCAGGAGAGTCAGTAGATGTAAATGGAGTATTAGCCATAGTAGGTGAAGCTGATACAGATATTCAAAAATATTTGCCGGGTATATTGGCTGAAAGTGAGCAGAAAGAAGAAGTACCAAAACAAGAAGAAAAAGTTGTTGTAACACCTCAAGTTGCGGAGCCAGCGCTTGTTGCACTAGCCACGGCAAGTACAGCTGATGATAGCCGAGTAAAAGCTTCTCCACTGGCTCGTAAAATGGCTAATGATAAAGGAATTAATTTAAATAATTTACAAGGTACTGGAGATGGTGGTCGCATTATAAAAAGAGATATTGATAATTACAAAGGTGGTAGTCAAAACGCAGCAACTTCATCAAGAGCAGCTATGATACCTGCTTTTGATGCTAGTACAGCAAAAGAGAGTTTTACCGATACGCCATTATCACAAATGCGTGAAGTAATTGCACAGCGCTTAGGCGAAAGCAAATTCAATGCTCCACATTTCTATTTGAAAATTTCAGTAGAGATGGATGACTTTTTAAAAGTGCGTAAGCAAATTAATTCGGTAAGTGATATTAAAATATCAGTAGGTGATATGCTTATTAAAGCAGTTGCATTGGCTCTTACTAAACATCCTGCGGTGAATAGCTCTTGGTTGGGTGATAAAATTAGAACAAATGATCATGTACATATTGGAAGTGCAGTTGCAATTCCTGATGGTTTGATTGTGCCAGTTATAAAATTTGCTCATCAAAAAACACTTGCACAAATAGCAGCTGATGCAAATCAATTGTATGACAAAGCACGTACGGGTAAATTACAACCACAAGAGTTTACAGGAAATACGTTTACAATATCTAATCTAGGTATGATGGGTATTGATGAATTTACTGCAATTATCAATCCGCCAGATGCCTGCATACTTGCAGTAGGTAAAACCACAGCTACTCCAGTGGTAGATGGTGATAAAATTGCAGTGAAAAATATTATGAAGCTTACGTTAAGTTGTGACCATAGAGTTGTTGATGGAGCAGTGGGAGCTGAATTCTTATCAACGCTTAAAGATTATATAGAGCAACCCGCTTTAATGCTCTTATAAAAGCCTTTGTTTTCAACAGTTTTCCCATCTCTTTTCTAAAAGATGGGTCTTATATTCGTATAAGTCCTTTCTTATGAAAAAGTATTCAATTCTTTTTGTATTTATCTTTTTTGGATTTTTAGCAAATGCTCAAAACATCCAAGGTGTAATAAATATTTATACCCCCTTATTGGCTATAAACCCTACCAATGTTGCAGTAGGATCTACCGCAGGTTTTGTAGTAGGTGATAAGGTTTTAATTATAAAAATGAAGGGGGCAAGTATTGATCAAACGAATACCGTGAACTATGGCGATACCGTAGCGCTTAATGGTGCCGGACGTTATCAGTTTTCTACTATTACAAGTATTACAGGTAATACAGTTACACTTTTTCCATTTTGTAATATATATGATAGTACAGCTTATATTCAAATGGTATCTGTACCGGTATTTCCAAATCCTACCGTAGTTAATAACCTTACATGTGCTCCTTGGAATGGTACAACTGGTGGAGTTTTAACTTTTGAAACGCCAGGTACCCTAACATTAAATGATACTATAGATGCGAGTGGTGCGGGCTTTAGAGGAGGTCAATTTATTGGCGGTTCTTTTAATTGCGGTTCAACTGCTTTTTTTGCTAGCTTGGCTTCTAATACCGAAGGGGAAAAAGGAGAAGGCATAGCGGATTATATCGCCGGTGAGGAATGTGGCGGGGGTAAGCTTGCTAATGGTGGTGGCGGCGCTTATGCTGGAAATACAGGAGCTGGCGGCGGTGGAAACGGTGGAGTAGGAGGTCAAGGAGGCAACCAATACAGCGGTTGTAATCCAGTAACTAAAAATGGTATTGGTGGTTTAGCCTTAGCAAGAACAAATAATAGTATGTACGTTGGTGGCGGTGGCGGTGGCCCCGAACGAGATAACAATCAACCCATTTTTCCTGGAGGAAATGGTGGCGGACTAATATATATATCAGCTGATAATATTGTTGGAAACAATCAAGCAATCATTTCAAATGGAGATAGTGTGCAAACCTTTGGTGATGAAGGTGGATCAGGCGGTGGTGCTGGAGGTAGTATATATTTAGTAAGTCCCAACTTTACCGGAAACTTAAATGTAATTGCCGATGGAGGAAATGGCTCTTCAAATTTTAATACAGTTTTTACATCTCAATGCCATGGTCCAGGCGGTGGTGGAGGTGGTGGATTAATTGCATTTCCTCAAGCTGCTGTACCAGCAGGAATTACCACTTCCTTTGCCGGAGGGCAAGCAGGTATTGTTCTAAATCCATCGAGTTCTTGTTTTAATACTACCTATAGCGCGGCTCCTGGAACTGGCGGTCAAAATATGAATAATTTTGTTTGTTATGTAGCCGAACCTATCAATATTGATTTAGGTCCTGACCAACCCATTTGCTCGGGTCAATCATTAGTACTTGATGCGGGACCAAACTATGCCGCTTACTTATGGGATGATAATTCAACTGGGCAAACAAGAACTGTAACTTCTACTGGCACGTATTATGTATTTGTTACAGGATCAGATGGTTGTACCGGAAGTGATACTATTGAAATATATCAGGATAGCAGCGCCATTGCAAACTTTAATTATGTGATAGATTATGGGTGTGCTAGTGATTCAGTTTATTTTACGAATACATCGGTTGGTGATTCAACCTATTTCTGGTTATTTGGCGATGGAAGCTCATCTACTGATCCTAATCCGTTGCATATTTATGGAGCGCAAGGTAATTATACGGTGCGTTTAATTTCGGGTACGGCTCCTTGTTTTGATACGATTGATCAAGTGATAGTAATAACTCATTCGGTTCAATCCGTTATTGGTCTTTCTGGAGATTCGATTTGCGTAGG
>CALJNC010000047.1 GCA_937981995.1 uncultured Chitinophagaceae bacterium
GCATTTTCAGAATCAAATACAGCTTGAATATCCAAAGATTTAAAGCTTCCTTTAACCCATAAGCCAAGGTTTTTAATTTTAAAACTGGCCGCTGAGTTTGAGGCTTTTGAATATTTTGTAGCATTTGCTCCTAAGGCAAACAGGCTAAAAAGAAGAAGTAAGGATATGTTTTTCATTGTTCTGTTTTTATTATAAGTTATAGACGTTGTTTAGAAGGCATAGTTTACACCTAAACCAAAAGTCATGTTCTTGGTACGGTAACGCTGTATCTCTTTTATCTCTGTTCCATCTGCTGCGTTATAGGCTGCAGGTACTACGCCTAGTGAGTATTCATTAAAATTGAACATCAATCCTGCCTTAAAACGCCAGTTAGATTTATAACGATACGTTAGCAATAATTCAGAATTCAAATTACCCAAATCGTTATCTCCGATTAACAATAAGTTGCCCGCTGTAGGTGTTCCGTCCGTAGGCAATGTTTTACCATCATCATACGTAAGCACACCTTCTTTTTCGCCACCGAAGCTAAAGCCTGCCATATCAATATTAAATTCAGCTCCCCAACGTTCGGTAAAATCATAACGCAAGGCTAAGAATAAATTTAAGGTACTTACCTGCGTACCTTCCAATGCTAATGAGTCAATGTATGCATCATCACCCGTAAGATCAGCAGGAGCCGTTATATACTCTAAATCTTCACTTCCAAAGTAGTTATTCATACGTAGACCTAAACCTACTTTGAACTTGCGGTTATGTGTTCCAAAACCCCAGTATTGAACCCCGTTCAATGAGAGATTGTGCAACGTTCCACTAGTTGCAAAGGTTAAACCAGCTTCTGTAGTGGTTCTTTTAATAAACGGTTCCCCTTCTGTTGGGTCGTTTTCGTTTTGTTGAGCAAATGCTACAAATGGTAGCATGGCAAGAAATAATAAAATTGTTTTTAAATTCATTTTTTTTAATTTTTATAGGTTTTAGAAAGAAAGTATCGGAATACATAATTGAAACCAATACCCAATTGAAAAGTTTTATTTCTATATCGAGTAGCATCTATAAAGGTGCCTGTATTATTTATATAATTTACTGGATTCACTACATCGTATTCATTAAACATAAATACACCACCAATCTTAAAGCGCATCTTCTTTTTATGTAAATAAGAAATCATAAACTCAGAGTTTAAACTCCCAAGGTCATTGTCGCTTATTAATAAAAGATTACCCGCCGTAGGGTAAGCATTTGCACCATGCTTTTTACCATCGTTATAAGTAAGTATACCCTGTTGACGTTTGCCAAAACTTAGTCCTGCTAAGTCTATATTAAATTCAAGACCAAATTTTTTATCTATATCATAGCGTAATGCAAGTAATAAATTTAACGCATGTATTTGCGTACCATTCAAACTCATAGTATCAATATTTTCAGAGATCTGATCCGCAAAAAACACTCCTGGCCCCGTTTTGCCAGAAGTAAATTTAGCAGCAGCCGTTATATACTCCAACTTATCATTTCCTATTGAAGCTGAGTATCGTGCTCCCAATCCAATCTTGAATTTTTGCTTGTTTTTGCCTATGCCCCAATACTGCAATGCACTAGGAGATATAATATGATTATTACCATTTGAACTTAACGTTAACCCACCTTCAAAATGAGTACGGCTAAATGATTTTTTATGACGAAGTTTTTGCTGACCAAAACTTTGACTGATCGTAAACATCAAAAAGAGGAAGAGAAATGCTTTTTTCATAATCGGGTGTATCAACCGTAAAAATAAGTTAGTTTTTCTTGAGTTTATCCTTAAAGACTTTTTTAAATTTTTCAACTTTAGGACCTACTACCCTCGTACAATAAGGATTGGAGCCTCCATTGCGTTTATAATAGTTTTGATGATAGTCTTCGGCAGCATAAAAAGTATCTAAGTCTTCCACTGTTGTTACTACAGGATGGCTAAATACTTCTTTGTTATTCAACTCTTTAATAATGGCCACAGCTGCCGTTTTTTGTTTTTCATTTAAAGGCATAATCGTTGAACGATATTGTGTTCCTACATCGGCGCCTTGTCTATTTAGCTGTGTAGGGTCATGCGCTACAAAAAAAGCTTGTAATATTTCTTCGTAAGAAATCACCTCTGCGTTATACTCTATTTTAATAACCTCAGCATGTCCTGTTTTTCCGCTACATACTTCATCGTAAGTAGGATTTTTTACAGTACCGCCTGCATAACCAGACACTACCGTTTTTACACCTTCTAAAGCAAGATACTGAGCCTCAGTACACCAAAAACAACCACCGCCAACAATAGCCGTTTCTATTTTACCTTCTGTTACAGCTCCCTTCAAACTACTTTGGGAAAGCGTTATTTCCTTTATATCCTTTACAGATTGATCATTTAAATGAGATGCATTACAACTCATAAAAATGATAAAACTTAAAAACAAGATTAAATTACTTTTCGCCATTTTTCTCAAATAAAATTACTTTACTATTTATGCAATATCGTTTACCTGTAGGTGGAGGACCATCATTAAATACGTGTCCTAAATGACTATCGCATCTACCGCAACGTACTTCCACCCTACTCATTCCATGACTATTGTCTTGAATGTATTTCATGCTTGTTTTAGTATCGGCTTCAAAAAATGCTGGCCATCCACAACTGCTTTCAAACTTAGCATCACTTTTAAATAATTTATTGCCACATACTTTACAATGGTACTCGCCTACTTCACTATGCTTATTATACTCGCCTGAGTATGCATACTCAGTACCAGACTCTCGTGCGATACGATATACCTCAGGATCTAAAATTGATTTCCACTCTTCGTCAGCTACTTCTACTTTTTCTTTACTCGTAGTTGAGTAATATTTGTTCTCCTTTTTCATAGTCGTTTGTGTTTGTGCTGTAGAGCATTGCGAAAATAAAGTACAAACCATCAAGATGAGCATGAAGCCATAAAAGCTCTTTCTAAAAAGGCAGTCCGTGCGTTTTGCGAATAATATATTTGTGAATCGGCTTAGCATACTTTAATATACGTATAGACGCTGCATTTAGATTTTTCTTACAAAAAAATTGTTGTAGCATACTACCTGTTGATATCCTTGACTTAAAGGCTATAAGCCAATCTTTTTCATAGTTTTGAGCACATGCAGCCAAAGAAATTTCGTTTTTAAAATAAGAATTTAAAGATTTGTTTAACAAATAGGCTGAGCGAAAGGCATTGCTCATGCCATTACCGCTCAATGGCGCAATTGTACCTGCACTATCTCCTAGATAAAATATTCCATTATGCACTGGCTTTTTTACTTCAAAACTTACGTTTGAAATAACCATGGGTTTTTTATATAAAAATTCTGCTTTTCTAAATAGGGTATTTAAATAAGTATTCTGCTGTAGTACCTTTTCCTCAAGTGCTTTAATATCGTTTCCGCATTTTTTTAATTCTTTAGCATTCACCAAATAACAGAGGCAACTTTTACCATCTTCTATTTTGCTCATGCCGCAGTAGCCATTTTCAAAATTGTGTAATACGATTTCATCAGAAGGGTGATCAAAACGAATATGATACTTTACGCCAACCCAATTATCCGTTTTCTTTTGTGGCTTATATAAATCATTGGGAGCATACTTGCCAAATGAAGCACATAAAACCTCTGCTTCAAAAACACCCCGGCTTGTTTTGATCTTAAAGAGTTCGCGTTCTTTTAAATGACTTACATACTTCGTATTCGTTAGCACTTCCACTCCAAGCTCCTTACATTTTTTATAAAGCAAGTCTTCCAATACATATCTACTAATTCCAAAACCGCCTAAATCTAAATCCGACTTTAAAACCACACCGTTCTCGGAACTAATTTTAAGTTTATCAATTTTGGGCAAATTCATGGCCTCTAGTGGAACACCTAAGCGCTGCACATAGGCCCAGCTTTCCAAAGAGATGTACTCACCACAAACTTTATGTCGCGGATACGCTCCTTTTTCTATTAAAAGAACGCTTCTATTTTCTTGTGCTAATTGAATAGCCAAGGATAAGCCAGCTAGCCCACCACCAATGATTATAACTTTATATTGTTGATTCGATTCCAAATCTAAACCTTTGACGAAACATAGTCATCTACATTACTAAACATAAATGTAGGATACTCAATAGAAAATTTCTCAGTAAGTAAACCCGCAGTCAAAGGACGTTTTGCAGCTTGCTTTAAATCTTCAGTTATCAAAGGAATTAATTCATACTTGGCATTTGGAAAATACTTGAGTACACGCTGTGCTAGCTCAATTCGATTTACGTAATCCGTGCTAGCTATATGGTATTCTCCTTCTTTTTTATCACTTAGCAACAACCACATACTACGTGCAACATCCCAGGCGTTCACGGGTGTAGCATATTGATCCACAGGTAATTTTAACGTCAAGTCCTTACCTTCTTTGCATTGTTCAATAATTCTTGATACAAAGTTTTTATTTCTAATTTCATCGCCATATACATTCGTAATGCGTAAAATCAAATGTGAGACTCCAGAAGCTCTTACGGTATCCTCTCCCAATAATTTATGCTCGGCATACACTCCTAATGGATTAAAATCATCCTCTTCTTTATAAGGACCATCAATACCATCAAAAACATAATCTGTAGATATATATACGAAGCGCGCATTGCATTCTTCCGCAAGCTGCAATAAGTTTACGGTAGACTGCACTGTTTTCTGATAACTTTCTTCCTCATTATCCTCACAATAATCTACATGGGTTAATGCACCGCAATGGACTATCACATCAGGATTAAAACTTTTTACATCGGGGTTCTTTTCATCAGCTAGGTCTAAAGAATTAAAATAGACCGTATCATCTGTCGGAAAAGAGAAATAAGTCCCAAGCACTTCAGCACCTTGCTCTAAAAAATATTTTTGGCAGTTACCGCCTACGAGTCCCGATGCACCTGATATGAAAATATTCATTGTGCTAAAATAGTTTTTTTTCTTGGGTCTTTACTTTTTGTCTTAACACAAAAAGTAACAAAAAAGTCAAGACTTTTGAAAGGCGAATGCTACGCAACGAAAAAAAGTGTTCGCTACAGGCTTTTTGCAAGCAACCACGCTGAAGGTGGCAAGCTGCCATTCCGCTCCATTTTTTCTTTCGCTTGTCGAAAGTCATCACTCCGAAATCAATATTCCTATTAAATCAGACCTTTCAGAAAGGGTATTGGTTTTGACGGCCTCGGAAAGAATAGCGTTAAGAAAAATCGAATTCGAGCCGTTAAGAAGTAATCCAGTGTTTGAGCGCACAGCAAACTCTAAACTATTAGAATTTCAAGCGCGAGTTTGGATTACTTTAGGCTTGGATTTGAGTTTTTAGTTATTCTTTCCAAGCCTTGATTTTTTGTTTCTTTTTTATCAAAAAAAAAGAAAACACGAATTTGAGTAGACCTAAAAAGGCGAAACAAAATCCCCAAGCGAATCAAACTCCAAATCCCGAGGACTTAAAATCCCACTCCCCTCCACCGGCCAATCCATTCCAAAAGAATCATAGCGCACACCTCCATCGGCCTCCGTATTATACTCGCCACTTACAAAGTAAAACAGCGTACTCTCCTTGGTCAAGGAAACAAAGCCATGCGCAAATCCTTCCGGTATATAAAGCGCCTGATTATTCTGGAAACATAATTCCTGCGAAGCATACTGGCCATAAGTAGGCGAATCCTTTCGCAAGTCTAAGGCCACATCCAATACACAACCTGCCGTACAAAAAACAATTTTGCTATGCTGGTGTGGTGGTGCATGAAAATGCATACCACGAATTACATTTTTTACCGAAGTAGAATAAAAACTTTCTTTCAATTGAAAATCAATACCCGCCGCTTTAAAATCTGCATCATGAAAAGGCTTTACAAATGCACCACGCTCATCATCATGTCTGAACTGATGGATTACTTTTACGCCTTCAATATTTGTGTTATCAACTCTCATTGCTTCCGTCAATTTTACCGCTAAAAAATTCTTGAATTTGCAATAGACATTTTACATCTGCATCGCCTTTCGCCATATGCCACCCAAAGGTTACTTTAATGGCCTCCTTAGCCGTCCAAGTTGGTAACCAACCCGTTGCTTTTTTAAACTTTGTATTATCTAATGCCAAGAAGTTGGCCTCATGCTTTTGTCCTTTTACTTTATTGGCTTTATAGCTTCCTTTACCCATAACTTCTATGCCCATTTTAGTAAGCTCCTCTACCGTTAATACATCATCCTTATCGGGGCCAATATTATAGGCCTCTGCAAACTTAGTAGGCTCGTCTACCATTTTAGTAGCTAGTAAAAGATAAGCACCTAAAGGCTCCAATACATGCTGCCAAGGCCGCGTAGCTTGCGGATTGCGCAGCTCCACTTCCTTATTGGTATTAATTGCTCTTATAATATCTGGTACAATTCGATTCTCGGCATAATCGCCACCGCCTATTACATTCCCTGCTCGTACAGATGCTATACATTTTTTATGATCCTCATATTTCTCCGGTGCAAAAAACGACTTACGATACGAATCAATAATAATTTCACAAGCAGCTTTACTTGCCGAGTAAGGATCAAAACCACCTAGCTTATCCGTTTCCAGGAAGGCTCTATTCTCTTCTAAGTTTTCATATACCTTATCCGTAGTAACCATGATTACAGTACAAGGATTTTTAAGTTTGCGTACCATTTCTAATACACTGGCTGTTCCTTGGGTATTGGTTTCAAATGTTTTTAAAGGATTTTCATAACTCTCCAATACTAAGGATTGTGCCGCTAAGTGAAAAACAAAATCAGGCTCCGTATCAATAATACACTCCTCCAAATATTCCACATCACTCAAATCCTCAAGTGTCGAACGCTCACACATAAAATCACCATCTATCAAATCAAATAAATGATCCTGCTCACTATCCAAGGAGTAACCATAAACCTTAGCTCCCATACGCGCCAAAATTTGCGTAAGCCACGCCCCCTTAAAACCAGTATGCCCCGTTACAAATACTTTTTTGTCTTTGAAATAAGGTGCGAGATACTTAAAATTTAATTGTGACATAATTGAAGCTGCAAGATAGTAATGACGGGCGATATTTGGAGCATTAGG
>CALJNC010000048.1 GCA_937981995.1 uncultured Chitinophagaceae bacterium
CGGTCTTGCATTTGCTTATTGATAAACTGTTGTACCCAATCAGCACTTTCGTCAAAGGCTTGTCCGCCAAAGTACTGTTGCAGCTGTGCCTTAACTACTGTTTCTATTTCGTCTCTGGTAACATCAATATCATTTTCTTCTACCAATTTTTTAAGGATAAGCTCCCAACGGATGCCGTGGCTAAAGCTATCATAAGCAGCATCCACTTCTTCCATAGTTTGGTATTTATCTTCTGATACTAACAACCAACGCTTTAAAAAATCAGTAGGCAATTCAAATTCTGTTTCATGTATAAAGCGCTCATACAATTCGTTATGTAAAAATGTTTTTGCTTGGCTGCTCCAGTAGTTTTCTATATCACCTTTTACTTGTGCTCTAAAATCGTCTTCGGTTTTTACTTCTTGCGTTGGGTAAATTTGCTTAAAGAATTCCTCCGTCATTTCAGGTTTGTCAATCAATCCAATTTTAGTTAGTTTGAAAGTAAACTTCTTGTCTTTGTTTTCCTCTATGGCAGGATCAAGCCCTAAGTCTTTTATTATGGCAGGTAGGACATCCTCATTTACCATATCTTTTATTTTATGGGTAATGCTTTCATCTACTTTTTTACCCATTAGCTCTTTTTGGGCTTTTGGGGTAAAGTATTTAAGTAAGAGTGAGTTTTCTTTAGCCTCTTCTTCAGAACCTTCCTCCGTAATAGAAATATTTAACACATTGTCTTCTTCCGTAATTGCTTCAACATCTTCCATGTTTCCTGCTTTATAACGGAAACGTTCAACTTCTTCGTTGATCATGTCATCAGTTACTTCCACCTTATGTATGGGCCACTTTTCTTTTTTATCTAAAAGAGTTAGCTTCATATCAGGAACTGCTGCAAATTCGTATTCAAATACATAGTCCTCCGTATTATTCATATCAAGCTTAAGTTGCGCTTGAGATTCAGAAGGTAACGGACGAGCTAAAAACTCTACTTTTTCGGTAAGTAGGTATTTTTCTAATTCGGCACCTGCCATTTTAAGAACTTCTTCTTGGAAAATACCTGGTCCGTACATTTTTTTAAGCATGCCAGCAGGTACCATTCCTTTTCTAAAACCAGGAAGGTTTGCTTGTTTCGCCTGTTTTTTTAATGAAGAATTAAAAGCTGGAACATAATCATCCTTGGTTAAGGTAATGATTACTTTTTCATGATGTGTTCCAATGTTTTCCTGTGCTACTGTAGCCATAATTGATATTTATTTAAACATCAAACGCTGTACGCTCTTCGATTTAACTCAGAGTGACAGCGTTTGATTTGTGCGGGTGAAGGGACTCGAACCCCCAAGCCGTGAAGCACTAGATCCTAAGTCTAGCGTGTCTACCAATTTCACCACACCCGCGTTTTTTTTGTTGGGTAGCGTTTCTACCAACCTGCCTGCCGGCAGGCAGGTTTCACCACACCCGCGTTGTAAAGGACGGCAAAGGTATTATTTTTTACTAAAAAAAAAGCTTTTGGTAATTCTATTTTTGCAAGATGCTATATGCTGTATATTTTCCTTATTTTAGTAATGAATGCACGATGTAAAGCCATTAAATATAGACGAGCTGGAGTTTATCAATCGAAGGTACCAGCATGAAAGCAAGCTATACATGAAGGCTATGAATGTATTATTGATATTGGGTACTATTTCTCCTTTGGTTTTTTGTATTATTCTCATATTTATGAATGGCGATGCTGATATGCCTTTATCCACCTTATATCATGTGTTTTTTGTAGGATTGTTGTTTATGATGTTATTTGTTGGACTCATAGCTATAGTATCCTACCGTGTAAAATTATTGGATTATCATAAGGATAAAACGCACAAACAAAAGGTAGTTGAGTTTACTAATGTGAAACAAAAAAAGTATATGAAGCTAAATGATACGTATCATTTTTACCTAGCTAGTCCTACTAAGTATACTATAGAAGTAAGCCCAACTGACTTTGGGAAGTGGCAGTTGGGCGATGAAATTAGTATTGAATATGCTCAATACTCAAAAGAATATTTTGGGTATTATTAGTCCTGTTTTACAAATTGTTTTGTGCTAATAGTTCCTTCACTTTCAACTTGTAATAGATAAATACCAGCCGCTAAGTTAGTTATATCAATAGTCGCTTTGCTACTAGCAGTTATTTCATAACTAGCTTCTAGTACAGCACCATATATTGTAGTTAGTTTGATTGATTTAATTTTTTTATCAATTGAAATAAATAACTCCTCTTGAGCAGGATTAGGATACAGGTTAATATTGTTGTCTTTTACTATATCATTTACAGCTACAGCAGCAGGTAAATCAAATTTCCATAAATCACTAATATCTATTTGGCTATTGCCAAAACCGGCACCACTTGTTAAGTATACTGTGTTATTAATTACAAAACTACCCGGCGCCCAACGCCCTGTACCTGGGTGTGCTGTTTTGCTAGTCCATGCATTAGTTGCTGGGTCATACTCCCACATTTCACCGGTAGCTAAATTTCTATGGTCTTCACCTTGACCACTTAATAAATATCCCTTACCACCATAAGCAAATTGTGTACCAGCTACACGCCCTTGGGTAGGTAAACTAGGAATCGCAGTCCATGCTTTTGTAACAGCGTTGAACTTAAAAAAGTCTTTATATATGCTTTGACCATTGTGGCCGCAACCTACATAAGCATCATCTCCTATACCAAAAAAGTAAGGGTGGTGACGCACTGCCGCAGGAAGGTTTGCTTGCTGAGTCCATGTATTTGTTGCGATATCATACTCCCACCAATCGTTTAAGTTGCCGGTTGCACCATCTCCACATCCTACATAAACTTTACCCGGGGTAGAAACCATAGCTGGGTGTCTGCGACCTTGGCCAGGACAACTTGCCAATTGTGTCCAAGTGTTATTAGAAGCATCAAACTCCCATAAATCATTGTAATAGGTTACAGAGGTTGAAGAGGCAACTAGTCCAAAACCTACATAACCTTTACCCCCACTTTCTACGCCATAAGCAAAACTTCTTGGGCCTCCAGGAAAGTTAGCTAAACGAGTCCATGTATCATTTGAAGGGTCATATTGATAGCAATCACTATTGTAAAAATTACCAGCACCAGTAGTTATATAGCCCATTTGACCAATAGAAAATGTAACCGGGTGGTTTCTTGCCTCATAAGTAGCAGGTGGTGTACCAAGCTGTGTCCATGTTTGAGCTGAAGCTTGTAATGTGCATACGCTCATAAATATTAGTAAAAAGTGTTTCATAATAGTTTGTATTTTTTCGAAATACGAAAATAATTATAGCTAAGAGCAATAAAGATAAAAGTCTGTCATTTTATTATGACTAAACGATGACAAAAAAACTGTAAGTTGAATAGGGGGTATTTTAAGAGCTGCTAACTATCCACTATTTAAATTATATTTACCGCAAAATTGTACTTATGAGCACCACACTTCTTCTTAGTTGTGTTATTGGATATTTTATACTGTTGATAATAATTGGTTTTATTACATCACGTAAAAGTGATAATAATTCTTTTTTTATAGGAAACCGTAATTCAAACTGGGCACTTGTAGCCTATGGAATGATTGGGGCATCTTTATCGGGTGTAACATTTATTTCGGTTCCTGGTGCTGTAGGTACTGGAGCGTGGAGTTATTTGCAAATGGTGCTGGGTTATGTACTTGGCTATTTAGTTATAGCTAAAGTATTGCTACCGCTTTATTATAAAATGAACTTAACCTCCATTTATACTTACCTAAAAAATCGTTTTGGTTTTTGGAGTTATAAAACAGGTTCGGTTTATTTTTTAATTTCAAGAATTATAGGTGCAAGTTTTCGCTTGTTCCTTGTAGCAATGGTTTTGGATCGTTTTATCCTTAGCCAGTATGGTATATCATTTGAAATGACGGTGGCTATAACCATATTGCTAATTTGGATTTACTCATTTAAAGGAGGTATTAAAACCATCGTTTGGACAGATACATTACAAACAACTTTTATGCTCGTATCGGCTATCGCGGTTATCTTTTTTATTGCCTCTGATTTGGATTGGGGTGCAAGCGAAACTATAAAAAAGGTTCTTGCTAGCTCATACTCCAAAACGTTTCACTGGGACTTTAGTGCCGGCAGTCACTTTGTAAAAATGTTTTTGAGCGGGATGTTAATTACTATTGTAATGACTGGTTTGGATCAAGATATGATGCAAAAAAACTTGAGCTGTAAAAACATTGGAGACGCTCAAAAAAATATTTACTGGATGAGCAGTGCCTTGGTAATTGTAAATATTTTATTTCTAGCCTTAGGCGCTATGTTATATTTATACGCTGAGCAAAAAGGAATTGGTGGGTTAAACTTTGATGCTACCGGTGCCGTAGTTGGAGATTGTAATTTGATGTTGGATGGTGATTGTTATAAGAAAGATCAATTGTTTCCATTTTTATCTGTAAATCATTTTCCTCCTTTTGTGGGCGTATGTTTTATATTAGGATTAATGGCAGCGGCTTATTCTAGTGCTGATTCAGCCTTGACTGCGCTTACCACAAGTTTTTGTGTAGATATTTTACCGCAAGATGAAAGTGAGATTCCTAAAAAGACGCGATACCTGGTTCATATTGGTTTTTCGGTTGTGTTATTGATTGTGATAATTATATTTAAAAACTTAAGCGATGACTCGGTTGTAAACAATTTATTTAAAGCGGCAGGTTATACCTATGGTCCTTTATTAGGTATGTTCTTCTTTGGCATTTTTACTAAAATGAAACCTAAGGATGTATTGATTCCAATTATTTGTATAGCAGCACCTATACTTACTTACTTTATAGATGCAGCGCTTGCTGCAGGTGGTTTTAAACTTGGCTTCCTTATTTTATTATTAAATGGTTTGCTTACTTGGATTGGCTTATATATTGCTACACTTATAAATAATTCAACGCTTGAAGCTAAGTAAATAAATAATTAAAAAATGCTAAAGGATAATTTAGAAAAAATATACAGCTATGCCGAAGAGCATACAACACCTGAGACAAAAAATTTGTATGAGCTTAATAGAAAAACAAATTTAGAAGTTGCAATCCCTCAAATGATCAGTGGTCATTTGCAAGGTGCCTTTTTAAAATTTATGAGTCAAAGTATCAAGCCAAAATACATTTTGGAGATAGGGACGTATACAGCCTATTCGGCTATTTGTATGGCAAGTGGCTTGCAAGAAGGCGGCAAACTTATTTCGATAGATAATAATAAATACCTTGAGGATATTCAGAAGGAATTTATCGAACGAGAAAATTTAACAGATCGTATTGAATTGCATTTGGGTAATGCTATGGAAATTATCCCCACCTTGGATTATGATTTTGACCTTGTATTTATAGATGCTGATAAAATAAATTACACCAATTATTATGATCTAGTAATTGACAAAGTGCCCGCCGGTACTACAATAATAGCCGATAATGTACTTTATGAATCAGAAGTACTTACGCCTAGTACAGCTAGTAAAAATGGGAAAGCGCTAGCGCAGTTCAATACCAAAATACAAAATGATGCACGCGTTGAAAACATGTTGTTACCGCTACGCGATGGTTTGATGCTTATCAGAAAATTGTAATATTTTTGTGGAACGGCTTACCCATTGTATTATGAAACGACTTTTAGTAATTTTTTCCATTCTTTTTTATTGTACACCACTGCATGCGCAAGATTTTGATACAAAAAAAATGCGCTATATTGAGCAGTATAAATACTGGGCAATGGATGAGCAAATACGTACGGGAGTGCCTGCAGCAATTAGTATTGCACAAGGTATTTTAGAAACTGGCTCAGGTACAAGCGAGTTAAGTGTAAAGGCTAACAATCACTTTGGTATTAAATGTAAAAAAGAATGGACGGGTGAAACATATCTCCATGATGATGATAGGAGAAGAGAATGTTTTAGAAAATATAAATCTGCTAAGGATTCTTACATTGACCATTCTAATTTTTTAAAAGAACGCGCGCATTATGGTTCTTTGTTTGATTTGGATGTAACTGATTATCAAGCTTGGAGCAAAGGTTTAAAAAAAGCAGGCTATGCCACCAATCCAAAGTATGCAACAAGATTAATTCAACTAATAGAAAAGTATAATCTGCAAGAGTATACCTACGAAGCAATAGACCTATCTAAAGAAGAAGTAGTGGCTGAGGTGGTACCTGAAAAGGATAAAGCAATAGACGTTGTACAGCAAAATGAAGTAATAGAATCAGCGCCAATAGTTCCTGTAAATAATACACCTGTTCCTAAAGCTAAAATAGTTTTTGACAAACAGATGGTGAAAAATGGGAAGCCTGGTTTTTGGGCACGAAAAGGGGACTATCTATTACCAGAGGCGGTTCAATATAATATGCGTTATGCAAAATTACTGGCTATTAATGATTTGGAAGATGCGCCACTTAAGGATGATATGTTTATCTATTTGAAAAGAAAAGCAAAAAAAGGTGATAGAGAGTTTCATAAAGTGGCAAATGGTGAGTCAATGCATAGCATTTCTCAAAAAACAGGTGTTCAATTAAAATACCTATACATTTATAATAACTTGTATGATAGTGAGGAACCGGCAGTGGGTGAACGCATTTATCTGCGTCAACGCTCAAGCAAAACGCCAAAGTTAAATGGCCAAGTAGCGCAAAGCAATGCGCCTGCGGCAAAAGTAGAAATTATACAACCTATTAAAAGAACCGTTCGCGCCGAAAAGAAAGTAGCGCCTACCAAAGTAATTACAGCGAAGAAAAAAATTGAGCTTAAGAAGAATAATATTGCAGAAAAGAAAAAAGAAGTACCTCAATTAAAAAAGAAGGATGCCATAGTAGGAGCTAAAAAAATGGCAGATCCGGAGGTTGTAAAAACGAGTATTTCAAAAAAGGAAATTGAACAAGACGAAAGAATTATATTAAAAAAGGATAAAGTAAAAGTTACGGAATATAGACCAGTAGCTCAAAAAGCTAGCTTGGTAACAAAACAAGCCGTAGGATCTCCTGTATTAAATTTAGAGAAGGCCAAAAAAGTAGAACAACTTATGGGCGATGGTAAAAAAGAGATAGAAAAAATTTACTTCAAGAACCAACAAGCGATTAAAGCAAAAAGAGTTGTGGCAGCGCCTTTGTCAAATAATACAGAATCAAATAATAAAGAACTGATAAAAGAAAAGGCAAAGAAAACGGCGGTTAAAAAAATAGCAGTAAAGAAAACGGCGGATAAGAAAGTAGAAAAGAAAAATAATAATAAGGTATCGAATGACGTTAAGAACTTAAAGAAGAAGTTTGATAATTTAATTTACGACGAAGATTAAAAATTATGTTGCGTCAATTTAACGGGAAAGAATTTAGAAAAGTAATGCCTTCTGAAGAAATTCAGAAAAGGATTAAGCAATTAGGTGCAGAAATTACTGAAGACTATAAGGATAAGCAGCCTGTATTCCTTGGGATATTAAATGGTTGTTTCATGTTTGCGGCAGATTTATTTAAATGCTTAGAGCTTGATTGTACTATTACTTTCGTAAAACTTGCTTCTTACGATGGAACGAAATCTACCGGTAATGTTGTAACAGCAATTGGGCTTGATCAATCCTTGCACGATAAAGATGTTATTATAATAGAAGATATAGTTGATACAGGGAACACACTTACTGATTTTATGAAAACCTTAAAAGAGAAAAATCCCAAAAGTGTGCGCATATGTACCTTGTTTAGCAAACCAGATGTACATAAAGGAAAATTGCCATTGGATTACGTTGGCTTTGATATCCCAGACAAATTTATCCTTGGGTATGGATTAGATTTCGATGGATTAGGAAGAAACTTACCTGATTTATATAAAATTGTAACTTCTGATGAAGATACTTATCGTTTTAAAGACGACTAGTTTGATTGACTAAGAAAATCTTCTCTACCGCTATATAAGTGCTTTTCTGAATGATAAGATGATCTTACCAATGGGCCACTTTCTACATGATCTAAACCAATTTCGTAGCCCACTTTTTGATATTCCGCGAATTCGTCTGGATGTACAAATCGATTTACAGGTAAATGCTTTGCAGTAGGTTGTAAGTATTGACCAATTGTCACTACATCACACCCATTGTCTTTAAGGTCATGAAGTGTTTGTATTACTTCTTCTTTTACCTCACCTAAACCAAGCATGATACCACTTTTAGTACGCATGCCCGCCTCTTTCAATACACGGATCACTTCCATACTTCTATGATATTTTGCTTGTATTCTTACTTTTTTGGTAAGTCGTTCCACCGTTTCAATATTGTGAGACACCACATCAGGAGCTACTTCAGCTACGCGTAATATATTTTCTTTTTCGCCCTTAAAATCTGGGATTAAGGTTTCTAAGGTTGTTTCAGGATTTAAAGCTCTTACAGCTTTTACTGTATTGGCCCATATTATACTACCGCCGTCTTTTAATTCATCGCGGTCAACGCTTGTTAAAACAGCATGTTTCACCTTCATAAGATTAATTGCTTCAGCAACTCGTTGGGGCTCATCCCAATCCACAGGGTCAGGTCGACCAGTTGCTACCGCACAAAAACCACAAGATCGTGTACAGGTATTACCTAAAATCATAAAGGTTGCTGTACCCGCACCCCAGCATTCGCCCATGTTAGGGCAATTACCACTTTGGCAAATTGTATGCAAGTTATATTGATCTACTAGGGAGCGAACATGCTTATAGTTTTCGCCTGTAGGTAGTTTTACTCGTAACCAATTCGGTTTTTTATACCTTGGTTTATCGTCTTGTATTGTTGGTCCGCAGCTCATTAACTTTGCAAAAGTACACCCAAAAAGGACTTAAAAATACGCTGAAAGCTATTTGTAATTTTTTTGTCACAAATTATTAGTCTTGTTAACTTTTCTTTATAATTCCCAATAGATACTTTATATTTGGGAGTACTTTAAAATAAATAGAAAATGAATAAAATACTTTTACTCTTTACCGCATTTTGCTTCGCAGTGAGTTCTGCAGTAGCTCAAGGTCAGGTAAATCAAACAACTTCTGATTTGATCCCACAAGATCAATATGTGCCAGGCACAATGCCTGCTCCGCCTGCCGGCAAACAACGTGGTGTAGGTGATCCTTTCCCTAGTACAATAGGTACTAAAACGGTTATAGGTAAAACTACCTATGATTTACAAACAAATGGTGCTTTACAAAATCGTATCATGGTTACAGGTGGTAATGAGGTTCATGCTGCATGGACAATGTCACAAGAAACCGGTGTTACTAGTACATCTTCTTTTGCAGATAGAGGTACTGGATATGCTTATCACAATGGTACAGCTTGGGGCGCAGCTCCTACTGCTCGTATAGAAGGTGCTACTCGTACTGGTTTTGGTGGTATGGCTGTTAATGGTAGTGGTAATGTTGTATACATGGCGCATAGCGGTGCATACGATATCATGCTTAGCGAAAAAGCTAGTGGTACATGGAACACAGTAACAACAGCATTAAACTCTAGCCCAATTCAAGCAATTTGGCCTGATGTAGCTACTTCTGGTAACTGGATGTATGTTATTTGTGGTTCTGCTGATTCAAATAGCCGTACAAATGGTATTCGTAATGGTTACTACTTTTCTCGTTCTAATGATAATGGAGCTACTTGGATAGATAATGTAATTCCTATGCCTTTAATTGATAGTGCTGGTCACTATAGAGGAGGTGGTAATGCATACAGCATTTCTGCACGTGATTCTATTGTTGCCATCGTATTTGGAGATGTAGCTACTGATTTAACTTTGTTACAATCTAATGACTACGGTGCTACTTGGACTAAAAAAGTAATTTGGGATTGGCCATTAGAGTATTACAATTTTGGTAGTATGTCTATGACTGATACGAATAGTGATAATATTCCTGATACATTATATACTATTGATGGTGCATTTGATGTAGCTATTGATAAAGATGGTGAATCTCATATCGCATTCTCTACACTACGTGTATTTAAAGACGGAACGTCTACTGGTTATAGTTACTTTATGTTTACTTCTGGTATGAGATATTATAACTCAATAGCTGATTCTGTTGCTGAGGTTGATAATATTTTTAGCCTTCACTATGCTTTATGTAATGGTGATAGCGTTATGTCTGCGATTCCAAATTATACAACAGCTACTGGAGTGGGCGATGCAAACTACAATACAATCGGATTGCTTACTATGCCTCAGGTATCTGTAAATGAAACAAACGATGATATTTACTTAACGTATACGGCTATTGCTGATGGTGACCAAACAGAAATTGATATTGCACACCCATATTGGTTTGGTGTATCAGGTATCGATGGTCAGCCTTACAGAGAAGTAATGGTATTACCATCTAATAATAAAGGTGCAAGCTTTGGGTATCCAGTAAACGTTTCACGTACTGGTCACTATGAAGAAGCATTTGTATCTGTACCAGAAAGAGTTTCAGGTACTGATTTACACTTATTATATCAAGGTGATATTGAGCCAGGAACAATTCTTCAAAATGAAGATACATATGATTCTGATTTCGAAAATTACATCATTCACCAACAAGTTACTATCAGTGAAATTTTTGCTGAAAGTTTAAGTATTGGTGCACCATGTAACGCATTTGAATTACCTCTTTCAATATCTGATGTAGTAAATTCATTTAACGGAACGGTAAATATTTATCCTAACCCGGCCGTTGATTTTGTAACAGTTGAATTGGATTTAGACAAAACAGCTAAGCAAGTTTCTTACGAATTGTTTGATTTGACAGGTCGTTTAATTTCTACTGTAACACATAGTAATATCTCAACTGATAATGTTCAGATTAGTGTACAAGACTTAAGTGCTGGTAACTATATTTTAAAAGTAAATGCTGATAATGCATTAAGCACTCATAAAGTAAGTGTAAAATAAGTTTACTACTTATCTAATTATAAAGCCCCCACGCAAATGCGTGGGGGCTTTTTTTATTCTAGTTTTTTAAATCCACTTAATAGGATTCCTTTTATTGAAAATATGATAACGACGCATATTGCGCCAAAAGCTTAATATAAAGTATATGATAATAGGCGAACCAAAGGTCAGAAAAGATATATAGATAAACCACATTCTAATTTTGGCTATGGATATATTCAGTTTTTCACCAATTGATGTACACACACCAAACAAGGAAAACTCAACTAAATTTCTAACTCTTTTCATATTACTCCTCAAAAATAAGGAATTTTAGGAATACCTAAGTTTTCCTTACTTAAATGCATAGTACATTTGCCTAAAATACATTAAAATGGCAGACGAGCAGCAACAACAAGGGCAAGATCCTAATCAGCTAAACATAGAACTTACAGAAGAAATGGCGGATGGTACGTATAGTAATTTAGCTATCATAACGCATTCTAACTCTGAGTTTATAGTAGATTTTATAAACGTTATGCCAGGTATTCCCAAGGCAAAAGTTAAGTCAAGAATTGTTTTGACGCCCCAGCACGCTAAGCGCTTAATGAAAGCACTAGCAGATAATGTACAAAAATTTGAACAAGTAAACGGACCAATTAAAGATACTGAGCCACAAGGTTTACCAATGCAATTTGGAGGTCCTACAGCACAAGCATAGTATATGAACGAAAAAATTATTATTCTTGATTTTGGTTCGCAATACACCCAACTTATCGCACGCAATGTTCGTGAGCATAATATCTACTGCGAAATACTTCCTTTTAGTTCTGAGCTAAAGTTTGATAGCTCTGTAAAGGGTGTGATTTTATCAGGTAGTCCTTGCTCGGTAAACGATGAGGATAATCCCTCGATTGATATCGAAGCAATTAATGCCAAGGTACCAGTATTGGGGATTTGTTATGGTGCTCAGTTAACTACCAAAAACTTAGGAGGCAAGGTAGAAAAATCATCAACAAGAGAGTACGGTCGTGCCCAATTAATTGATATTGAAGAAAATCATTTATTGTTCAATGAGGTATCTGCTTCGGAGGTTTGGATGAGTCATGCCGATACAATTACGAAATTGCCTGAGGGAATACGCGTGATTGCTAAAACGGATAGCATCCCAATTGCTGCTTTTGAAGTAGAAAATAAACCAAACCCTTGGTATGGAATTCAGTTTCATCCAGAGGTGACGCATAGTCAAAAAGGGAAACGAATTATTGGTAACTTTTTGGTGGATGTATGCGGTTGCTCGCAAGACTGGACACCAGCATCTTACGTAAAAGAAACGGTTGCTGAAATAAAAGAATTAGTAGGAGAGCATAAAGTTGTAATGGCTTTGAGCGGTGGGGTAGATAGTACGGTAGCTGCAACCTTAATTCATAGAGCAATTGGTGAGCAACTAACCTGCGTATTTGTAGATAATGGACTTTTACGCAAAGATGAATTTAGTCAAGTACTTACAGATTATGAAAAGCTAGGCTTGAACATTATAGGCGTAAATGCTGCTGATAAATTTTATACTCAATTAAAAGGTAAAAGTGACCCCGAAGAAAAGAGAAAAATTATTGGTGGTGGCTTTATTGAAATTTTTGATGAAGAAGCAAAAAAAATAGGTGACGTATCTTTTCTTGGACAAGGAACTATATATCCTGATGTTATAGAAAGTGTATCAGTAAATGGTCCTTCAGTAACTATTAAGTCGCATCATAATGTAGGTGGCTTACCAGAAAAAATGAACTTAAAACTAGTAGAACCTTTGCGTTACCTTTTTAAAGATGAAGTGCGTAAAATAGGTAAAGAGCTAGGCTTAGATAAAGATTTTGTGCAACGCCATCCTTTCCCAGGTCCTGGTTTAGGTATTCGTATTCTTGGAGAAGTATCTGCTGAAAAAGCAAAAATGCTTCAAGAAGCAGATCATATTTTTATCCAAGGATTAAAGGATGCTAACTTATACCATCAAGTATGGCAAGCAGGTGCTATGCTGCTGCCTGTACAAAGTGTGGGTGTAATGGGAGATGAGCGTACCTATGAGTTTACACTAGCCCTTCGTGCTGTAACAAGCGTTGATGGTATGACGGCCGATTGGGCCCATTTACCACATAAGTTTTTAGCTAAAGTTTCTAATGATATTATTAATAAAGTACAAGGTATCAACCGTGTGGTTTATGATATTAGTAGTAAGCCGCCGGCTACCATTGAGTGGGAGTAATTAGTAAGCACCAAATCTTTTACGCAAGAACCATTCAAGAGCTAAAAGGATAAAAATCAAAAAGAACAACCATTTCTTATCAATAAGTGGGAAGGTAGTTAACTCACTACGTAAAATAGTTTTTACGTTTTTGTCTGCTTTAATTTTATCATAAAGGCTTGCAATATTATTACTTCCAACAAAGGCTCCACTATTATTTTCCGCCAGCTGCTTAAGCATGCCAAAGTCTGCCGTTGTATTTAAATCTTCAATGTTTTGAGCTACAACCTTTAGTTTCCCATATTCACTATATGTTTTACCATTAAATTGAGTATAAGCTTTGTAATTATAGTTTCCTGCACCAAGAGAGCCAATGTTGATAGAGTAAGAATTACCCTCCTTATTCATTGTATAGTCAATTACTTTTCCTTCACTACTTTTTAATTCAAGTTGTACATCAGGAGTATTAATTAGTTCATAGCCTTCATTATAAAGCTCAGCATCAAAGTTGATAGCGTCTGTTTGATTATACAAACTTTTAGAAGTGCTTAATCTAAACTTCCGTTTATCATTTTTTACAGATAAGAATTGAGCTGTTTTTGTGATAAGTTCTTCTACAATTTTATAATTTTTATGCTGTTTGTAGTCGTACATTTTCCAGCGCCATAAGCCTTCACCTGCTATAACGGCTGTTTTAGCACGCGCACCGGTTTGCATTATCCATAAAGGGTAATCGGTACTTACACTTCCTATTCGTTGGTAATACAATGTTTGCGTATTAGGTCCTGCCTTAAAGTTTCCAAAAGGCGTGCTTAAAGGAGGGAAGTTCAATGTCTTAGGTACGGTCAAGTTGAAATAAGAGAAATTATTATTTCGCTTGGGTAGGGCATTGCTATGGCTAGCACCTCGAGCAGAAATTTGCAATGCACTTTGTTGCTTGTTTAATAAAGGTAAGGCCGTTTGATGTCCTACAATGTAACAGATAGAAACACTCGCTTTTTTGGCTTGATTGATTACTGTATTCGCATTAAATCGTGGAGAGGGCAAATTATGTAAAATAATTAAATTGTAATCTGCAGGTCGTACAGTTAATTTATCAGCTGTAGCTACCGTTATTTTATAATTTTTATTGATAGATAAAGCCTGCTTCAAAGTTGCAATATCAGGGTGAGGTGCATTGGCAAGAATTAGAATTTTTTCTTTATTATCTAATACCTCTACAAAAACATCTTGCACATTATTTGCAATGTTTCGCTCTCCGTTTAATTTACTAATTCTTACAGAGTATCTATGTAGTCCGGCTCTGCTAGCATTCACAACAGTTTCAATAGAAGATGCATATCGGTTGCTATTGGCGGTAACACTTTTTGAAGCAACAACGCGTCCTGCGGTATGACTATAAATACTTATTTGCAAACCTTTGCCCTGGCCTGCAAATACTGATATATCTGAGCGTATAGAAAATTTATCATTTAAATAAACTGTCTTATTGGCAAAAACTCGTGAAATAGCAGCATCGCGCTGAATGTTAGTATCTCCAACTCCAATGGTATAAATGCTACCCGCAAAGTCCGATGGTTTTAAAGAAGGATTACTTCCTAAATTATAAATACCATCACTAGCCATAACCACAGCGGCAAGGTTTTCACTATCGTAGGATTGTATTAGATTTTCTAAGCTAGAGGAAATATCCGTTGCTTTTTGGTTGTATTTATAATCCAAGGTGTCATTAAGATATTCACCAAAATGATAAGGTTTTACATTATAGTCAACTTCTAATTTTGCAATTAAATCATTTAAGCCATTTTTATACGTAGCGGCATCTATGTTTTTAAAAGCATGCTTTTGCGACGCTGAATTGTCTATCAAAAAAGCAATCGTTGGTTTTTCTTCTTTGTTTTGCAGGTTACGAAAAATAGGAGAGAGTAATAAAAAAGCCAAGGTGGATACAGCCAATGTGCGCATAGCCGCTACTAGCCAATAGATTCCTTTTTTTTCAAATTTATCTTGCTTTTTGCGATAAAGAAAAATAGCATAAACCACACCAAGCAAAATGCAGAATAAGATAAAAATATATGGATAGGCTATTGAAAAGCTCAAGCTAGGAATTCTCTAATTGTAAGATATAAAGATAAGCTTCGTGGACGTTATAGAGTTCTTAAAAAGAAAGGAGTTTACTAGTTCAACATCTTCCAAAGTTGATCTTTCAACTCATCCAATCCTTGCTGTGCAACAGAGGAAATAAAAATATGCGGTATGTCCTTGGGAAGTGAAGTAGCAATTTCTTTTTTCAATTCATCATCTAGCATATCACTTTTGCTTATAGCCAGTAAGCGGTCTTTATGAATCAATTCAGGATTATACACTTTCAATTCGTTTAATAGTATTTCATACTCCTTAGCATAATCTTCTGCATCAGCAGGGATTAAAAATAGGAGTGCAGCATTACGTTCAATATGCCTAAGGAATCGAAAGCCCAATCCTTTACCTTCGCTTGCGCCTTCAATAATACCCGGTAAATCTGCCATACAAAATGACTTATCGCCACGGTAAGGAATCATACCTAATTGAGGAACCAATGTGGTAAAAGCATAATTGGCAATTTTGGGCTTTGCAGCACTTATAGTTGAAAGTAAGGTTGATTTTCCGGCATTCGGGAAGCCAACTAAACCTACATCTGCCAACACTTTTAGTTCAAGGACTTTCCAACCTTCGGCACCTTCCTCGCCCGGTTGTGAGTAATCGGGTGATTGTTTGGTAGCACTTTTAAAGTTTGCATTTCCTAATCCGCCTCGACCACCTTTAACCCAAACAACTTCCTGACCATGTTCAAGAATTTCTATTTCCTGTTCGCCGGTTTCCTCATCGCGTGAGATAGTTCCTAGTGGTACTTCAATAATTATATCTTTACCAGATTTTCCACTGCTATTTCCCTTGTTACCCGGTTTGCCATCTTCGGCTAAAATATTTTTACGATAGCGTAAATGAATCAGTGTCCAAAGGTTTTCATTACCTCGTAAAATAATATGCGCACCACGGCCACCGTCGCCACCATCAGGTCCGCCCATGTCTACATGTTTTTCTCTATGAAAGTGTCTACTCCCTGCACCGCCCTTACCTGAGCGGCAAAAAACACGAATTAAATCTATGAAATTGCCTTTTTCCAAAACTAAAAAGCGAAGGTAAGCCTTATTAATGCCTTAGGCTAAGCTATGCTCAATCTTAGCACTAATCGCTTCAAAAATATCTCCGATGCTACCAATACCTTCTACGCTTACTAGCTTACCATGTTCTTTATAAAAGTCTGCTACAGGAGCTGTTTTTTCATGGTACTGCTTAATGCGGTTCGTTATTACCTCTTCGGTATCGTCGCTGCGTCCACTATCAATACCTCGTTGTACTAAACGTTTGATAAGTTCTTCTTCTTTTACCTCAAGGCTAATAACAAGATTGATTGGATTGTTTTTAAACTCTAATAATTTATCTAAAGCTTCAGCTTGTGCCACAGTACGTGGGAAACCGTCAAATATGAAACCTTTGGCCTCAGGATGAGCATCTAGTTTGCTGCTTATCATACCGATTACTACCTCATCTGGTACTAGCTCGCCATTGTCCATATTCTTTTTAGCCTCTACGCCTAATGGGGTTTCTGCGGCCACTTCGGCACGTAGTATATCTCCTGTAGAAATATGCAACAAACCAAATTGTGATATGATGTTTTCTGATTGCGTTCCTTTTCCACTGCCCGGAGGTCCAAATAATACTAAATTAAACATAAGGTCTTTTTTGTTTCTGAGAACTAACAAATATAGTGCGCAAGCCAATTAAAACATAACTCCTGCGCAAAACTCTATATAATCTGCATTTATTTTATTTGATTTTAACAGTGAGCCTACAAAAAACCTTCGCAGCCATGTTTTATCATTTTTATAGATATAGTATTGAAAACCAAACTTTTGGTACCAAACCGCGTCTTGATTTCTAATTTTTTTTGTGTACACGCCTATTTGAAATGGCAAGCCTACTCGGCCGTATAAAAGTTCAGCTCCCGCAAATACGCTTGAGTTGGTAGCTGACCAATCTAAATTATCATTTATTAGACTATACTGAAAAGCACTCAACGCTTTGGTATTATAGTTAATATCAGTACCTATAAAAATTCTATGCTTCTTTAATAGTGTAGTACCTAGGAAAACACTTTGGGAGTATATAGGATGAAGCGCCCCATTGGGAGTGCCTTGCTCGTTTAATGCAAAACCACTGCGCAAGCCAATGGTATAGCTTCGTTTTTCTTTTTTAACCGGCTTGGAAACGATTCTTTTTTTCTGTGCTTGCGGGTAATAATTTACTCCAAGGTATCCGCTAAAAAGATTGATTCCAAAATTTGGAGTACGAAACGCACCATTAGACATATGCGACATGCGTCCACCTACCTGTAGTTCTAGGTTTTTATGAATTGGGTAGTTCACCGCAGTTTGGATACTTGTAAAATTATTTAGTTTACTTCCTAAGTAATTGTTTAATGTATCCTCGCGTATCCAACTATCCGATGCTATGCCTATGCCACCACCTACTTTAAAGGTCCAGTTTAATTTTGCTTTGCGCAAAATAGCCCATTCAATACCTGGGTAAAACGAAAATGCATTGCCCAAGTCATCGCCATATTGTGAAAAGCAAAAATTGATTGATGGTACGGGGCAGTTGTTTTCCCGTTCCCATTTTCGTTTGCCATAAGTGCGGTGCGATATTGAAAGTTCAATTTCAGATGAGTAGGAGGGTGGATCTAGATATACTTTTTTAGTATGCTTATAAATGGCCCCGCCACAATATTTTAAATCAAAGCTTATTTCATCTATTCCTGGCAAACCTTTTTGCGCATGCGCTAAAAAGGTAAGGGCGAGGGATAAAATCAGAAATAAAACTTGCTTCACTAGGCTTAAAAGTAAAAAAAGAATGTGAAATAGGATGCTATTCACAATTCTGTTTATAAGTCTATGCTAGAAGTCGGCTTGTCCTGCTACATTCGCATAATTCTATGTCCATGAAACGCAGTTTTCTATTTATTGTAGTTCTTTTATTCGGCTTACATCTGCAAGCACAAGATGCACCTTTGCGTGAGTTTAGAGGCGCATGGGTTGCAACCGTAGCTAATATAGATTGGCCAAGCAGTTCCAACTTAAGTGTTGCGGAGCAAAAAGCCGAAATCGTTTATTATTTTGATTTATTACAGCGCAATAATTTTAATGCGGTTATAGTACAAATTCGTCCTGTAGCTGATGCTTTTTATGCATCGCAATATGAGCCTTGGAGCAAATATTTGACCGGCTCGCAGGGTGTAGCTCCGGCTCCCTATTATGACCCCTTGGCTTTTATGATAGAGGAAGCGCATAAACGTTGTCTTGAGTTTCATGCATGGTTTAATCCATACCGTGCGTTAATGAATAAGTATAAAAACCCAAATCCATTTAATCATGTAACTAAAAAGCACCCCGAGTGGTTTGTAAATTATGGTAAGAAAAAATATTTTAACCCTGGCTTACCGGCAGTGCAAGATTATTGTATTAAAATAGTTAGCGATGTAGTTAAGCGTTATGATATTGATGCCGTGCACATGGATGATTATTTTTATCCTTACAGAATTGGCAAAAGTGAATTCCCTGATTTATTTGCTTACCGTGCATACAATATGAAAAATTTGAATCGTGATGATTGGCGCAGGGATAATGTAAATAAGCTAGTAAAAAGATTAAACATTCGTATCAAGAGTATTAAGCCACATGTAAAATTTGGGATTAGTCCTTTTGGTGTTTGGCGTAATGCAGCAAAAGATTCAATACGAGGTAGCAATACTACCGCAGGACAAACAAACTACGATGATTTATTTGCAGATGTAAGATTATGGCAGCGCATGGGGTGGATTGATTATTGCATGCCGCAGCTGTACTGGGAGTCTGGGCATCCTGCAGTTGACTATGGTACACTTATAGCTTGGTGGAACAAAAATGCTTATGACCGCCACATGTATATTGGTCATGGAATTTATAAACTAGGTACTGGAAGAAAACCAGCATGGAAAAACTTAGATGAAATAGAACATCAAATTGATGAAACAAGGCACTTTAAAAAAGTACATGGTAGCGCATTTTATAGTATCAAGTTTTTAAAGCGAAATATTTTTGGGATCAATCAAATGTTTAGAGATAAGGTATATAAGTATCCTGCTTTATTGCCTGAGATGAAATGGTTGCCTAAAAAAGTAGATAATGCATTGCCACCAAGGCCACTTCAAGTACAAATGCAATACGCTACAAATGGTATGAAAATGCTTAAGTGGCGCAATGATAAAAAAGAGCAATACGCTGTGTATGAAATACAAAATACACGAAGCCGCTATGGCAAAAAAGTATTGGGTATTACACGCGGCGATTATTTTGTAATAGACAAAAAAAATAGTCTTGCAGAATATCAAATTGTAAAACTAGACCGCTTGCATAACGAAGGGGTAGCTAGTAGCTTGGTACATTAATTTTTAAAACGGATGTTCATCATCTTCCTCAGGCTTATCATCATCGTCCTCAAAAGTCATATCATTTGCCTTGCTGCCTAGCTTAGTATATTGTTCATCAATTTCTAATGAACTGCCGCCGCCACCTAGGTGCTTATCGCTTAAGCCTGCATTTGCTTTAGGGAAACTTTCTCGGTCAATAGCAAAACCACCTTCTTGCCAATCTTCAAAACGTTGGTACTCAAGTTCGGCTTTAATTTTTACCACACCTGTCTTACCATTTCTGTGCTTGGCTATACTTACTTCTGTTAATCCATTTGGCGCTTCAGGCATTCCTTCGCCTTGACCTTGCTGGTGATAATACTCTGGGCGGTACATAAACATTACCATATCCGCATCTTGCTCAATGGCACCAGACTCACGTAAATCACTCAATTGAGGTGTACGGTTTTCTGTTTTACGGTTTTCTACATTACGATTTAACTGTGATAAGGCTATGATAGGAATTTGTAACTCTTTTGCTAGTTGTTTTAAATCACGCGATATTTTACTAATCTCTTGCTCACGATTTGTGTTGCCACCATCGCCACCGCTCATTAGTTGCAAATAATCAATTATGATCATTCCAATATCATGCTTCTGTTTTAATCGACGAGCCTTAGCGCGTAACTCAAAAATATTCAATGCTGCCTGATCATCTAAAAAGATAGGAGCAGCTGCTAATTTTTTCATACGCTCATTGAGCATTTGCAAATCTTGATCGCTTAAGTTTCCTTTTGATATTTTGCCCAGCGGTACATCTGTTACTGCGGAAAGCATTCGTTTTACAATTTGCCCCACACTCATCTCCAATGAGAATACTGCAACTGATATAGGCTCAGGATGCAATGCTGCATTCAAAGCGAGGTTTAACGAGAAAGCAGTTTTACCTACCGCAGGACGCGCTGCTAAAATAATTAAATCCGTTTTTTGCCAGCCGGCTGTAATTTTATCTAACTCAGTAAATCCAGAAGGAACTCCTGTAAGATCAGATTTGCGTTTTGTTTGTTCTTCAATTTCTTCTAACGTTTTAGAAATGATACTACTGATAGAAGAGAAGTTTCTACGCAAGTGCTTATCTGTAATTTCATACAGATTGCTTTCTGCTTTATCTAATAAGTCAAATACATCTGTACCATCTTCATAGGCATCGCTAATTACTGCGCCGCTCATTCGAATAAGCTCACGCATAATATATTTCTCAACTACAATACGAGAGTGCTCAATAATATTGGCACTACTAACTACATCTCTTGTAAGATTGGTAACATAAAAACTGCCACCTACTAATTCTAACTCACTAGACTTACGAAGCTCCTCACAAACGGTCATAAAATCAATACGTGTTCCTTTATCAAACATGCGTCTAATGGCAGAATAAATACGTTGATTGGCATCGCTATAAAAACAATCAGGTGTTTGACAAACCTCAATTACATCAGCTAAAGCTTGTGGCTCTAACATAATAGCCCCTAGCACGGCAGCCTCTAATTCAGGTGCTTGCGGAGAAATTTTTCCGTACACCAATGAAGACATATCGCTGCCTTTCTTTTTTTTGAGGGTATTTATACTTTTGCTGCCTAGTTCCATTGAATTTTATGTAGTTTAAGTGGTTTTTCTAATATGGGAAATCGAATGTAAGCTTAGAAAAGCTATCGTACTATCAGAAATTCACTAAAAGTTTATCAAGCTTAAGATAACACTATTTCACCATTCAATCCACAAGCTTTTTGTTAAACACTTGGGTTGTTCACATAAAAAGTATGCTTATCCACTAGTTATATTCCAAATTCTATTTTTTCGGTGCAGAAATAATCTTTTGAAATTGTTTGGATTTTGTGGTGGATTAGGCAGTATTGATTTAGTGATAAGTTTAGATGACTTCGTTCCTTTTAGAGGCTAGAATCATACTAAATACTTACTACTAAGTACTCGCTACTTGTGACTATTCCCTACTTTTACACCATCAAAATCTAGTTTAGAATGAAATTATCATATCAGTGGCTGAAGGAATTTACCAATGAAGAAATCTCTGAAGAAAAGATGTCTGAAATATTGACGTCTGTAGGTTTAGAGGTAGAGCATATGGAAAAGAAGGAAGCGATCCCAGGTGGATTGGCTGGTGTAGTTATTGGTAAAGTATTGACCTGCGAAAAACACCCCAATGCAGATAAATTAAAAGTAACCACAGTAGATTTAGGCGGAGAGGAGCCTGTTCAAATTGTATGCGGCGCACCTAATGTAGATGCAGGGCAAATAGTTGTAGTGTCTACCGTTGGAAGTACCTTATATCCTAAAGGGGGTGATGCTTTTAAAATAAAGAAAGCAAAGATTCGGGGTGAGGAAAGTTTTGGAATGATTTGCGCGGAAGATGAATTAGGCTTAGGCGAGAGTCATGATGGAATTATCACCATAGCAGAAGATATAAAAGCAGGAACGCCTGCGGCAGATTATTATAAATTACCTGAGCCAAGTGTACAATATGAAATTGGTTTAACGCCGAATCATATGGATGCCATGAGCCATATGGGTGCTATGAAAAATGTGCTGGCATATCAAAGTAATTTGAATGGCAAGATTGCTATAATGAATGTACCTGCTACGGCATTGCCCACTAAGACTGCAGATTTACCTTTTGAGATAGAAATAAAAGATGCTGTAAAATGCCCGCGTTACATGGGTATTAGTATAGCGAATGTGACCATTGGCGCTTCGCCGGACTGGTTACAAGACAAACTTAAAAGTATAGATATAGCACCCATTAATAATGTAGTGGATATTACCAACTTCGTGTTGCACGAATGTGGGCAACCATTACATGCTTTTGATTATGATAAAATTGTAGATCATAAAATAGAAATTAGAACGGCTGCAACTGATGAAAAATTTATTACACTAGACGATAAAGAACGCAAATTGCTAAGTGAAGATTTAGTGATAGCTAATCCACAAGGTGCTATGTGTATAGCAGGTGTTTTTGGTGGAGCAGATAGTGGAGTAAAAAATGAAACAAAAAATATCTTTTTAGAAAGTGCATTTTTTGAATCAGTAGGTGTGCGCAAAACGTCGGTACATCATAATTTGAGAACAGATGCCTCGGCTCGTTATGAAAAAGGCGCTGATATTTCTAATCTTGAATATGCATTGAATAGAGCAGCACAATTAATTTGTGAACTAGCTGGTGGAGAAATAGCAAGTGAAGTAATGGATGTATATCCTTCCCCACAAGAGAAAAAAACACTTACAGTTTCTTATCAGTCAATGAACGAACTGGCTGGTAAGGCCTATGGTAAGGAGCAAGTGAAAACTATTTTGACTTCACTATGTTTTGATATTAAAAAGGAAGAAGGTGATACGCTAGAATTAGTAATTCCTTTTGCCAAACCAGACATAGAATTTGAAGCAGATATTGTAGAAGAAATTATGCGGATTGATGGGATTGATAATATTCCTTTTACAGGCGAAATAAAATATGCCGTAGGCAAAAGCACGTATAAAATAAACGCTAAACAAGAGTTGACTGCTAAGCTTATTGGCAAGGGTTTTTATGAAATTATAACCAACTCAATTACAAATAGTAAGTACTATCCTGATAATGAAAACTTGGTAAGCATGATGAATAGCTTAACAAGTGAGCTAGACGTAATGCGCCCTTCCATGCTTGAAACTGCATTGCAAAGTATTGTTCATAATCATAATCGTAAGAATGAAGATTTAAAGTTTTATGAGTTTGGTAAAACCTACATGAATCGTAAAGGACATTATGTTGAAAGTGAACGCCTTTGTTTATATCTAACTGGAACGCAATCTGCTGCCCATTGGAATCAAAAGGCTAAAGCAATTGATATATATTACTGTAAAGGTGTTGTAGCTTCTCTTTTGCCCACAGCCGTTTTTGATACAGATGGTTGTATTAAGTTAGGTAAGAAAAAACTAGGAAGTATTCAATCTGTTTCTTCTGATAAAAGAAAAGAGTTTGGGATTGATAAAACGGTTTGGTTTATTGATATGGATTGGAAAGCAATTCGTAGTTCAATGGAACAAGCCAAAATTAAATTTGCCCCAATTCCTAAATTCCCTGGTACAAATCGTGACTTAGCTTTAGTATTGGATAAAGGTGTACAATACGCTGAGGTAGAAAAAGCAATTCGCTCAGTAGTTTCTGATAAAATGATCAGTTTAGATGTATTTGATGTTTTTGAAAGTGAAAAGCTTGGAGCCGATAAGAAATCTTATGCAGTACGCCTTGAATTTTTGGATACTTCTAAAACAATAGTTGACGCAGATGTAGATGCCGAAATGAGAAAAGTGATTGCTTCTTTGGAGAAAATGGTTGGTGCTGAGATAAGAGGGTAGTGACATGAATTTAAAATATAAAAAAGGGCTGTTTTTAAAAACAGCCCTTTTTTATTGTGTTGTATTATGATTTACTTAGAAGCACCAAGCATGATTTGGGTTACTTACCCTAAGAGGAAATACTTTCCATTCAAAGTCGCATAATATTGGTCCTGGAATATTTGAGAATTGACGATAGAGATAAAATTCTGCTCGTACATCGGGATTAGGACAAGAAGGGTGTAGACTTACATTCTGAGGAATTGGAACTACAAACCACCACCACCAAATACCATTAGTGCTGCATGATTGAGATGATATTTGTATAGTAATATTTTGTAGCAGTTGGTTAGTTGCATGATCATAACCGCGATAATTTAAATAAAATGTAGCTAAAGAAGATTGTTGACCATTTGTGTAAGTCCACCATCTATCACCAATTTCAGCTCCAACCCACCAAGGATTGTTTTGCTCAACTACCTTTACCAAGTCGCAACATCCTTTAGCTTCTTTGGTAAGTTTATCGGTCTTATTTGATGTATTTAAATCTTCGTTTAAAGTAATCTCCATTTCATTAATAAGCTTTTCATGATTGATGTCCGAAAGTTTGTCAATCTTATCTCTTGTTGCATCATCAACATAGAATTGTGAGTTTTCATCTTTACTTGATTCCTCAAAGTACATAGACTGATTCTCCATTTCGATGTTGTCATCTTTGGTTTGATTTTGACTGCTGTCTTTTTTACATGAGTAAAAGACTGTTGTAATAATTGCTACAAAGAATAGCATTGTTGCGAATGATAGAATTTTTGTTGTTCGTTTCATAAAATTATAATTTAAATAATACCTACTCTTTTGATAGCTTTTCGGTTTCCGCTTACAGCAAGGTAGAAAGTTTATTTACTACTAAGTTACTAGAACTTATTACTGGTTCATTTGAGTTTATAACTGGTGTTTTATCTGAAAAAGGTGGTCAAATCCTTGTTTATGGAGGCCTTTCCTTCCTAACTGCTAGGATTAACCCACATTAAACTTTGATGTTATTATCCATGTCTTATTTTTACGAGGTGAAGAAATTCATTTTACTTGTTATTCTTACAATTGTCTTTGCAAATGCAAAAGCCCAGCAGTTATTTCCTATTTATCAGGATACGAATAGAATACAGTTGAACGAAGTGGTTATTGTGGATCAGAATAAGTTTGGAAATGATACACTTCGTTACAGATACAATCAAATGAGGCATTATGTAAAAATGATATTGCCTTTTGTAGATAAATCAGTTAAAATGTTTCATGAAATAGAGTTGGAAACAGCTAATATGAATGCAAGGCAAAGGCGCCGCTTTATTAAAGGTCGCAAGCATGAAATAAAAATCAATTTTGAAGACAAACTACGTTCATTAAATCGCACGCAGGGTAGTTATTTAGTAAAAGCCATCAATCGCAACTTAGGCACCTCGGTTTACTCGATTCTTAAAAAGTACAATAAGCCCTTAAAAGCGTATTACTACAGAGGTTTAGGAGCGGCTAATGGTATAGATTTGGACGAAAAATACCGACCTGAGAATAATAAGAATTTTGAGAAAATCATGCAGCGGTTTGGGTACTAAAGGATGGTCATTTGTCGCAAGTACATAGGCTTAAGCTTAGATAACGGCATATCGTAAACTAAATACTTGTAACCTACATCTTATTACTTAAGACGAACTATCAATTTTCCATTATCAATTGACCATTTTTAATTGTTGCTGCCCTATTTTTGCTGCCACGATACGCAATGCCAATTCAGTATTACTTATACCTGTCATTAGCCTTATTTTCCATAGGAATTATGGGAGTTTTGATGCGCCGTAATGCGATTGTAATTTTAATGTGTGTGGAGCTTATGCTTAATGCTGTAAATTTACTCTTGGTAGCTTTTTCTACACTATATGGTGATAGTGATGCACAAATATTTGTTTTCTTTATTATGGTAGTAGCTGCAGCCGAAGTAAGTATTGGCTTGGCAATTATTGTTCTTATGTATCGTAAGGTCCAATCCGTTGACATTAATATCCTAAACCGACTTAAAAACTAACGAATTAAAATGATTCAGAATATTTGGTTGGTTCCTTTATTTCCTTTGATTGGCTTTTTAATAGCAGGTCTAGGGCGCAAGCAATTAGGTAATGCGGCTGGTTGGATAGCAAGTGCTGCCGTATTGGCAAGTTTTATCGTGAGTGTGATGATCTTTTTTGAGGTAAGCGCTGAAGGATTTAAATCAATAGACGTTCATTTATATGACTTTATCAAAGTTGGAAAATTAGATATTGCTTTTGAGTTTAGAGTTGATCAACTTTCTAGCTTGTTTTTATTAATTATTACAGGTATTGGCTTTTTGATTCATATTTACTCAATTGGGTATATGAAAGGTGATGTTGGATTTGGCAAATACTTTGCTTTTTTAAATCTATTTATATTCTCCATGTTGTTGCTTGTATTGGGAAGCAACTTTATCATTATGTTTATTGGTTGGGAAGGCGTAGGGCTATGTTCATACCTTCTCATAGGGTTTTGGTATCATAAAAAGGAATACTCCGTTGCAGCGCGTAAAGCTTTTGTAATGAATCGAATTGGAGATTTAGGATTCCTAATTGGGATGTTCCTGATTTTTGCTAAAGTGGGCACTTTAGATTTTCAAACCTTAGAAACTCTTTCTTTTAAAGGAGTAATAGCTGAGCCTGGATATCTTACAGCCATAGCGTTTTGCTTTTTTGTAGGTGCTATGGGTAAGAGTGCTCAAATACCGTTATTTACTTGGTTGCCAGACGCAATGGCGGGTCCAACACCAGTAAGTGCTTTAATACATGCTGCTACTATGGTTACAGCGGGTATTTATATGATTACACGAGCACACTTCATATTTAGTTTTTCTGAAACAGCACAAACTTTTATTTTAATCATTGGTTTGACCACAGCTTTAGTTTCGGCAACCATAGCCATACGGCAAAATGATATTAAAAAAGTATTGGCATACTCTACAGTTAGTCAGCTTGGTTTTATGTTTATGGCACTTGGAGTAGGAGCGTATACTACGGCTGTATTTCATGTATTAACGCATGCTTTCTTTAAAGCTTTATTGTTCTTAGGTAGTGGTTCAGTAATTCATGCAATGAGCAATGAGCAAGATATTAGATTAATGGGTGGCTTAAAAAGTAAAATGCCTATTACGCATAGTACGTTTTTAATAGGTTGTTTAGCCATTGCGGGTATTCCTCCATTAAGTGGTTTTTTCTCAAAGGATGAAATCATGATGAACTTATTTATACATGGTACCTATGGTAAAGTTTTTTGGGTATTAGGTATGATAGCCGCATTATTGACTGCTTATTATATGTTCCGTTTGTACTTTATTACTTTCCTAGGTGAGTTTAGAGGAGGAGATAAGTTAAAAAGTCATTTGCACGAAAGTCCTGCATTAATGACCATGCCTTTGATTGTATTAGCTATACTAGCTGCGGCAGGTGGGTTTTTAGGTATACCTGAAGTATTTGCACATGATGCACATTGGTTACACAATTTCCTTACGCCGGTTATAGAAAAGTCATTGGCATTAGAGCCTACAATACATCACCTTAGTCATAGTGCTGAGTATATTATGATGGCCGTGGCTGTATCCGTAGCGATTATAGGAATATTACTAGCTTGGGGTTCTTATAAAAAGTTTGATGCTAAAAAAGAGAATAAAGGGATTGAAAAATTCTTTGAAGATAAATGGCATTGGGATGAAGCATATGAAAATGCATTTCAAAAACCATTCATGAAAATGAGTGCATTTGCCGAAAAAAATATTGAGCGCAAAGGAATAGACGGAGGTGTAAATGGCATTGGAAAATTAGTAGAATTTGCAAGCGATAAATTACGTCTGTTACAAAACGGATCAGTTGGGGTGTATCTATTCTTAATGGTTTTAGGAATGATATTATTGTTCATTATACAATTACTAAGCAATGGGTAGTGAGCTTTTAGTCATATTATTATTATTGCCTATTGTGGGCGCTTTTATTAGTTTCTTTTTAAAAGGAAATTCTTCGTGGTTTGTAGGAGTTGCTTTTAGTACCTTAACCATACTAGTTTCACTATTAGCTTATAAAGCGCTACCTGCTGATGGTTTTTTGCTTTACAAGCAAGAGTGGATTCCAATGATTGGGGCTAACTTTAATTTGTCTTACCATGCCTTAGCTTTTTTAATGTGCTTACTTACGGGGCTTGTTTTTCTGTTGAGTATGATTTTTGTTGATGTAAAAAACATTGAGAACCCAAGTAAGTTTTACGGGCTTATGCTATTGTCTCAAGCTGGTTTACTTGGTGTATTCTTAGCAAACGATGCGTTCTTGTTCTATATTTTTTGGGAGTTGGCCTTGATACCGGTTTATTTCTTATGCTCCATGTATGGTGGTGAGAACAGAGTAAAAGCAAGTTTCAAATTCTTTATTTACACCTTTGTAGGAAGTTTATTAATGTTGGTAGGTATTATATATATCCATCAACAAGGTGTTACTCAAAATTTTTCATGGGAGATATTTACCGCAACAGGAAATGGTTTGCCGTTAAACGAGCAAATTATTCTTTTTGCAATGTTCTTTTTAGCATTTGCTATTAAGATGCCTATTTTCCCATTCCACACATGGCAGCCAGATACTTATGAGCAATCAGCTACTCCCGTTACAATTGTACTTAGTGCTGTAATGGTAAAAATGGGGTTGTTTGCTGTAATAACTTGGTTGCTACCTGTACTGCAATTAGCGGCTGACTATTGGCAAGATGCCATAATGATATTAAGTGTAATAAGTATAGTATATGCAAGTTGCATGGCGTTAGTTCAAACCAATGTAAAAAGATTGGTTGCTTATTCTTCTATTGCTCATATTGGTTTAATGTGTGCTTCTTTGTTCAGTTTTCCTGCTTTAGGAGAAGAGCATATGGGTGCAAGTGCGGTGGTATTACAAATGTTTAATCATGGTATTAATATACTAGGTTTATGGTTATTGGTTTATGTAGCAGAAAAACGTTTTGGTACGCAAGACTTACGAGAGATGGGAGGTATTGCTAAGGTGGCACCTATTTTTACTACAGCATTAGTTATTATTTCTTTTGCCAATATTAGTTTGCCATTGACCAATAGTTTCCCTGCTGAGTTTATGATGTTTACATCCTTATTTACTAGCGGATCTCAATGGGCTATTGGGCTTACGTTTTTTGCAGGTTTGGGGATTATTTTTGGTGCGATTTATACTTTGCGTATGATACAGCAAGTGGCATTTGGACCGGCTAATGAAACGAAGAACAATAACTTTAAGGATTTAGACTGGAGCCAAACAATTGTAATGGCCGTAATCGTAAGTATTATATTGATAGTAGGTTTTTATCCAAATATTATTTTTAACCTTTTAAACACGATGCATTAATATGGGTGGAATGTTAGGTATAGTAGCAGCAGCAATATTGGGTGTCGTAATGATGTTTGTAGGATTAATATCTCAAAAGTCATCTGTTATTAGAATAGCCGGTGTTGCTTGTTTTCTAATTTTAGTAGGTGTAACGGCTTTTGATTTTAGTGCAATTCATGAACAAGGAACACAGCTTTACTTTAATAATATGCTTTCAGTAGGTATAAAGGCTTCATGGTTTAATGTGTTGATTTCAGCTTGTGCTTTTATTTACATCCTCATTTTCAATAATCACATTACTAAAGTAGGGAAAAACGATGCGGAATATTTTGCCCTTATGCTATTCATAATGGTTGGTGTATTTATGCTTAGTACGTATAATCATTTATTGATTTTATTTATTGGTATTGAAATCCTTTCTATTCCACAATATATTTTAGCAGGAAGCGATAAAGAGAATATAAAAAGTAATGAAGCCAGCTTAAAGTATTTCCTTATGGGAGCTTTTAGTACAGGTATTTTGCTCATGGGTATTACCTTAATTTATGGTTCAGTTGGCTCTTTTGAAATTGGCAATATTGCTACAGCTTTTCAAGGAGAAGTAACTGCCTTGCCAATGATTGGTGTAATACTATTAATTATAGCATTTGGCTTTAAAGTATCAGCTGCGCCTATGCATTGGTGGACTGCTGACGTTTATGATGGAACACCTACTGCTATAACACCTTTTATGGCTACCATAGTTAAAGTAGCTGCTTTTATAGGTTTTATTAATCTTTTCCACGGTGCCTTTGGTAATATTCATTACTCTTGGAAATTGACGATTGCGATATTGATTTGTGTAACCTTATTCATAGGTAATATTACAGCAGTATTTCAGCAGAGTGTAAAGCGTATGTTGGCATACTCTAGTATTGCCCAAGCTGGTTTTATGTTGTTTGCAGTTTTTGCATTAAATGATACTGCAGAGAAATCAATCATCTATTACGGAGTATCTTATACGCTAGCGAGTATCGGCGTTTTTGCAGTATTGATTAAATTAAAAGATTATACCTATGAAGGTTTTAATGGTTTAGGGAAGTCACACCCTTTGTATGCTATTACGGCAACGGTTTGTTTATTATCCTTGGCTGGTATTCCGGTAACCTCTGGTTTCTTTGCTAAGTACTTTGTACTTACTGCGGCTATGGAGCAAGGCTTATGGTTAGGAATTATTGTATTTGCTGTACTTATGGCAGCAATTAGTATATACTACTACTTTAGAGTTATACGTGCTATGTATTTTACAAGCTCTACCGAGGAGATTACAATTGAAAGTAATCCAATGGAACAAATCTTACTAGTTATAAATGCGGTCTTGGTTGTATTGCTTGGATTGTTCCCTCAGTTTATTTTGGGGTAAAAGACTTCGTCCATTACATAAAACATTTCAAATTGTCATATTGATATTTCTTGAAGAATAAAAAAAAAGGAAGCCATCCGGCTTCCTTTAAATTTATTCAAGATTGAGTTTTACTTCAATTTAAAGGCTTTCTTAATTTTAGATACAAAATCTAATTTCTCCCAAGTAAACAATTCAACTGCAACTTTCTTTTCGTTGTCTTTTCCTTTGTTAAATACTTTGGTTACTTTTTTAGGCGTTCGTCCCATGTGGCCATAAGCAGCTGTTTCGCTATATATAGGTGAACGAAGTTTTAAACGTTTTTCAATAGCGTATGGGCGCATGTCAAATATTTTCTCAATTTCTCGAGCAATTTGACCATCGGTCATTCCAACCTTAGCCGTTCCATACGTATCAATAAATACACCACAAGGTTTAGCCACACCAATTGCATACGATACTTGTACAAGTACTTCATTACACAATCCAGCTGCCACCATGTTTTTGGCAATATGACGTGTAGCATAAGCGGCACTTCGATCAACCTTACTAGGGTCTTTACCACTAAAAGCTCCACCACCATGAGCTCCCTTACCACCATAAGTATCTACAATGATTTTACGTCCTGTTAAACCCGTATCACCATGCGGTCCACCAATTACAAATTTCCCGGTTGGGTTAATATGAAACGTAATTTTATTGGTAAATAATTTTTGAAGCTTTGGGCTTAATTGTTTTTTTACTGCTGGGATAATGATTTCAATAATATCCTTTTTGATTTTAGCTAGCATTTTTTTATCGGCTGCAAAATCATCATGCTGTGTAGAAACTACAATCGTATCAATACGAATGGGTGTATTATCATCAGTATATTCAATCGTTACCTGACTCTTAGAATCCGGACGGAGATACTTCATTTTTTTGCCTTCCTTTCTTACACGTGCCAATTCCTCTAATATTTTATGAGAAAGGTCCAATGCCAAGGGCATATAGTTTTTTGTTTCTTTGGTTGCATAACCAAACATCATGCCTTGGTCTCCTGCACCTTGTGCATTTGCTAAGGTTTCAAAATCTTTTTTCTTTACCTTACGGTCAACTCCTTGATTAATATCAGCGCTTTGCTCATGAATGGCAGAAAGTACGCCACAAGAGTTTCCTTCAAACATATATTCACTTTTGGTATAACCGATACGGTTAATTACTTCACGTGTAATGTTTTGAACGTCTAAATATGCTTTGGAATTAACTTCTCCTGCTAATACAACCTGACCTGTAGTAACCAATGTTTCCACGGCAACCTTTGAATCTTTGTCGTATGCTAAAAAGTTATCTATGATAGCATCTGATATTTGATCTGATACTTTGTCTGGGTGTCCTTCCGATACTGACTCGGATGTAAATAAATATGGCATAGTAATTGAACTTATATTGTAATAATGGCTCACAAATGTACTTCTTGAAACGTTTATCTTAAACGGAATCAGTCATTTATTAGCTATATATTTGTTAGAACCTAACTAAAACCAAACAACCAACTATTGAAAAAAGCTTTTTACCCCCTTGCAACACTAGTATTTTTATGTCTCGCTGTGGGAGTAAATGCTCAAACAGCACAAGATTGTTATGGAGCCATACCCGTATGTCAAAATAACTATTCCCAGACTACAGCCTATACGGGCCAAGGCGCTGTGAGCGATTTGTCACCTTCTAATCAAGGTTGTTTAACAACGGGCGAAAATAACTCAGTTTGGTATATCGTAAACATTACAACACCCGGCAGTTTTACATTTGATTTAGTGCCTAATACCGCAACAGATGATTACGACTTTGCTGTTTGGGATTTGACGGATAAGTCTTGTGACGATTTAGTGGCGGGTCAACCACCCATTCGATGTAATTATGCTTCCTTGGCTAATTCTTCTCCTGGTGGAAATACAGGTTTAAATACAACTTCCGGTTCGCCGACATTGGGAGCTTCTGGTCCTTCTTACAGTAGTGCAATTAATGCAACAGTGGGTCAAACTTTTTTAATTTGTGTAAACAATGCTTCTGCATCAACATCTGGCTACAGTGTAAACTTTGGTGGAACGGCTTCGGTTACAGATAATACAGCGCCGCTTATAAAAGCAGATACGCTTGAAGTAACATGTAACCCGCCGTCCTATATGACACTTTTATTAACAGAAAATATTCAATGTAATACGTTGGCAACTAACGGGAGTGATTTTACATTAAGCCCTGCTAGTGCTACTATTTCTAGTGCCAATAGTCAGTCCTGCAACAATGGTAGTAGCTTTAGCAATTTGATACGAGTAAATTTTTCTAACCCATTACCTCCTGGTAATTATACCCTGAGTGTAGTAAACGGGAGTGATGGAAATACCTTAGTAGACAATTGCAATAATGCCATGCCGCAGAATACCGCTCTAAATTTTGTGGTTCAGCCTCCCGTACAAGTAAGTGTTGCTGTACAATCTGGCTGTGCAAATGTTGCCAACGGAATTATAACTGCTAATGGCCAGTTTGGAACAGCGCCCTATCAATATAGATTAAATAATGGAGGGTATACTACTAACAATGTTTTTAGCGGATTAGCCGTGGGTAGTTATACGATTCGTGTGCAAGATGCCAATGGTTGTATAGATGATACGATTATTAATCTTGCAGCTGCAAATCCTATTTTAATAAGCAATTTACAAGTAAACAATCCTTTATGTTTTGGTGCAAATACAGGATCGGTAACGGTTACTGCTTCGGGAGGGAATCCTCCTTTGGAGTATACGGTTAACTCTCAGCCTTATCAATCTTCTAATACAATCAATGGGTTAGGACCAGGAAATTATTTTGTACGAGTAAGAGATGTAAGTGGTTGTATTGAAGATTCTATTATATTTATTTCGGCACCTGGTCAACTTTCATTTAATAGTATAAATGTTTCACCTGCAACTTGCGGACTAAATAATGGTTCCATAACTGCTACTGGTTTTGGTGGTACTTCGCCTCTTCAATTTTCATTAAATAATGGTCCCAATCAGACAAGTGCTAGTTATAATAATCTTGCTTCGGGATCCTATACCTTGCGTTTGCTCGATGCTAATGGTTGCTTTATTGATACAGTTTTACAAATTCAACAACAAAATGGGGTGGTCATATCAGCTTTAGCTTTGGTACAACCTACTTGTACTTCAAACTCTGGGAGTATTACCGTTACTACAAGTGGAGGAGTAGGCCCTATACAATTTTCTATTAATGGTGCAGCTTCAGTTGCCTCCAATGTGTTTTCTAACTTAGGATCTGGTACGTATACTATCGTAGCAATTGATGCGAACGGTTGTACGGATACCTCTGTAGCTAATTTGATTTCTCCTAGTAATTTATTTTATGCTAGTGCTACAGTTGTTCAACCTACTTGTACAACATTGGGCAGTATGAGTGTAACCGGTGGTGGAGGTAATCCGCCGCTTACATATGCATTAAATACAGGACCTTATTCAGCAAATTCTACTTTTACCAATTTAGCAGCAGGTACATATACTGTGCACTTGCAAGATGCTAATAATTGCATACACGATACAATTATAACCTTAAGTCCATCACAAGTTCCAAGTTTTACTTCTGTACCTCGTACACAACCTAGTTGTAGTTTTCCCAATGGCGGTAGCATAACTGTAAACGTTTCTGGAGGAACGCCTGCTTACTCTTATGTTTTAAATGGAGGAACGCCACAGGCCGGTAATGCATATACCAATTTAGGTGCAGGTGCATATACCATTACCGTTACCGATGCAAACGGGTGTACAATAACAAGCTCGGTAAATCTAAGCGCAGCTAATACAGTTGCCTTCTCTCAATTTACAAGTACTAATGTAGGATGTTTTGGAACGCCTTTAGGTTCCATTAGTTCAACTGCCAATGGAGGAAATCCTGCTTATCAATATACATTGAATGGAGGTATACCACAAGCAAATGGAAACTTTACAAATTTAGGAGCAGGTGTATATAATGTGGTAGCTACTGATGCTAGCGGTTGTACTGTTTCAAGTCAAGTAACGATTGTTAGTTCAGGAACGGTGCAAATTAATTCTTTAAATTCCACAAACTCTCTTTGTTTTAGCCCTGCCACAGGTACAATTACAGTTTCGGGTACAGTAAGTAATACGCCTATTACCTATTCGCTTACACCGGGTGGAAATAATACAAGTGGTAATTTTAATAACCTACCAGGAGGTGTATATGTAGTTACAGTTTCTGATGCGGCGGGCTGCACTGTTACCTCTAGTGTTACAATAACATCTCCTCCTGCCATGTCTTTTACGAATGTTCAAATTGTATTTCCACCTTGTTATGGAGGAATAGGTAGCATTAGTTTAACCGGCTCTGGCGGTAATCCTCCTTATACTTATAATATTAATAATGGTCCATATGGTAGTACATCTACTTGGAATAATCTAAATGCAGGTTCTTATACCATTGGATTACAAGATGCAAATGGTTGTCTACACGATACGACGATTCAATTGTTAGAGCCGCCTCAACTTCAATTTAATGGAATTGTAAGTGTAAATTCATCTTGCAATGTTGCTCAAAGTACTGGCAGTATTTCTGTAACTGCCTCAGGTGGCACTCCTCCATATATTTATGCTATTAATAATGGTCCTTTTGGTGGAACCAATACTTTTTCAAATCTAGGTGCCGGCTCTTATGTAATATCAATTCGAGATTCTAATAACTGCCAAGAGGATACCACAATTGTAATACTGGCTAATGGTAATTATGCAATCAACTCAATAAGCCTTAACCAACCTAGTTGTAATGGAGGGTCCGATGGCAGTATTTCATTTTCAGTATCAGGAGGCGTAGCTCCATTTCAATACTCTTTAAATTTAGGAACATACCAAGCAAATAATTCATTTACAGGATTAACGGCTGGCAGTTATAATTTAAGATCTATTGATAATAGTGGATGCTTTGATGATACAGTTATAACGCTTTCACAGCCAGGTCCTCTTTCTTTTTCTTCGCTTAATTTAAATAACCCTAGTTGCAATGGAGCTTCTAATGGATATGTAGTTGCAACAGGAAGTGGCGGTACACCGACCTATACCTATGCTGTTAACAATGGTCCGTTTGGCGCTTCCAGTAATTTGTCCAGCTTAGCTGCGGGTAATAATATAATATCAGTTCGAGATGCAAATAATTGTCAGTTTGATACAACCATCACGCTAAGTAATCCTGCAAGTGTGGGTATTACTAACTTATCGGTTATTAACCCTGGTTGCTTAGGAGGAGGTGGTACAGTTAGTTATGCTGGAATAGGAGGAACGGCTCCTTATACTTACTCGATTGATGGAATTAATTATATCAATACGGGTCTGTTTAGTAATTTGGCTAATGGGTCTGTTACAATTTATGTGCAAGATGTAAATGGTTGTATTGATGATTCTACATTTATGATTAACGGAACAGCGGCGGTATTAATTAGTTCATTTAGTTTTTCAAAATATATTTGTCCGGGTCAATCAAATGGTACAATTTCAGTAACGGCTAGTTCTAATAATCCTCCTTTAATTTATAGTATTTTAGGTGGCCCAGGTCAAGCTTCTGGTAATTTTACTGGTTTAGCGGCTGGCACATATACTATTCGTAGTGAGGATAATCAAGGGTGCTATGTAGATAGTACAGTAACCATTATTCAAGTCCCTAATACGGTTATTGATTCTGTAGTTACAACTCCGGCTACTTGCTCTTATTCTAATGATGGTTCAATAAGTATTTATGCACGGGGTGGATTATCTCCATTGTCTTATCAATTAGGAGCTTCTGGTTATGGTTCCAATTCTGTTTATAATAATCAATTGGGAGGAAATTACATTACCTATGCAAGAGATAGTGCTGGTTGTATAGTAAGTCAAAATACAGTTGTACCTGCACCTCCAGCAATCGTTGCTGATTCTATTTTAATCCTGCAACCTTTTTGTAGTAGTGCCACTGATGGTCAGATTAGTATAAACGTACAAGGAGGAGTACCACCATATTTATACGCAATTAATACATCATTGTATACTACAAATAGTGTGTTTAGCAATTTAATTCAAGGTAGCTACGTTATCCATATTAGAGATGCAAATAATTGCCAACTCGATACTACAATTAATTTAATTGCCAATAACTATATGCAGTTTACTGCCATTAACGTGCAAGATGTTAGTTGTGCAGGGGGAAGCGATGGTTCTATTTCATTACTAACAATTGGAGGCACGGCACCTTATAATTACACGATTAATAGTATCAATAATGGAAACTCTGGCACTTTTTCTAATCTAGGAATTGGTCAATACAGCATTGTAGTAACCGACACCCTGGGTTGTCAGCAGGATACAATTTTGACAATATCTGAACCGCCCAATGCATTGAACATTACACAAAACTTTATGGTACCTAATTTATGTAAAGGAGATAGCTTAGGTGCGGTTGGTATAATTGCTACAGGAGGTACAACGCCATACCAATATTCTTTAGGTGGAGTAAATTATCAAGCAAGCCCAAACTTTAATAATCTGGCAGCTGGTTTTTATCAATTATATGCACAGGATGCAAATGGTTGTTTGACTGATTCATTATTTCAAATAACTGAACCAGACACATCAGTACAGTTACAATTATTAGGAATTACGCCCACAAGTTGTATTGGAGTAGATGATGGCGAGGTAAGTGTGCAAGCTTTGTACGGTGCACAGCCTTATATTTTTTCATTAAATGGAATAGCACAAGGGACTGATACTTTTTATAATAATTTACCACCTGGAAATTATATAGTAGAGGTAGAAGATAACATTGGTTGTAAATCAACTGGGAAATATGTTGTGCCACTCACTCCAATTTCGCCGCTTATAGTAATAGATAGTATACGTTATCCGTTTTGTAAAGGTGATGTAGATGGTTATTTGCAATGGAATACGGTAAGTCCGTACACTCCATTTGACTATACTTTTAATGGAACGAATATTGGGGCTACCAATTCAGTTTCCAATTTAGGTATAGGGCAATATACTATTGAGGTAGAGGATAGTCGTGGTTGTATGGCCGATACTACACTCACTTTTGTAGAAGGAAACCCTATAGATTTAAATATTACTACTACACCTGCCGCCTGCGAGGGAGTAGGAGATGATGGAGGTGCACGTGCCATTGTTACAGGAGGTAATGCGCCGTTTCGATTTGTATGGAGTAGTAATATTGGTATCAATACAGATAGTATTTACCCTGTGAGACAAGGGGCTTATTTTGCAATCGTATTTGATGATTTAAATTGCTCAGATACTACGGATTACACTATTGAATACGAACCCTGCTGTACCATTAGCTTACCCAATGCCTTTACGCCTAACAATGATGGATTAAATGATGTGTTTCGTGTAATAGGTTACGGTCAAATAGAATTAGTAAGTTTTGAAATATTTAATCGTTGGGGCAATAAAGTATTCCGAACAAATATTTTGGAGGACAGCTGGGATGGATACTATAAAGGCCTGCCAGCTGAAATAAGTACTTATTTCTATGTAGTGAAGTATAAATGCCATACTACAGGAAATGTTGAGCAAAAGCAAGGAGATGTGACATTGATAAGATAATCTTTTAAGTAAAAGCAATTACTTTTGAACTTAATGAAATATTTGATTGTTTTACTATCAAGCGTATTGTTTTCAATTTCTTGTAATCAAAATACTAAAAAGGATACAGCTACCACTGCGGTACCCAAGGAGATTTTACAACTAAATAAAAAAATTGAGAAAGCACCGGCTGATGCAAGTTTGCATTTTCAGCGTGCCTATGTTTATCGAGAAATAGGAGAGGATAGTTTAGCATTTTTGGATTTGTTAGCTACCATTAAAATTGATTCAACCCAAGCAAAATATTATAGTGCAATCGGAGATTTTTTATTTGATAAAAAAGATATTTCTGGGAGTGTGAAGTGGTTTCAAAAAGCAATTTCTATTGATCCAAATGATGAAGTATCTCATTTAAAAATGGCGAACCTTTTTTTGTATAGCAAAAAATACCCCAAGGCGTTTGCCGAGATTAATACGGTATTAAAAAGAAATTTATACAATGCAGAGGCTTACTTTATTAAGGGCATGTGCTATAAGGATATGGGTGACATGGATAAGGCGATTTCAAGTTTTCAAACAGCCGTGCAAACGGAGCCAAAGTACTTTGATGGTTTTATGCAATTGGGTTTATTGTATAGCAAACAAAAAAATCCTCTTGCCCTGCAATACTTTGATAATGCGATTCGATTAGATTCAATGAATTTTGAGTCTCACTACGCTAAAGCAATGTACTACCAATCCCAAGGAGATTATACCAATGCTAAAAAGGTATTTAAAAATGCAATACGCACAGATAAAACCTTTGCCGAAGCTTATTATAATATAGGGTTTATGCTACTGCAAGAAGACTCCACTGAGAAGGCCAAAAGAGAGTTTGAGCGCGTGATAGCTTACGATCAAGACAATGCAAAAGCTTACTATAATAGAGGGCTTTGCAATGAGATACTTGAAAAGTATCAGGAGGCAAAAGATGATTACGAACAAGCAATTATTTTTGACCCAGAGTTTGACTTGCCCACAACCGCATTACAGCGTGTGAAGAAAAAACTATAGTTCTTTAAATGCAATTGAAGAGCTTGTAATACTTTCGAGTAAATTCTTATCATTATGGCTCTAATTGCACCTTCCATGTTGTCTGCTGATTTTTTAAACCTTTCTCGTGATGTAGAAATGGTTAATGCTTCTGAAGCAGATTGGTTTCACCTGGATATTATGGATGGTCGTTTTGTACCAAACATTAGCTACGGAATTCCTGTAGTAGCGGCTATGAATCGTGAGGCTAAAAAAACATTGGACGTACATTTAATGATAGAAGAACCCGGTAAATACGCCGAAGATTTTCAAAAAGCTGGGGCTGAATATTTAAGTGTTCATATAGAAGCTTGCCCGCATTTACACCGCAACATTCAACAAATAAAAAATTTAGGCATGAAAGCAGGTGTAGCAATTAATCCGCATACCAATGTAAATCAGATGTTTGATGTTGTTAAGGACATTGATTTAGTGTGTTTAATGAGTGTAAATCCTGGATTTGGTGGGCAGAAGTTTATACAAAATACATTAAATAAGATTAAACAATTAGTAGAAGAAAGAGCCCGTCAGGGAGCTAATTTCTTAATAGAAATTGATGGAGGTGTAACGTTAGACAATGCAAGTGAAATTATAGCAGCTGGAGCTGATGTATTGGTTGCTGGTAGTACAGTATTTAAGTCTGATAATCCTACGCAAACCATTGCTGAGCTAAAAGCGAAATAGTCGTTTTTATACTTTTATAAAACGTACTTTTTTATCAATTTTAATATTGAGGGTATTTGTGTATTCATATGCTTCTCCGTCAATATGATAGAATGCAGCATTGGTTTCAATACTCACTTTTTTGGCCTTTAGGTATTCAATATATTTTGAGTCTTTAAGTTTTGCTGTAAATAGCTTGTACAAAAAGCTCGGAAGATTCGTAATTGGAATTTTTTGAATCAAAGCAAGTTCTAGTAAGCCATCATTAAATTGTGCCTTGGGTGCTATGTAAGCATTATTTCCAAATTGACGAGTATTAGCAATATTGACCATAAAGTATTTGCCCTTAATTTCTTTATTATCTACAAGCGCATTTACTTCTATGGGTTCATACTTTCTCAGGGCGTTTGCGGTTTCCTTTATGTAGGTTTTTAAGCCGCGTTTTTTGCTTTTATCAAATTGATAGGCTACAAATGCATCAAAGCCAATACCGCTCATATTAATGCAGTATTGTTCATTGATTTTTATTAAATCTACTTCTTGCGTAATTCCTTTTTCTATTGAGGTAATTAAATGATCTAAGTCCTGCTTAAATCCAAGTTCTCTTGATAATCCGTTGCCAGATCCTCCAGGATAAATTGCGTAGGTTACATTTAAATGGTGTGTTTGGTTGATAATGCTATTTATGGTACCATCTCCACCGCATATAACTAAGGTCTTATACTTTTGAGTTTCTTGATTTATAAAGCCTTCAAATTCAATTGCACTATTACTTACGTAATAATTGATTCTTCTTTTTACAAGTTCATGAAGCAGTGGGCTTGATTTTTTACGCCCGCTTGATAAGTTGAGAATGAAAAGAGTTTGACTTAAATGAGATTGCATTTGCTTTTAGTAAATATAATTAAATGCCTTTCTTTTAGAGTAAGCCAGTTGATATTGGGCTAATCACTATCAACTACCACTTAAGTTAGCGTCTATTCATAAAAAGCATGATGTAATAAAGCAAGGTTGCTAAACTACCAATAGCTGCTACTACATAGGTACGTGCTGCCCAGTTCAATGCATCTTCTACACCTTCTAGTTCGCCACTTCCGGCGGTTCCACTGCTGCGCAACCAAGCTTTTGCTCTATTAGTTGCATCAAACTCCACCGGTAAGGTTATAAATGAAAATAAAGTAGTAATGGCAAACATTACAATTCCTATCAAAAGGATAGTAGGATTGCCGCCACCAAAGCCAAGCATTCCCAAGCCGGCAAAAATTACCCAATTACCAAACTTTGACCCAAATTGTACCGCAGGTACCATTTTTGATCGCATTTGTAACCAGCTATAAGCGGTAGCATGTTGTACAGCATGTCCAACCTCATGTGCAGCTACTGCCGCCGCCGAAACCGAACGTCCATCATGCACGTCAGGACTAAGATTAACCGTTTTGTTAGAAGGATTATAGTGGTCTGATAAGAAACCAGGTGTACTGATTACCTTAACATCTGTAATTCCATTATCAGCAAGCATTTTTTCGGCAATTTCTTTACCGCTTAGGCCATTCGCCATGCCCACTTGGGCATATTTTTTAAACTTTGATTTTAACCGATTGCTTACTATCATGCTTACCAAAAACATGACACCTGCAATTACATAATATCCCATATACGCTCCCATAATGCTTCTTTACTTTTAGTACATCAAATTTAAGCCCATCCTACGGATTTCAGAAAAAATGACAGAATGACGCATATATTTAACATTTTGAGAACATTTGGCGGAAGTTTTATCCGAAAATTATGGTTTTAACTTTTTTTCTTTATGAGATTAGCCTCAAATAGTTTGTCATCAGGCTTTTCATATTTACCTTCGTCTTGAATTTTATGGGTTAGTAAGAAAGGGATTATCGAGCAATCGTTAGTCCCTTTTTTCATTTTATTGAGCCTTAATTATTTACTACATTTATTTTTTAAGAAATGGCAAAGCAAAAAACATCCTTTTTCTGTCAAGAATGTGGCGTAGAATCTCCCAAGTGGGTAGGTCAATGCTCATCATGTAAAAAATGGAATACCCTAGTTGAAGAAATTGTGGTAAAAGACAAAAAAAATCAAAATACCTGGGTAGAGTCAGGAGATAATAGAAGTAATAGTAAAAAACTTTCTGAAATACAAGATGAAAACTTAGCACGTATACCTATGCCAGGTAAAGAGCTAAATAGAGTGTTAGGAAATGGATTAGTACGTGGCAGCGTAAGTTTAATTGCCGGCGAACCCGGTATAGGAAAAAGTACTTTGTTTTTGCAAGTTGCGCTTCGCTTACAAAATACCAAAGTACTTTATATAAGTGGTGAAGAAAGTTTAGAGCAAATTAAATTACGAGCTGAACGAATAGGATCAAGAAATGAGAATTTATATCTCTTGGCTGAATCTGATACGCAAAAAATTTTTAATGAAATAAAAAAAGTAAAACCAGAGTTGGTAATTGTAGACTCGGTACAAACTTTAAATACACCTTTTGTAGAAAGTGCTCCAGGTAGTGTTTCTCAAGTAAGAGAAAGCGCTGCCGAGTTTATCCGTTTTGCCAAAGCAACACAGACGCCTGTTTTTATAATAGGGCACATAAATAAGGATGGCAATATTGCTGGTCCTAAAGTGCTTGAGCATATGGTGGATACTGTATTGCAATTTGAAGGAGATAGACACTATACCTATCGAATTTTACGGGCTATAAAAAATCGTTTTGGGAATGCAAGTGAGTTGGGAATTTATGAAATGGGAGAAACTGGTTTAAGAGAAATTCATAATCCTTCTGAAATACTTATTTCACAGCGAGATGAAGTGTTGAGTGGTACCGCAATTGCAGCTACCATGGAGGGTGCACGCCCTTTGCTTATTGAGGTACAGGCGCTTGTAACGCAAGCTGTTTATGGCACACCGCAGCGCACAGTTACAGGTTTTGATATGCGTAGGCTGCAATTATTATTGGCGGTATTAGAAAAAAGAGGAGGTTTTCAATTAGGTGTTAAAGATGTATTTCTAAATATTGCAGGTGGCTTAAAAGTGGAAGATCCTGCCATTGATTTAGCGGTGTTAAGTGCCATACTTTCTAGTTATGAAGACATGCCAGTTAAAACTGATTACTGTTTTGTGGGAGAGGTAGGATTGAGTGGGGAAATACGTGCTGTAAATAGAATAGAACAGCGAATTAAAGAAGCAGAAAAATTAGGCTTTGAAAGGATATTTATTTCTAAGTATAATAAAAGCGCGTACCTAAAAGCAGATCATATTGAAATTGTACAATTAGGTAAAGTAGATGAGTTATATAATGCCCTGTTTTAAATCATGAAAGTAAAAGATTGGTTTACTGATATGGGAAAATTACTTTTTCCTAAACTATGTTTTTTATGCAAGGAAGATTTGATTTCTGATGAGGAGCAACTTTGTTCTAGTTGCGTAAATGAATTGCCATTTACAAATTTTCATGAACATAAGGAAAATGCACTTTGTATTAAATTACAAGGAAGGTTTGAGTTTGAAGCGGCAACTGCCTTATTATACTTTAACACTGAGGGCAAGGTGCAAGAAATATTACATGAGATTAAATATCGAGGGAATATTTATTTAGCTCAATACCTAGGTAAGTTAATGGCTTCACGGTTAAAGGAATATTATAAAGAAATAGATATTCTAGTACCCATACCATTGCATAAAAAAAGAACAAAAGAAAGAGGCTACAATCAATCAGAAGAAATTGCAAAAGGGATTAGTGAGTTACTTTCAATTCCTGTAATAAGTAATAGCGCCCTAAGAGTAAAGCATACTGAAACACAAACGCATAAAACTAGAAGTGAACGTGCTCAGAATATGCAAGAAGCTTTTCAATGGAATGAAGTGCGCAATAAGCACATTTTGCTTATAGACGATGTAATTACCACTGGCTCTACCTTGGAGAGTTTGGTTAGTGCGTTGCCTGCAGAATGGAACAATACAATAAGTATTTTGTCTCTTTCTGCTGCCATTGAAGCTTAAATCATTCGCATTTTTTTACAATAAAAACACATATCCCACGTTTTTAACGGACGAATACGGCTTAAATTTGTCGAAGAGCCATTGGTTTTCTCAAAGGCTAATTTTTGCTTAGGCATCAGAATATGAAAACACGCGTAATAATTTTTAGTATATTGATAGGAGGGATCATTCTTTCTCAATTTAGCTCGTGCAAAAAGGACCGTTTATTGACCGAAGGAGGCTTTGTAAGTTTTTCAACTGATACGCTTTATTTTGATACGGTTTTTACTGCCGTTGGAAGTGTAACCAAAGAGTTTAAAATTTATAATAGAAACGATCGACCAATAAAAATCAATAACATTCGTCTTGAAAATGGGAGTGCTTCTTTTTTTAGGTTAAATGTTGATGGTATTGCTACCAAAAACATAAGCGATGTAGAAGTTGCAGCCAATGATAGCGTATATGTTTTTGCCGCAGTTACAGTTGACCCCAATGCGGCTACCAATCCTTTCGTGATTAATGATAAAGTATTGGTTCAATTAAATGAGAATGACTTTGAGGTTCCATTGCAAGCCTATGGTCAAAACGCGCATGTAATACGCGATAGTGTATTATCGATTAATACAACTTGGTCCAATGATTTACCATATGTAATTATAAATAGTGCCTTTATAGATTCAGGCTACACGCTTACGATACAAAAAGGGTGTAGAATTTATATGCATGCCAATAGTAAATTGTTTGTGGGCGGCACACTTAATTGCTTTGGAACAAAAGAAGATAGTATTATTTTTCAAGGTGATCGTTTGGATCGAAATTATTTTGGACAAGATTTTCCGGGGGAATGGCGTGGGTTGCATTTCTTGCGATCCGGTCGTATGAGCAGCCTAAATTATACTGTGATAAAAAACGGAGGTGCGACTGACGCTGCAGTTTATGTTGAGCCACCTTGGGTGCCATTTGTAGCTAATAAGTATATGCTTGAAATGAACAAGTGTAAAGTAGAAAATTCATTGGGCTTTGGAATTTTAGCATTCAACACCAAAATCAATTTGAATAACTGTTTGGTACATACTTGTGGTCAACAAAATTTCTCAGCTATTGAAGGTGGTGAGTATCGTATAAATTATTGCACATTTGCCACCTATGGAGGTTCTGGCATAACACATGTAAATCAACCCGTAATGGCTTTATGGAATTATCGTTCTATTTCTGAAACTTCTTATGTAGGTGCAGATTTATTTGTTGAGATTGCTAATTCTATAATTTATGGCTCCCAAGAAACCGAGCTTGCATTTTTAAATAAAGGCACCGGTAATTTTGATGTAAAACTAATTAATTGTTTAGTGCGCAGAAAAGATCCTATTCCTGCCTCAATAGTCAATGTAAATATGATCTTGAATCGAGATCCTCTATTCAATGATCGTGCGGCTTGGGATTATTCGCTTGAAAGTGGGAGTCCTGCCAAAGGTGCTGCAAGTGCTAATGGTTTTTTTATTGATGATATATGTGATGTGCCACGCTCAGCAACACCTACTATGGGTTGTTATGAGTAATTAACGAGCTGTTTACACATTTTGATTTCCAACTAATTTTTTCTATTTTGTTAGCTCAAACAGCAACATTATGAGAATATTAAAAGTTTTTATTGGTTTGATCATCTTCGCTCTTATTGGATTATTTATTATTTCTAAAATTGGTCCTAAGGATTATGCGGTAGAGAGATCTATGGAAATTAATGCTTCTGCCGCAGCAGTTTATGATCAAGTAGTACATTTTTCTAAATGGGAGGCGTGGTCATCCTGGGCAGAAATGGATCCTGGTGCGGAGTACAAAATAATAGGTGCGGATGGAAAGATTGGCACGAAACAAACTTGGAAAGGAGATAAATCAGGTGAAGGTAGTATGGAAATTTTGGAAGCTTTGCCGCATGAAATTGTATCGCACAAGTTACTTTTTACTTCACCCTTCGAAGCCGAAGCTAGAACAAGATTTTCTCTTGAAGTTATAGATTCTACTCATACCAAACTTACTTGGAAAATGACTGGTAATAATGATGGAGCATTGTCTCGTATTATGGGCTTTTTCATGCCAATGGATGAAGCCATAGGAAAAGATTTTGAAAGAGGTTTGTTTAAGCTAGATTCAATATTACAAACTGCGCCTGCTGTAAGTACAGTGATAGAATAATTTTCATTCCCTATCTATGAACATAAAAGTAAAGTCTTACCAAAGTGAGGCTTTCTTTTATTTAAAATAAGGTTCCGCCATTTTTCTTTTGACTTGGCGATACGCCTAAGTGCTTATATGTTTTTTCGGTAGCTTCTCTGCCACGCGGTGTGCGCACTATATAACCTTCTTGTATTAAAAAAGGCTCATACACTTCTTCAATTGTTCCGCGTTCTTCGCCTACAGCAGTGGCTATATTACTTATGCCTACTGGTCCACCTTTAAATTTTTCCACTAGGGTTTGTAGGATTTTATTATCCATTTCATCTAAACCATTAGCATCTACCTTAAGGGCTTTTAAGCCATGTTCTGCAATGCCCATATCAATCGTTCCGTTACCCAATATTTGAGCAAAGTCACGCATGCGTCGCAATAAACCATTGGCAATACGAGGGGTACCTCTGCTTCGTCTTGAAACTTCTTTAGCAGCGTCAGATGTTATCTTTACCTCCAATAGTTCAGCACTACGCCAGATAATTTTTGTAAGAATATCCGTATTATAATAATGCAGTCTTGATTTTATACCAAAGCGAGATAGCAATGGAGCTGTCAATAAACCAGATCGAGTGGTTGCACCAACTAATGTAAAAGGGTTGAGTTCAATTTGAATACTCCGTGCATTGGGACCGCTATCAATCATGATATCAATTTTGTAATCCTCCATGGCGGCATATAAATATTCTTCTACCACTGTACTTAATCTATGTATTTCATCAATAAAAAGAACGTCGCGCTTTTCCAAGCTGGTAAGTAGGCCAGCCAAGTCGCCCGGTTTTTCAATTACGGGTCCGCTCGTTTCTTTAATGTTTACGCCTAGCTCATTAGCTACAATGCGCGATAAAGTTGTTTTACCTAAGCCGGGAGGTCCGTGGAATAAAATATGGTCTAATGCCTCACCACGTTGATTAGCAGCTTGAATAAAAATTTTAATATTTTCAATCAATTCTTTCTGACCCGAAAATTCTTCAATGGAACTGGGCCGGATGCTGTTTTCAAATTCTTTATCAGAATTTTCGGCATCACCTTGTAAGTGTGGGTTAGACATCTTGCGTAAAAATAGGTCAAAAGGGTTTTGATTCCTTCTATTGAGCAAAAATTAATCTAGTAAGATTGGTTATATTCGTTTGACGGAAACAAATCTATTTATAAATGTTTGGGTTCTTAAAATCCGTTCTTGTTAAGAGATAAAATCCACGGTAAATTATTTAAAATGAAACGCACCTTAATTCTTATACTACTATTAACCTTTATAGTTAATGCAAGAATCATTGCTCAATCTTATGATATTTATACTCAAACGGAAAAAACAGCTGAATTTCCAGGCGGTGAAACTGCCTTGCTAGACTACCTAGCTAAAAATGTTTCTTATCCTCGAGTTGCTTCAGAGGCAGGAATCAATGGGATTGTATTTGTAACTTTTGTAGTAAATAAAGATGGTAGTACGGAGCAATGGAAAATTGAACGAGATATTGGAGGTGGTTGCGGTGCAGAAGTAATTCGTGTTATAAAAAATATGCCCAATTGGAATCCGGCTCAACTTAATTCAAAACCAGTACGAACCCTTTTTACTTTACCCGTTTCTTTTCAATCGGGCGATGATAAACTATCGCGAAAAGAAAGAAAAGCTTCGAGAAGGGCTAATCGAAAAAAATGAATGGAATGAACAATTGGATTCTAATTATGCTGTTAACTGTACTAAGTCTTCAAGGAATTGCGCAGGATAGTACATCGTATGAAATTTTTGTTCCGGTTGATAAAATGCCAGAGTTTCCTGGTGGAGAAGATTCATTAATGAAATATTTAAGTGAAAATATAATTTATCCAAAAGGAGCTACAAAATCTGGTATAGAGGGCACGGTTTTTGTGTCGTTTGTTGTATGTGAAGATGGAAAGTTGTGTAAGGTAAAAACAGAAAGAGACATTGGTGGAGGTTGCGGTGAGGCCGCTGCCCTAGCCGTAAAAGATATGCCTAACTGGAAGCCAGCCTATGAGAATGGTAAACCTGTAAAGGTTGAATTTATGTTACCCGTGAAATTTGAGATACCCTCAAATAAGTATTCTCCTAAAGAAAGAAAATCAGCTCGCAAGGCTACAAGAATAGAAAGGAAGAAGTGAAGAATCTAGCAGGAATATTTTTTTTAATTATAAGTTTACATTTTACTTGCATTGGGCAAAATAACAGGTCTATGCCTATGTTTCCTGGTGGAGAGCAAGCATTAGCTAAATTTATTTATACCAATTTGCACTATCCTGACAAGGCTCAGATGTTGGGAATTACTGGATTAGTCAAAGTGAATTTTATGGTGTTGCCCACCGGTAAAATTTTAAATGCGCAAATCGTAAAAGAGATAGGCGGAGGTTGTGGTTTAGAGGCCCTTCGTATTGTTAGTTTTATGCCGTCTTGGATACCAGGAACTATAAATGGAAAACCTGCAAGTATTTCAGTTACTTTACCAATCGTTTTTGATATGAGGGAAGTAAAAACTAAAAGAAGAAAAGTAAGTAGAAAAGAGCGGAGGAAATTACGAAAAGAGTCAAAAATGAGGAATTAGTCTTTGATTAAACCAAATTCTAATGCCTTGCGAACCAAGCCAACTGAGTTTTTTACATCAAATTTTAGCAACAAGTTTTTGCGGTGTGTCATTACGGTATTCGCACTGATAAAAAGTTTTTCAGCAATTTCATTTGTGTTCATCTCTTCTCCAATTAGTAGCAATACATCTTTTTCCCTATCTGAAATAATAGGTATAATTGGTTTGCGACCACCTTTTTTATCGCCCGTTTCTTCCGCTAGTAAGGATTTAGATATATAATCTCCTATATAGCTTTCCCCACTATATACTTGACGTATGGCAGTTTCAAGATTTTCAATATCCGTTGCTTTAGAGAGGTAACCTTTGGCTCCAGCTTTCAATAATTTTTTTACAATAACGCTTTCTGTGTAAGAGGAAACTCCAATTATTTTTAGGTCTGGATTTAATTTGAGCAATGCGGTTGCACATTCAATTCCCGTCATGTCTTCTAAATCAATGTCCTGAAGCACTATATCTGGGGATACATTAATTTCCTTTGGGTTTAAGGTTTCTATTGCTTCGCACCCGCTGAGCGCAAAGCCAATTACCTCAATGTCCTTTAAATACTTAAAGTGATCTGTAAAGGAATCTACCAAAATTTTATGGTCGTCTATTATGAATACTTTTATGCTCATGCTATAGGAATCGTAATTTTAAAGTGGGTGCCACTGTCTTCTATTAATTTTATTTCTCCATTAATATAATTCACACGACTCTTAATTCCATTTAAACCTAAGGTGTTTTTATCATTCCATTTTTTATGGGTGATACCTTTTCCATTATCTCGTATTCGCAGCGTCAACACATTTTCTTTTATATTGGAGATTACCGAAACTGTATCTGCACCACTATGTTTTACAATGTTATTGTAAGCTTCTTGTACAATCCTATAAATATTCAGTTCTAATTTTTTGTCATCTATTCTTTTGAGGGCTTCAATGTTTGCTTTTAGTTCAATATTATTTTCAGTGAGTTGTGATTCCAATTCTTTTACAGAATCGTGAAGGCCCGCGTGCTCCAAAATTTTTGGTGTCATACGATGGCTTATGCGGCGCACTTCTTGAGAGGCACTATTAATCATGCCATCTAGCTCATCTGCTATATTCATTTTTTGGATGGACTCAATTTCTTTTTGGATACTTAAGAACTTCATTTTAATAGAAGTCATGAGTGTACCAATATTGTCATGCAAGTCTTGCGCTATGCGCTTTCGTTCTTCTTCTTGACCTTCTATAATTGAAGACATAGAGATCAATTTATTTTCTTTTTCTAGGTTTTCAATTTTTACATTCTGATTTAAAGCAATCTCTTCATTCAGTCTTTTTTCAAGAGCTACTTTCTTTTTGTAATTATAAAACAAGAGCCCAGCAATAGCTGCGAGCGCTAACAAACCTAATAGTCCTAAGCCATAATTTCTGATTTTTATTTTTTGCTTATTAATCGTTTCTTGCTTTTTAGCTACATTGTATTTGCTTTCGATTAAATGAAAGCTGCTATCCCGTTTTGCATTGTTCATGCTATCCTTGGCTTTGTGAAAAATGTCAGAATAAAATAATGCTTGTTTGAAATCCTTATCTTTTTTAAAGATTTGGCTTCCAATTTTGCCAATCATTTCTTGCTGCTGCATTGTTCCTTTCTCAATTAAAGAGTTGGCCTCTTGCAGATACTTCTTTGCTTTATTTAAATCGCCTTGTTTTTCATAAGCCTTTGCTAGTAATACTTTGAGGTAATGATAACTTTTCTCCTGAGATGTCTTATCAAAACCATTATGCACTTCTTGCATAATATTTAGGGCCTCATTTTCTTTCCCCTGCTTTTGCATTACTTCGGCCAGTGCAATTTGATTATCGAGGTAGAACATGGCGTAAACTTTGCCCATTTCTCCTGCCTTGGTCATGTGATAGACCGCCGAGTCTAATAAATTTAATCGATTATAAACAACACCTAAATTTCCATGAGTTTCAATAATAGTAGGGGCGTAGAACTTATAGTTGATGCTATTCTGGTACATTTCTTTGGCCTTTTCTAATTCATTAGACTCTTGGTAAATGTAGCCAACACCAAATTGTGCAATGAGTAAGGAATTGGTGTCTTTTATCTCGGCAAAGTAATCACGAGCATCTAATTTTAATTTTAAAGCCTCGTCCTTTTTGCCTTGATACAGTAACACATCGGCCTTATTATCTTGTAGTTGATAGGCTTGTTTTTTTCTATTAAATTTTTTAGCCAAGGCAATGCCGTTTTCAAAACTGATGACAGCCTTGTCTAATTCATTCGTTTGCTGATATATTAATGCATTTAAATTTTGAACCTGTATTAATCCTTTTTTGTAATTAGCTTTTTTGGATAAAACATTTGCTTGCTCAGTGAGTTCGAGTACTTCCTCAAATTTATCAATTTTTGTAAAGAAAAGTTCGGTCGCGTAATCTAGAATAGCGTATGCTTTTGAACTATCACTTGTAGCATTGTTGACCTTACCCTTTAAGGAGTCTAGTTTAGATTGCGCGTTCGCGCCAAACGTGCAAAGTACAAAGAGAAAGAAAAGGAAGCTTGTTTTTTTCAATTGGTTTCTATTCATCACAATTTACATAAAATATTTTAAGGCATATTAGTAAAAATCATTTTACCATTTTTAATGCTTATAGAATTGTCATATTTGTCAAGAGCACCAATTGGATCTTCGTGAACTACTACGTACCAATTTGCATCAATTTGTTGAACACTTCTTAGGGTAAGCCATAGGTTAGGATAGCCCGCAAAGCTTGTTTTAGGTATTCCGTTATTTGTAAAAAGTGTCATGAGTTTATTTTTATCAAAGTCACCAGTAATATTTTTTAGAAGCACGAGTCTCTCAAAATACCTAAGTTTATCTACTACACCTTGCTCGGCCGAGGTATACTTAATTGGCACGTTGGCTTCTTTTACAGCTTTTGTTTTATGTAAGCGTTTGGCCGTTTTGGCAAGTGCTATTTTTAGACGATCTGCTGGTACTGGGTTTTTAAAGATTAATTTATTGTTTTCCATATCAATGGAAATGTTTCCTCTGCCAAGCTCTATATAAATATCCCAACGGTGTTTGTTGCCTATGCCAAACCATTTCCCACCTTCCTTGGTGAGTGTGTTTTCTATTTGCATTGCACCAGCACTGGAATAATCTGCATATACAAAACCATTAGCAGCAAAGAGCTCTTTTAGCACTTCTCTTGTCAGTTCATTTGGTGCGCCAACCAATTCTACTTTATGTTGCCAGCTAAGTGTTTGTGCGTTAGTATTAAAGCTTAAAATGCTTAGGCAAAAGAATATTGTTATTATTAGATTCATGATTTGTTTTTTTATATTTCCGTTCCACCCATTACTATATCTACAAATTCATCGCTACCCATATCGGCGCTACTAAATTCATCTGATCCCATATCAGCACTGTTGAATTGAATTGTTCCATTTGAGAATTGGGAAAGCTTAGCTTGTTGTTGCTTAGTGGTTGTGAATTGCCACTTACCATTTACTTTTTTTAGAGCATCAATTACAGCATGCATTCCTCCAATTTGGTTGAACTCTTGTTGGCTGATTCCATTGTTTAGGAATAGCTTTTTGAGCTTGGCTTTGGAGAAGTTAGGGTCTACATGATGTAAGCGCACTTTTTGTGTTTGAGCCGTTGCGCTAAATGCGAATAGGCTAAGTGTGATCGTTAGGATTGTGATTAGGTTTTTCATATTGTATTGTTTTATTATACCACAAAATTAGGTTTAGGGTACTTGCTGTGTTTCACTATAAATAGTGATTTATTAATGTTTGAATTTGAAAGCTTTTTTATAGTAAAAGCTGATGTCACATGCTACATTTTTGTGCGTAGCTTCTTGAGCACCTTTAAGGCTTAGATCTGGAATGGTGCAGGAGATTTGTCCTTTCATCGTGTTTTTATCTCGTTCTGTAATGACTAACTTGCCGTCCGTAATCTCTTTGCCACTATATTTTGTCTTCGCTAGGTCGTCACCATGTACATCCCATTCAATGCGGGTGTAAGCTTCGTTGCTAAATGGATAGGTGCCCGGTGCTAGCTTATGATCATCTATGTAGAAATGAAAAAAGGTTTCTTCTTGTTCTTTAACATCCTTTGTTCTGAGCAGGACGGAACTTCGATTTTTATCTTCGTATTGATATATCGCCATCCAGATTCTTTCTTTTTCGCATATCGCTACATTCCAGTTGAGCGTTTCGCTTTGTAAGCTTGCGGCTGCAAAAGTTTGTTGTCTGGCGCTGGCTGCTTTTGCAAGGCAGTTATCTACTTCTTGCATAGTATCTATTTCTGTAGTACCGCCGCAAGAAGATAGGCCTGCCAGAATAATAGCGCAGAGTGTAATTAGTTTTTGTTTCATGATTTTTATTATTTATGGTTTAAAGATTCGCGTTATAAAAGCCAAGTTCAACTTTTACGTCTTTGCTCGTAGATTCGTTGGCACCATTCTTATTGAAATTTAATTTGGGTATATTTAAAGATGCAGTGCCTTTTAGCTTGTTATCATTATTTTCAGATAGTTCTACGGTGCCTTTCACCCAAGACTCTGCTGAGGTATTTTCATAAGTAGCGCCGTCTTTTTTGTAGGTTTCTATATACATACTCATGCCTTTTACTTCAAAAGTTCCAGTGTCGTTGCCTTTGTCAAATTCTAAAACAAAGCGTGTTTTGCGCTCATTAAAATTTGATTTGGTCACTAAGGTTATTTGATTTTTGTTTCCTTTTGTTCGTATTTCTACTTCGTTATCACTGCTTAGCGAGCTTTGATTTTTTAAGCCTTCGCCCTCAAACTTGACAATGATTGCTTTTCGGCTATCACCATCCTTTACGGTTTTTATTTTTTGTTGAAGTTTGTCTTGTATGCTAGAACCTGTTGCCTTATGCACTGTTTCAAAAGCTTCTTTTACAGATTGTGTTTTTTCTTTTTTCTTTGTAGTTTCTTTTGGAGCGCTTGGGTTGTTACTGTTACATGATGTGAATATGAGCAATGCACCTAGTATTAAATAATTTATCGTTTTCATATGGTTTGTTTTCTTAGAACAAAGGTGAAATGAAAAAATGGTGCTTTTATCACTAGATATAGTGATTTTAATAAGAAAGCCGCTAAACAACTTAGCGGCTTTTTTTTAGACTTTTTTATCTTCTTTTATTGTTCTGTTTCTTTCCCTTTTTTCTTTGTCCGGAATTGTTTCGGTTTTGGTTCTTTTTTTTCAAATTTAAATTGTTGTTCTTCACAAAGGTTGGCACAAAGTATATGGTACCCTGATGCATTTCTACTCGGTATTGTAAGGTAGGTGCAGGTTTTCTTTTATTGGGTCTGCCATCAGCTACATAAAAGTAAAATTTATTTTTACCGTTTACTTTAGACTTTTTGTAATGAGTATAAAAAAAGCCTTCTTGTTTCCAGTTTGTCATACTGGCACGTGACTTCATGTAAGCTTTTACTGTTTCTTTTTCACTGGGCTTTATTTTAAAAGCTATTGCAGATGCAACTTTACCGGATTTGATATATTTATTTATAATACCCGTTGAAGTACTTTTTTCATCTTTGTCTTTTTCGTCATCATCTTTATCATCTGATGGCGGGGTGCCGCCACCGCTGTTTCCACCACCATTACCACCGCCGGTTCCTGAGGTATCAGCTGTAGGTGGATTAGGATCTGGTTTGGGTTCTTCATCTTCTGGAGGACAAGGAAGAATTTTACAAATCCAGTCGCCACTATATCCGAGGTCCCAATAGGCATCGTCCTCTACAAAAATTTCTCCTGCTGCACAAGCGGCTTTAGTCATTTCGGGCAAACCCCAATTAGTAACACCAATTGGCGGTTCATCGTCTTCTGGGAATTGCATTACGCCTTTCTGCGCTTGCATCATTATAGTACTGGTAAGTAGTATAACTACCAGTTTGAGCGTTTTAATTAGTTTTCTTGTTTTCATATTATTTGTTTTGAGATTACAAACGTAGAAACCTGCTTGGGGCTTTTAATCACTAGAAATAGTGATTTTATTTTTTGGTGCGAATACATTTTTTTCTACTTTACAAAGGCAGCTTAGGCACTGAACCCTTATTTTTGGCCCATGAAAAAATTGTTGTTTCTAATCGTTGTACTGTTCTCTATTTTTCAAGTGGAGGGTCAGGATATTCCGTTTCGTTCCAAAGCCAATCCGCATTATTGGCAAAGTCGTAAACCTTATCCTGGCTATTGGCAGCAAGATGTGCATTATAAAATTAAAGCGGATATTAATGAGAATTCTAATATAATAACTGCAAGTGAGGAACTAACATATCATAATAACTCACCGCATACATTGCAAGTAGTTTATTTTCATTTATATCAAAATGCATTTACCAAAGGTAGTTATCTCGCTCAGCTACATGAGGGGAGTGGTCAGCCCGTTACAAGGTTAGGTAAATATCAACGAGCGGGTTTAGGTACGGTAATAGAAAATCTTAGAGTAAATGGCAAGAAGGTGAAAACCGAACTGGATAATACAATATTAAAAGTTTATCTAAATAGTCCTTTGGTTACAGGAGCCTCAATTAATATTAGCATGAATTTTCTAACCTTTTTTGAAAGTGAAGGGTTTAGAAGAAGAATGGCGGTTTATAAAAATTGGGGGTTTAACCATTTTAATGGAGTGCATTGGTACCCGCGTATAAGTGTATATGATAGCAAGAAAGGTTGGGATTTAGATCAACATTTAAACAAAGAACTATATGGTGATTATGGTCGTTTTGATGTGGAGCTAACATTTGCTGATAACTATGTAGTAGAGGCAACGGGTAAGCTTATGAATCCGCAGGAGGTATTTCCTGGAGACTTGCGTGAGCGCTTAGATATTAAAAATTTTAAAGATAAAAAGTGGGGTGAGAAACCTTCAATAATCACTCCGTATGAAGCGGGTAAAAGAAAAACGTGGAAGTATACTGGCGTTAATGTGCATGATTTTGCCTTTACGGCTGACCCTGCCTATCGTTTAGGAGAGGCTACTTGGAATGGAGTTCAATGCGTAGCAATTGTAGATGAAAGCCATTGTAGTGGTTGGCAAAAAACACCTGATTACATGACTAAGATTATCAAAACATTTAGTGAAGATTTTGGCATGTATGAGTATCCAAAAATTGTTGCTGCTGATGCGCGCGATGGTATGGAGTATCCTATGCTAACACTTGATGGAGGTAAAGATCCAGATAATCGCGGACTACTGGTACATGAAATTGCGCATAATTGGTTTTATGGAATGATCGGTAATAATGAAACCTATAGAGCTGCACTAGATGAAGGCTTTACTCAATTTTTAACCTCATGGGGCTTGGAAAAAATTGATGGAAAAACGATGGTAAATACACCACCCAAAAGTAAGTATCTTCAAAAGCATAAAAAGCCAGTAGAAGCAAGAGAGCGTTCTGTTTTTTATAGATATGTAAATGATATGCTTCGTGGTAGCGATCATGCATTGAATACACACTCAAATGATTTTCACTCTGCGATTGGCCATGGTGGTGGATATAGTTTAGTTTATTACAAAACGGCTGCTATGCTTTATAATTTACAATATGTTTTAGGAGATGACTTATTTCAAAAAGCAATGAAAAATTATGTTGCGCAATGGAAGTTTGCACATCCCTACTTTGATGATTTTAGAAAGTCAATTGTAAACTATACACACCAAGATTTAGATTGGTTTTTTGATCAATTTTTAGAAACAACAAAAGACTTGGACTATAGTGTAGAAAAAATTAAAGAAACAAAAGTTACTGATAAGTATGAGATTACGCTAGCGCGAAAAGGAGAGATGCAAATGCCAATTGATGTACGAGTAGTATCTAATAGAGGAGAGGTATTAGATTTTTATATTCCTAATCAACCCTACGCTAAAAAAACAGATGCTAAAATTTTACCTAAGTGGTATGGGTGGGATGTAATCAATAAAGAGTATTCTTTCAAGGCAAAAGTGCCAGGCGGCATAAAATCAGTAGAGATTGACCCTACACATCGATTACCAGATATGAACCCAATGGATAATAGCAAAATGCCGGGTAAATTATTAAACAAAGGAGTAAATCTAGAATTAGATAGAGGGCTTTATCAATTTCCAAATAGAAAACAATATGTGGCTACATGGCGCCCCGACTTTTGGTGGAACCCCGTTGATGGAATTAAGGCAGGATTGCATGTTGAAGGAAGTTATTTAAATTTTTCCAAAAAATTTAATGCGTCTGTATGGTATAATACACATGTGCTACAAGGCGATGATTATTTAGTAAATAGTGGTGATGGTTTTTATAGTAAACACAGAATGTTTGACTATACAGTAAATTATTCAACTCCGATACGTGCTACGAACAATAATGTGGAATGGGGTCTTGGAAGTAGAATGATGGAAGGATTTGCTAAGCATTACATTTTTGGAGCCTATAAACCTAATAAGAAAAACACTATTCGTTTAGGTTTGAACTCTTTATACCGCTTCGGTAATTTTAATAGAGATTATTTATTTTTTCCTAATGAGTGGAGTAGTGATGTAAGTGATAATGGCAATGGAAGAACAAATACTTATGTACAAGCAGATTGGTTTAAGAACTATCGCAGAGTAAAATCAGTAGGTACATTTAGAACAAGCGTAAGATTACCTATTCCTACTCGATCTAAAATTGATAATTATAATTATACCTACCTTGAAGGTGAATTAAAGCACAATACATTCTGGAAAAAATTTGATATTAAAACAAGATTATTTGCACGCTTTGGAATGGGCGCCTTAGCACCAACTGAAAGTGCCTTATACTTGCAGGGAGCTAACCCTGAAGAATTAATGGAAAACAAGTACACCCGTACACATGGGATTGTGCCAAGCGATTTAGGTGGTTTTTCTACAACAGGATTTGCCAATATGCATGCCGGTGGAGGTTTAAACTTACGAGGTTACAATGGTTACTATGCAGTAGATGATAATGACAATGGCGAGATTTTTATAAACTACAAAGGCTTGAGTGGTGCAAGTGCAAGTATTGAAGTTGAGTTTGATCGTTTCTTTAAAAAAGTAAGACCAAAGAAATTTGGAAATTGGTTACATTTTGATCCTTACTTGTTTGCCGATGGCGGTCTTATGACTAGAGGTGAATACAATCCATTGGATATTACTGAAAATAATCCTACCACACAATGGAGTAAGTTTAGAATGGATGCTGGAATTGGTCTTGCAGCTACTATTAAAAAATGGGGTGTTTTTCAAAAGGTAAAACCTTTAACGGTTCGATTTGATGTACCTTTCTTCTTAAGTGCTCCTCCTTTCGGACAAGAGTATCTTGATTTCCGTTGGGTAATTGGTGTGAATAGAGCATTTTAATTATTTGTATTAATTTTATAGTCCATATTCCACGCTTGGCGTGACAAACTAAACCAAACAACCGTGACAACAATATTAATATACGAAGACAATATTGACTATGCTCAAAGTCTTTCTGCCTTTTTTGATATGGAGAAAGACCTAAAGGTAATTGGTCATTATGAAAACCCTAGTGAAGTAGCTACGCAGATTAAGGAAATCAATCCTGACGTGGTGATCATGGATATTGATATGCCCAAAATGAATGGCATAGAAGCGCTCAAAGAAATTCGAAAAACGGACTCCGAAGCTTTAGTCTTAATGCTTACAGTTTTTGATGACGAGGATCGGATTTTTGAAAGTATACAAAGTGGTGCAAATGGCTTCTTACTGAAAGAAAGTAAACCGAAAAAAATTATTGATGCGATACGTGATGTGGTAGACGGTGGAGCTCCCATGACAGGTTCAGTGGCGCGGAAAGTTTTGAACCAGTTTAATGTAATAAAGCCCAAAGAGGAGACTATTGATTTATCTAAACGTGAAAAAGAGATACTTAGTTTTTTAGTAAATGGAATGAGTTATAAAATGATTGCGAGTGCATGCGCTATTTCTTATCATACTGTAAATGCACATATTCGTAAAATTTACGATAAGCTGCATGTGAGCTCTGCTACGGAAGCTGTAGCTAAAGCTATGAAAAATAGATTAATATAAAAAAGCGTCCTTAATTAAGGACGCCTTTGCTTTTAATGAAAAGGACTACCTAGTTAATTTTATAACCAGTAAAATGATTGTAACCACCGTTGCTGCCAAAATTTAATGTACCCGCAGTATAAATTCTAGGTTTTACAACATCACCTTGAGACAATTTGATTGTCATTGCACATTTGCCTGACCAAGCTGTGCTAGATGATGGTGTAGACCAATTCATTTCTGTGTTCGTGTTAATAAAGAAACCTACACTAGTTTGTGCAGGAGTAGACATTGACGCAAAAACTACAGATACGTTAAATACATACACTCCGTCTTCAGGAACTGTAAACTCTCCAGTAGTTGGATTATAGTTATTACCATCATCATGAACCTGACTAGAGAATATTGGAGATGTCCCGGATGTTACGCTACCTGAACTGGGAGAGCCTTCAGCCCTAAATGAAATAACTTGCTTAGGTGCTACTTCTTTAGCATATAAGGCAAATGGAACACTAAGCAATTGAGTTCGGCCTACATCTGTAAATGTACTACCACCGTTTGGGTCAATGCGTACTTGTAGGTATTTATCGCCATTGCTCCAATCAATATTAGAAAAGGTATTACTTATAGGCGTTCCGTCACCTACTTTTACATTATAAAGTCCATACGTATTAGTGGTTACGGAATGATCTTCGGTGTATAGGACACTTCCGGTTGAACTTCCTTGTCGCATTACTAGGCGTAATTTAATTGCTTGTCCAGATAAGGCTTGCCCCGATGCATTACGTGCAACCCCTTGGTAGTTAAATAAATCAGGTGCTTGTGCAAATAAAGTACTCATGCTTAAAAAGAAAGCTACGGCTGCTAATAAAATTTGTTTTTTCATGATTTTTGTTTTTAAATTGATTTGGTTAGTTGTTTTTTTGAATTTTATAAGTGTTTCTTGAAGTTGTTTTGTTATTTGTAAAATGTACGTTTAGTAGATAGTTGCCAACGGAAAAGCCGCTAATATCAATTTGCTGTTTTTCTGTACCAGAAGTCAAAACACACTCTTTACGAATTAATGTTTTACCGGTAGCATCAATCAATAAAAGTTGCATTTGTCCTCCCGTAGTAAATTGTGGTTGAAGGTTAAGTATAGCAGCTGTTGGATTAGGGTAAATACTTAATTGATCTTGTGAGATAATTATATCTTCGGTGCTCGTTGCAAATTTTTCTTCAGGCTGTAATAATCCTTGTGTGATCACAATTGCAGTGCTCGTTTCGGTAGATACCAAGGTCATCTCACCTATGGAATAATCAAAGGAATTGCTTCCAATAGTACCACCTCCGCCACTAGCATTTAAGGTGCTTTGGGCATACAAGCTACCGCTGCAAAGCAGCAGGCCCAGAATAGTTATTTTTAGTTTTTTCATAATTTTAATTTGTTTTTTTGGTTTTACTTGCCACGCTAAAGGTGTGGTTTTGTGTTTATTTATAATACAAAGGTGCGGTGCGTATTTACTTCTCACAATAGCGAATATTCGCTATGCGGTAAATGATGGTCGATTGCAAAATTGACTACTGTCTGGTTAACTCAATTTGTTCCGTTAAGCCTAAAGTGTTAGCTCCTACAGTCCCTTTATTTTTACTTGTGAACTTAATAGGGAACTCCATGGATCCTGCGCAGGGATAGCTAAATGAAGTTGAATCTGAGAAGGTTAGATTAATATTGTCATTGGTGCCGTTATTCGTTATTTCCCAATTGAATGTTAGAATAGGGCCAATTAAAGTGCCATTAAGCTCACCACAGTCAAAAGCGAAGAAGTCTGAATTCATGCTCGCACCCGTGCCATCCGAATTTAGAGTCAAGGTGCCGCCGTCTGAGGTATTCCATATGCCAGGCGCAGTTTCAAAAGCATCTTTTTTACAAGATGTAATTGTAATGATAATTAATAGTGCGAGTGTTGTGATTTTAAATAGTTTCATATTGATTTGTTTTATTTATAACACAAAGGTGGCGTGCGTAATTTTCCCCCACAATAGCGAATATTCGCTATAGGGTGTCCTGAAACGATCTTGCCCGTTTAGGCCTTATAATGGAAATGAAAGATTGACGATAAACTGTTTGTTTTTCTGCGTCAAATTTAATTGGCCGCCTATATCGTCTGTTCTTTTTTTGATGTTGCTCAAGCCCAAGCCGCTTGCTTCGCTTGTATTTATTTGTTGCGCCGTATCGTTTCGGATTTGTAGTTTGAGTGCATCTTTTTCTTTTTGTAAGGAAGCCATAACGACTTCGCCTGTGCCATATTTTGTGGCATTGGTAATGGCTTCTTTAAAAATCAAGAAAATAGTTTGTCGCAGTTCGGCAGCTACTTTTTCATCTTTGCTTTCTATATTATGCTCTAGTTGAAACTCTACATCCTTAGCGCCTAGCATATCTTCGGCAAAGTCAATCATGCGGTACGCAAGATCCATTACATTATCCTTGCGGGAGTCAATTGCCCAAACGGTGTCTCGCATTCTTCGGGTAGCATCTCGGCTCATGGAGGCAATTTTGCCTACGGAACCTTTAAGCTCTTTGCTGGCTTTCATTTCCAACAGTTCGGATTGCATAGATAGGCTGGTGAGCAAGGTGCCTACATCATCGTGTAGGTCGCTACTCATTTTGGTTCTAAAGGTTTTGTCGCGTTCTTCTTGTTCTTTTATGTTGCGGTATTTTATACGTTTTATTATAAAGTATATAGAGGACAGTAAACCCGCTAAAATTAAAAAGAATATTATTTTATTTCTATTGGCTGTAGCCGCCACAATTTTTTTGTCGGCATTTAGTTGAATGATTTTTTTTTCTTTTTCGATATTACTTATCCTAACTAGATAACGTTGTGTAGCGTTGGTATTTTCTTTTCTATATTTTCTATTAGTCAGCGTCATTAATTCTTTTTGGTGCTGATACGCTTGTGAGTAATTGTTTCTTGAGTCAAAAAACTTGACAAACGCTTTATTCAGATTTATTTTAAAATCTAAATCATCAGATTTTTCTGCAATGGCATTAGACCGTTTAAGCATTTGATGAATCTCATTGATGCTTACTTTGCCAGCAAATGTTCTTGGATCATTTTTTTTGCCAATCTAGGTAGGTATGCACTAATTCTGGGATAACCCAACCTACCGAAGATATACCATCATTATTCTCGAATAGTGAGAGTGATATTTTCAGGTGTTGTTCACTCAGGATGTATTTTTTCTGATCTTTATACAAGGAGCCCAAATTGAACTCAGCAACTGCCTGAAGCCTAAACTGCTTGAATTTTTTTGCCTGATTAATGCATTGTACAAAGTATAATTTAGCACTGTCTTTTTTTCTAACCTATAGTAAGCATCGCCCAGGTTATTAATATTGTGGGTAGTTAGTTTTGGTCGACCAATTTTTTCAGCCAGATCAATCACTCTGTGATTGGTTTTAATGGCTTCAATAGCAGGTAACATCCAAGTTCTTTGGGTAAGTGCTTTAATTAACCCCATTGTGTCTTTCAGATTGACATACGTTTTTTCTGCTAAACTATTGTATTCTATAAAATGGAAATTGTCATGTCGTTTCCGGTAAATGGTAGCTATTTTAACATAGGAATCTGCTTCTTTTTTGACTTCATTTAGCTTCTTATAAATTTTGCTTGATAAGATTAAATACTTTTTAGACGAATCATATTCATCGGTTTTGAAAAAATAATATGAACCTATTTTGAATAGTTGGTTGGCTTGCTCTAACGGATCTTTTTGATTTTTTAATTCGTTTTTATAAATTGTAATGCTATCCTTTTCTTGTGCGTATAAGCTTTTACTCAAGAAGAAAAGAATTGCCAATACCAAAAATGAAAAGGATACTTTTGAACTCATTGTAGGTAAAGGTAATTCTCTCGCTTCTAGGATACAATAGCGAATGTTGGCTTTTGACTTTGCAGTCTTTCTAATAAAGGATTAGAGCGAGAAAGAAAGTTGGATTTTAAAGCTGTTGTCCTTATGCTCAAAAGAGAAACTTCCATTGAGGTCAGTTGCACGCTTTTTGATATTACTCATACCAAGGCCACTAACTTCTTCTAAATTGACAGTCGATTCGGTTTGATTAGAAACAGATAAGTTCAACTTGTCGTTTTCTTTGTTAAGAGAAGCTGTTACTAAATCACCACTACCGTATTTAGCAGCATTGGTAATAGCTTCTTTAAAGATTAGGAAAATGTTTTGACGAAGCTCCGCAGAAATTTTATCATCTTTATTTTGAATATTATGTTCTAATTGAAATTCTACATCCTTTGAATCAAGTATATCATTAGCAAAGTCTATCATACGATAGGCAAGGTCCATGACATTATCCTTGCGGGAGTCAATAGCCCATACAGTGTCACGCATGCGACGAGTAGCGTCTCTACTCATGTCGGCGATCCTTCCCACTGTTCCTTTGTTACCATCTGTTGTTTTCATTTCTAGGAGTTCGGATTGCATGGAAAGACTAGTAAGTATAGTACCTACATCGTCGTGTAGGTCGCTACTTAGTTTGGTTCTGAATTTTTTATCGCGATCTTCTTGTTCTTTTAAGTTTTTATATTTTATTCGTTTTACTATAAAGTAAATTGATGATAGTAAACCCAAGAGAATTAGGAAGAAAATTATTTTGTTTCTATTAGCTGTAGCGCTAGCAATTTTTTTATCTGCATTGAGTTGAATGATTTCTTTTTCTTTGTCTGCCGTTTTCAGTTCTTCAGAAAATTTGGCGGCAGCTTTGATTTGTTCATCTTCATATTGACTCTCTTTTAAAGCCATCAACTTTTGTTGATAGCTAATAACGGAATCTTTATTATTTTTAGATTTGTAGTAGGCTATGAATCCATTAATCACAGCCTGTTTTGAGGAAAATGCTTGTGTTTCATTGGCCAATTGCTCAGCCTCAGTAAGTAAAGTAAATTTATCAATAGAACCCATCTGCGCCTTACACTCGTTAGGGTTTGCTTTCTCCCATACGTCTGCCAGTAAAATAATACTGCCTGCTGTTAATGATGCGGAATGAAATTTATCGCTAATCGCCTTAGCGTATTTGTATGCTTCGTTGTAATAGTAGTATGATTTTTTATATTCTTTCTTGCCTTTATACGCATCGCCCAATACATGGCAAGTAAAAGAGTTGTGCTCTAGCGTCTTTCGCTTATAATCTGATCGTTGATCTTTATTCGTATTATTCAGTTCGAATTGCTTGTTCAAATAAAAGATAGCACTATCGTAAGATTTTAACGTCATGAAACCTTGTGCAATATTTCCGTAGCAACTTATTTCTGCACCTATAGTGCCATGAGCTTTAGCCAACAAAGCAATTCCTTTTAAACGATTAATTTTTTGACTAGCAGGTAATTGGTCAGCCCGTGCTAAGCTGGCATGCAAAAGCACGGCCGTGTCTTTTACTTCGATAAAAATATTTTCTGCTTCGGTTAAATATTTAATGGCATTTTTACTATCCTCTTGATGCGCATAGGATATTCCGATAGTATAACATGACGTACCTACACTTCTTCTTGGGCCAACTGTTTCAAATATTTTTTTTGCTTTCAGCAGATAAATAACCGAGCTGTCAAGTTTAGAATCATTGTGAGAATACCACTGACCAATCTTATAATAGCAACGCCCAATAATAGGATTGTTTTCATTTGTCGTGGTATCAATCATATTTCTCCATTTAGCCAAACTATCTTGGTTTGCCTGAGAAGAAATTGAAGCAATGATTGCGAGGAACAAGATGATTATCAATTTGGTTTTCATAGTTAATTGTAAATAAGTTCTTTAAGCATATCTATAAACCAAGCAGCACAAAGATATATATGTTAAGATTGAATAATAAATTGAGTTTGTTGTTTGGTACAACAAAGATAACATCGTTGGGTGCTCCTTGCTATAGCGAATATTCGCTATTGCTAATTGATGTAGTAAACGCTACAAAAAAACCGCTTTCATTTATGAAAGCGGTTTTTTTATTTATATGCTTATTAAAACGCCTTAGGCATTTTGCATTGTAACAATACGTTGAGGTAATGGCGCTTCGTAACCAGCCTTACCTAGCTCTTCTACAATTTTTTGACGTGTATCCCAGTATACATCCCAGTAACCTTCGATGCTTGAATAAGGCAGTGCTAATAATTCAACACCATTTTCGCCAAGATTATTTACGGCTACACGAGGAGCTGGATCTTTTAATACATTGCCATCAGCAGTAAGTACGTTCATTACTATGCTTTTAGCTTTTTCAATATCGGCACCATAACGAATACCAAATGGCATATCAATACGCAAGTTTCCTTTCATACTTAAGTTCGTTATTTTTCCGGCCATAACCGCACCATTAGGTACAATTTCAGTTTTGTTCTGGAATGTTTCTAAGAAAGTTACAAAAACTGATATTTCTTTTACAAATCCTAAGGTACCATCAGGTAACTCAATTAAATCACCCACTTTAAATGGTTTAAATACTAGTATCATAACACCAGCTGCTAAGTGGCCTAATGAGCCATTAAACGCTCCACCAATTGCTAAGCCTACACCCGCAATGATTGCCGCAAAGGCTGTCATTTCAATACCTGCCATGCCAGCTACCGTTATAAATAATAATACTTTAAGTGCAAAGCTTATGATGGTAACTAAAAAAGGACGAAGGCTTTCGTCTGTATTAGCTCTTTCAAAACCTTTGTTAATCACTTTCATTAGTTTGTTGATGATCCAAAGTCCAACAACAAGGCCAACAATTGCGCCCAATAATTTAGGGGCCCATTCGCCCACGGTTGTAGTTACTGTGCTGATAAATTTAGTTAAGCCTCCAATGCTTGTGCTTGCTGCATCGCCAACAGCGTTAGATTGTAGTAGTACGTGTAATGCTTTCATATTTAGTTTATATTTTAATGATTGCTAATTTAAATAAATAAAACTTTTAAAACTAAAATGAAGGGCTCAGAAACAATTTTTTAATAATTGCTAAGCCTTTTTTGATTAGTTATTTATTTAAATCCTTTTTAGTGCCTTGTTCAAACTTCTCTTTTAATGCATCTTTTGATTTATTAAAAATCATAATGCCACGATCTTTGCCTTGGCGTATTTTCTTTTGTTCATCCTCGGGTAATTGTAATATGTCCATGCATTCCTGCGAGCAGCAGTTTTGCATATTCTCCTTACAAGTGTCGCATTGTAAAAAAAGCAAGTGGCAACCTGAGTTAGCACAGTTAGTATGTAAGTCATGCGGCGCACCGCACTGATGACAGCTTGCAATTACATCATCGCTTATACGCTCCGCCATACGATCGTCAAATACAAAATTTCGACCTACAAAATAGTTTTCTAAACCCAGTTCTTTTGCTTGATTGGCGTAATTTATAATGCCGCCTTCAACGTGGTATACATTTTTAAAGCCTTTATATTTTAAATATGCACTTGCTTTTTCGCATCGTATGCCGCCTGTGCAATACATGATTATATTTTTATTTTTTTTATCCTGTAGCATTTCCTCTGCCATAGGAAGTTGGTCGCGGAATGTATCACTAGGTACCTCAATTGCATTTTTAAAGTGGCCCACCTCATATTCATAATGATTACGCATATCTACAATTACAGTTTCGTTATCCTTAGCTAATTCATTAAACTGTTTTGCTTTTAGGTAGGTTCCTTTATCACTTGGGTTAAAGTCTTCTATTTCTATACCATCGGCTACAATTTTTTTACGCACCTTAACTTTAAGTACATAAAAGGCTTTGTTGTTATCGTCAAAGGCAATATTTAGTCTTAGTTTATTTAATTCTGGTATTGAATAAATGTATTCACGTAGCTTTTCTAGATTTTCGGTTGGTACATTAATCTGGGCATTGATGCCTTCTGCTGCTAGATAAACCCTACCGTACACTCCCAATTGGTCAAAGTTTAAAAAAAGTGCATCCCTAAATTCTTGCGTTTGCGCAATGGGAAAATATTTATAAAACGAAAGGGTGTTACGCGGGGTTGCGTCTTCTTGTATTTTTTCCTTGAGCTCTTTTTTGGAGAGTCGGTTTCTTAGTTCTGACATGGATTAATTATTTAGAGTCGATTGTAGGTCGAGCAAATTATTAAGTAACAAAGATAGCAATGTATTTAAGTTTGTAGTCCAAAGCAAAAAAAAGAAGCCCTGGAGCTTCTTTCTATAAATACTTGGTTTTAGTTACTCCTCTGTTTTCTTTTCTTCGGGAGCATCTTTGGTTTCTGCTTTTGCCTCTTCTGTTCCTTCCTTCGCTTCGGGTTCTTTGCTTTCACCTTCTGCAGCGGCTTTTGCTTCAGCTGCTTTTTTCTCTTCTTCTGTTAGTTCTTTTACAGGAGGCACATAGTTTTCTTTTAATTGTACATTGAATGCCATTAAACCTTTAGGTCCTTTTTTAGTTTCAAATACAACTTTATTATTTTCCGTTATTTCATCTATGCAGCTATCAATATGTATAAACACACTTTGATTATTAGCACTATCTACAATGAAACCAAATCCTTTGTCATGATTAAAGAAACTTACTTTACCATTTCTTATTGGGTTTTCGTCTTCCTCAATATTATTTTGAGCACCTAGTACAATATCTTCAGCTTCTATTTCAACCTGATTAGTAAGGTCTGGTGGTGTAGGGTGGAATGATCCATCGGGGTGCACATACATAATGTCACTTCCTGACTCTTCTTCTCTACGAGCAGCTTTTCTTTCTGCTTTCTCTTCGCGTTTCTTACGTCTTTTCTTTTCTCTGTCTTTTTTACCGAAACTATCAGCCATATTAAATAAATACTTTATCGTTATCTTTCTTACAAAAGCTCGTCAACCGATTGAGCCCCAAGAATTGAAGAGCAAACCTAAACAATTTTTTAGAGCCTATGAATATTTTATGGAACGCTTTTTCAGCTTTTGTACACAGCCTTGAGGATGTACTAAAGCGTAGCTACGCAATAAATAGACTTGTTATCGTCACTCAAAACGATTACATGCTTAAAAGCTTGCATATCTGTATTTACACTAAAAGTGTAATTAAAACTACCGGTTACCGCTTTTAGGTCATCTATATTGATACTTTCATCAATGTTTTCGCTTGATTTAGATAGGTAAACCCTAAGGTTAGGACCATTGTTAATCGAGAAATTTTCAAATCGTAATAGATGATAAAATGAGTTTCTATATACCTTGGCGGAGCCTAAAACGGTAAGTGGCTCATAAGCTGTAAAAATACCGTCACCCACTAAAACGTCATTTGCTGTAGGCGAATAAACGTCAAAAGCTCTTTCGGGAGCATTGTTTTTTTCATCTTTATTACAAGCAACTAAACTTACCGCAATTAATAATATAATGATTGTATTTTTTAAAGCCATTTTTGTGGAATTCGTTGATTCAATATCTAAGATACATATTAAAATAAAGATATAGGGGTAATTGAATAAAAAATTATGCACGCAGCACGAACTAGGCTGTTTTCTATATTAAAAATGTATGAGCGAAAATTCTTTTTATCTTTGGCGCATTAAAATTTTAAAATGCGATTATATTATTCAGGTGGTCTCTTGTTATTCATATTTATTTTAGTGTCTTGTTATGGAAAAAAACGAGTAACTGATTCATCCTCTATGCCTAAGGATATTTCATTTATTGAAAAAAGTTATATGGATCTAAGCGTAGATCCTGGTGACAATTTTTATGATTATGCAGGTGGCGCTTGGCGCAAAAATAATCCTGTGCCAGCTTCTCAAACTAGGTGGGGTGCATTTGATATGCTGGGTGAGTTTAATAAAAAGGTATTAAAGCAAATTACATTGGCTGCGGCAGAAAATCCTGGCGTAAAAAACTCACCAAGTCAAATGGTTGGTGATTTATTTAACAGCGGTATGGATACGGCTCAAATTGAAGCGCTTGGCATGAAGCCAATTCAAAAAAGCTTAGACGAAATTAAAAATTTACAAAGTGCAAAATCCATTCCTGCTTATTTAGCAAATCGTACTAAAAAAGGTGGAAATCCTTTAATGGGTTTTTACGTAAGTACGGATGATAAAAATGTATCTAAATACATTGCTTATTTTAGACAAGGAGGATTAGGCTTGCCCGATCGAGGATATTATTTAAAAGAAGAAAAGCGAGAAAAGATGATAAGGCAAAAATATGTTGAGCATATTGCCAAAATGTTCGAGCTTATCGGAGAAACCGCCTCCGCCGCCCAATCACATGCAAGCGCAGTGCTTGCTATTGAAACTAAGCTTGCCAATGCAAGTATGGACCGTACTGAGATGCGTGACCCATACAAAACGTATAATAAGTTTAAAGTTGCTGATTTTGACAACGAATTATCAAACTTTAAATTAGGCTATTTTCTTGAAAAAATTGGAGCTACTAACTCAGACAGTGTGCTTGTAAGCCAACCTGATTTTATAAAAGAAATGGATAAGATGTTGGAGACGGTTAGTTTAAAAGACTGGAAAATTTACTTTACCTGGCATACGCTAAGAAGGTCAGGGTCTTTTTTAAGCAAGAAATTTGTTGATGAAAAATTTGACTTTTATGGTAAAGTTTTAAATGGTCAAAAAGAGCAGAAGCCTAGATGGAAAAAAGTACTTGGTGTAATAAACGGAACAGTAGGTCATCAATTAGGTAAGCTTTATGTAAAAAAATATTTTACTCCCGAAGCAAAAAAAAGAATGGGGGAGCTGGTGGACAATTTACAAGTGACTTTTGGAGAGCGTATTCAACAATTAGATTGGATGAGCGCTACTACCAAAGAAAAAGCACAAGCTAAGCTAAATACATTTGTAAAGAAAATAGGTTACCCGGATAAATGGCGTTCCTATGATGGATTGGAAGTTACTCGGGATGTCTTTTTTGCCAATATCGAAGCGTCGGATTTATTTGATTTTAATTATATGATTTCCAAGTTAGGAAAGTCAGTAGATAAATCAGAATGGCACATGACACCACAAACGGTGAATGCTTATTATAATCCTTCTTTCAATGAGATTGTTTTTCCTGCCGGAATATTGCAGTATCCTTTTTTTACTTTAAACGCTGATGATGCCGTTATATATGGTGCCATTGGAGCCGTGATAGGTCATGAAATGACGCATGGCTTTGATGACCAAGGGAGCCAATATGCTGCTGACGGCAATCTGAAAAATTGGTGGACGGCTGAGGATAAAAAGAAGTTTGAAGTTAAAACTAAAATGGTGGTTGATCAATTCAATAATTACAGAATATTAGATAATAAGGCAGTAAATGGACAACTGACTTTAGGTGAAAATATAGCAGATTTAGGAGGGGTAACTATTGCATATGAAGCCTTTAAAAAAACAAAGCAGGGTAGTAGCTCGGCCTTAATTGATGGATTTACACCGGACCAACGATTTTTCTTAAGTTGGGCACAAGTATGGCGTGCCAATATTGTAGACGCAGCCGCGGCTAAAAGGCTTGTAACGGATCCGCATTCTCCAGGAATTTTTAGGTGCAATGGTCCTTTATCAAATTTTGGACCTTTTTATAAGGCGTTTGATGTAACCAAGTCCAATAAAATGTTTCGCCCTGAGAGTGAACGAGCGGTAATTTGGTAGTCTTTTAAGTAAAAGACTGAAACTCTTAATATATTTGGGAGCGCGTTTAATCGTGCTCCTATTTTATTTAAATAATATACTTTATCAGTTTACTTAAAAACATAGCTGCTTTATCTCTAGCCCAAATAGTATCAGCTGTTTGTAGTGCATTGTCAATTATACTTATAGCTCGCATGTTGGGGCCTGAGGTGCAGGGTGAATGGACTATCTATGTAAATGCATTTGCCTTTGGAACCATTGCGTTAGGATTTGGGTTGCAACCTGCCATTACTCATTATATAGCAGCTGGCAAACTCAATAAAAAAACCTTATTGAGTCAGCTTTTCTTATTTGTTTTGGGGGTTAGTCTATTGTTTGGCTTCATTGTACTTATTATTAATTCACTTGATATAGGTGAAATCTTTTTGCCGAAGTTTGGTAATGTTCAATATGTCCTGCTAGGACTCTTTTTTCATTTTATGCTATTCATATTGAATCAATTGTTTAGTGCCGTTTTATTAGCCGAGAAGCAATTTGCTCTTACTGCTCGAATTAGCGGCTTTTCAGCGTTTGTATTATTACTCATATATAGTGTGCTTTATTATTTTATTGCAGCTACGCAGTTTGAATACTTTCATTACTTTATTATTTTCAATTTGTTGGTTCTACTGGGGCAGGCCTGGGTAAATGTTTATAGCGTACTTAAACAGAATGGTTATTCATTATCCTTTAAATGGTTAGATAAAAAACTCTTTAGTCTTTTATTGAGCTTTGCCTTACTAGCGTATGCAACAAATTTTGTTCAGTTTCTAAGTTATAAGATGGATATCTGGTTTATCAACGCCTTTGAAGATAAACAAGCTAAATTGGGAATCTATGCTGTGGCAGTCTCTTTAGGGCAGCTTATATGGTTAGTGCCTTCTGCCTTTCACTCTATTATATTTACTCAAATTTCTGAACGTACCAGTGGAGAACAAAAGAAACAGATAGTTGGCTGGGCTAAGAAGATTTTTTTATTTGCAATAGTTTGTGCAATCATTGGATACGTACTTGCGTACAATTTTATTACAGTCTTTTTTGGGATCAAGTATCAATATGTAATAGAGATCTTCCCTTATTTACTTCCTGGCATTGTGATTTTTTCGCCTTCTATACTGCTTTGCGCCTATGTTGCTGGAGTAAATCGGATTGACATTAACTTAAAAGCTTCTTTGATTGGGTTTGGAATTGCTTTAGTAGGTGGTTTTTTGGTGATACCTACGTATAGTGTAATTGGCGCGGCGGCTGTTTCAACGATTGCGTATGCTTCAACTACTATTTATGTATACTTCCAATTCAATAAATTGGGGTAGCGTGCAAAGAATCTTTTTAAATCAATTTTATTGGTCTGTTGACCATAATATTATCCATTTTCTTTTCTTTTTTTTACTTATTTTAGAACTTTCCATTTATTATTCCTCTGTAAATCAGTGAGCAGTGGGTTTAGGGGGAGTTGTTATCCAATTTGTAATCAGTTAAAAAAGAACGATTATATTTTGATTATTAAAAGGACTTAGATACTTTTGCCCACTGAAAATACTATAAAATTTAATTTATGGCTAGCAAAAAATACTTATTAGTTTTAGCAAGCATTTTTACACTGTTCAGTTTTACACAGGTAAATGCTCAAAGCTCAGGTGTATACAACCTTACGAGCTATGACTACACGGATAGTAGTCTTATTCCAGAAAAAAGAATGGATCAACAAAGCGATTTTATGAATAATCGTTATTTGTACCCTTCTAAACCAAGAAATCAGTGGGAAGTAGGTCTTTCTTTTGGTGCAGTTAATGTGTCAGGAGATGTTCGTTCTCGTAATTTGTTTAACCAGCCAATGGATGCAATGAAAACTTTAGGTTTTGCTGTTAATGTGCGCAAAGCTTGGGGATATGTAATTTCTACTCGTTTACAATACTTGCATGGTTCGGCTAGTGGTTACAATTATCAAATGGCTAATGGCCACCTTTCAGCTAATACTGGAGCTAATGGTAATCCTTGGAAGATAAATGGTTATAGGAATGCATTTTATAATTACCACACAAAAGTTCGTCAGTTGAGTTTAGATGCAATTGCAGCTTTGAATAATATTAGATATCACAAAGGAAATAACAAAATGTCAATGTACGCTTTAGGTGGAATTGGAGGTTTGTTGTATCAAGCAAATGTTGATGCATTAAATGGTAATGCTTCTTATGCGGCTGATTTTGCTGATATTGTTAGAAATAACCCTTCACCAAACAATGGTCATATCTTTGAAAAAAGAAAAGATATTAATAATGCCTTAAAAGCTGCTTTCGACGGAGAATTCGAATCGCCTGCTGAACGACATACTAATAGAGGTTGGTATAATGATTATACTTTTCGTCCAACTGTGAATGCTGGTCTTGGACTTGCTTGGAGATTGGGTAAGAGAGTTTCTTTAAACCTTGAGGATAAAGTAATCTTTACTATGGACGATTTAGTTGATGGTCAAAGATGGCAAAATCAAGATCACGACGCATTGACTCGTGACTTTGATAACATAAACTACCTTTCTTTAGGATTGGGTGTTAATCTTGGTAACAATGCAGTTGCTCCACTTTGGTGGGTTAACCCTAATGAATTCATGTATAACGGTTTAGCTGCCAAAACAGATAATACTGGTAAATGTGACCCTGATAAAGATGGCGACGGTGTATCTGATTGTTATGATCGTTGTGGAGATACTCCAGGCGGTGTAGCTGTTGACACTCATGGTTGTCCTCTTGATACGGATGGTGATGGTGTAGCTGATTACAAAGACAAGCAATTAATTACTCCAACTGAATGTCAGCCTTCTGATGCAGATGGTATTGGTAAATGTCCTTGTCCTGATGGATGTGGTACTACTAAAGTTGTTGGTTGTGAATCAATCGGTAGCGGTTCTGTAATGTTCTCTGGTGGATCTCGTTCTTTGAGCTCTTCTGCTAAAAATCAATTGAACAGCTTAGCTAACTCTATGAGAAGCACTCCTAACTGTAGCGTAGTTGTTATGGGTAACGGTAGTAGTTCTAAAGTAGCACAACAGCGTTCTTGGGATCGTGTAAATGCAGTAATAAACTATATGGTTGATCGTAACGGTATTGATCGTGGTCGATTTATCTTCCAATACGGTTTAGGTGGTAACGCTAATGCAGTTGATTATCGTGCAGCTGGAAACGGTGAAACGGGTCCAAACAACACACCTCCTCCTTTCCCTAATCTTAAGAGATAATTCCTCTTTAAATTATATTCAAAGCTCGTCACGCATTTGCATGACGAGTTTTTTTCATCTAGCGAACTTGCTTTTAGAATAGAGAATGTATTGTAAGTAAGA
>CALJNC010000049.1 GCA_937981995.1 uncultured Chitinophagaceae bacterium
ATGCTTTTGGTAACTGACATTTCAAATACAAAGGTATGTCAGACTGCCTCAAAACATTTCAACATCGCTGAAATTCAACATTAAAAATTAAGCATTCAAAATTCAAACTCCTATATTTGGATTTACTAAAATGGCAGGTCAATATATAGTTTCAGCTCGTAAGTACCGTCCACAGAAATTTGATACTGTGGTGGGTCAGGAGCATATTACTACGACCTTGAAGAACGCCATGAAGAGCGATCATGTAGCACATTCATACCTTTTTTGTGGTCCGCGAGGGATTGGTAAAACAAGCTGTGCAAGGATTTTAGCCAAAGCATTAAACTGTACAGATCGGGGTGATGATATGGAAGCTTGTGGCAAATGTTCAAGCTGTACTTCTTTTAATGAAAACACATCTTTTGCAATATATGAGCTCGATGCTGCTAGTAATAATAGTGTAGACGATGTGCGTGAGCTTACGGAGCAAGTACGTTTTGCACCACAAGGTGGAAAGTATAAAGTGTATATCATTGATGAGGTACACATGTTATCCGGCGCGGCCTTTAATGCGTTTCTTAAAACGTTAGAGGAGCCGCCGCATTATGCTATTTTCATTTTAGCCACTACTGAGAAACACAAGATTCTTCCAACGATACTTTCTCGTTGTCAGATTTTTGATTTTAAAAGAATTAGTTCTGAAAAAATCATTGCACACTTATCTGAAATATGTGAGCAAGAAAAAATTAAATATGATACTGATGCCTTGCAACTAATTGCTCAAAAAAGTGAGGGCTGTATGCGCGATGCTTTATCTATTATGGATAAAGTAGCAAGCTTTAGCAATCAAAATTTAAATTATGAGTCTGCATTGGAGCATTTAAATATGCTGGACTATGATTTTTATTTTAAATTAATTGATGCCATTGCAATGCAAGATATTACAAAGTCTATGTTGCTATGTGAGGAAGTATTGCAAAAAGGTTTTGAACCGCAAACCATAGTAGGAGGCTTAGCCGAACATTACCGAAATTTATTAGTGTGTGGCGATGAAGCCATGGCAAAATTGTTAGATGTAACACCGGCTATTAAAAAGAAGTTTTATACGCAATCTAATTTATTGTCACACTCGTTTATTGTAAATGGATTGACCATTTGCGCGCATGCCGAAGAACAATTGCGCATAGCACGCAACAAGCGCTTACAATTAGAGTTGGCTATTATTAAGCTTAATCACTTACAAGATGCGGTACAAATTTTACAAGAAGGAAACGACTTAGTAAAAAAAAAACGAGTTAGCCAAGAGCGTAGATTAGTCCATACTTTTTTGCCACCTAAGGCAGTCACAAGCACAACGCAAGAGGCTACACTAGAAGTAGAAGAGAATGTAGAGCCAACGTATGCGCCACCTGAAACGCCAAAACAAGAAGTAACTGAAGATGCGCCAGAACCCAAAAAGGAAACAACTGCCAAGCCGAAAGTGGCAACAAAGTCGGCAGGACTTTCTAGCTTGCGCAATGTAAAAGATAAGATACGAGAGAAGTATCAAGAAGAGATAAAGAATAAGGAGGTAATAGAAATTACCCAAGAAAATTTACAAGAGCCCTTGCAAATATTGTATGATGAACTTAGTGCAGTTAAGACGTTTTACAAAAGTTCTATTCAAAAAAGTTTTCATGTTTATGAAGATAAAAAGCTAACAATTCATACGCCTATGCTTTCCTATGTACTTATGGAGGAGGTAAAAATGAAGATGAAAGCTAAACTTGCTGAGCATTATAATAATGAAGACTTCTTTTTATACTTAGAAAAAATGCCTGAGGAAGAAACAGGAGAGAAATTGCAAAGTAAGCGAGAAATATTTGAGGAGTTGGCAGAAAAGAACAAACACTTACTTACCTTGCGTGACCAGTTTGGATTTGAAATTATACCCTAATGTTATTAGATAAGCACAAGAAGAATTTTAAGAAGAATAAGAAGACGTATAAAAAGTTTCTCAAAAAATTTGATGATAAGTACGTACCTGAAATAGCAAAATTTGCAGCCGAAGCGGAAAAGAAAGCTTGGGCAAAAGTAGATTGCTTAGATTGTGGCAACTGCTGCAAAAAAATGACACCTACTTTTATTGATGCAGATATTAAAAGAATATCCAAGCATTTAAAAATGACGGAAGCCGCATTTAAAAAGAAGTGGATTGAGCGTGAAGAACCTGAACCGGACGGTACACAAGGAGATTTAATAAATAAGTCAAGACCTTGTCAGTTTTTAAATTTGGAGGATAATAAGTGTAGCATTTATGAAGTACGCCCAGCCGACTGCGCAGAGTTCCCTCATTTTCAAAAGAAGACTTTTGAAGATCAAAATGAAACCTATATGCAGAACTTAAAGTTTTGCCCTGCTACTTATGAGTTTGTAAAAAAAGTAAAGAAGTTGGTTGAAAAGGAGTATGATTGGTAAGGAGTTTTAATTATTTCTTTTTCAAACTTCCAGTATAATACGTTTTTGAACTTGAAAATAATGAATTCGATGACCCTTCCCATATTTCTGATTGATCCTCATTTATTTTTAAGGTGAGATAAGATGCGTTCTGACAAAATATTGGATTAGCGGGAAACGTCATACCAGGTTTACTCCCAAAGAGCTCATTAATTTCTTGGTATTGAAAATTTACCTCATCATCAAATCCAACTGTATCATCTACAATGGTTATATACATATTGTTAGAAGATCTAAAGTCAATTAAATACTCTTCAGTTCTAATCGTGGTGTCATTCGCATTTTGATTGACATAAACCTCCTGAATACTCAACAAATAAAGACCTCTCTTTGTGGTATGATCATATTCTTTCTTACATGAAATTTGAATAATCAAGAATATAGCGAATACAATATATGATTTTGAACGGAGCACGAATAATCAAAGTTAAACTTTTAGCACAAAAAAAGCCGCCCATTTATCGGACGGCTTTAGATTATCTTTAAGTGAGTTATTCACTCACTTC
>CALJNC010000050.1 GCA_937981995.1 uncultured Chitinophagaceae bacterium
GAATTATCTCGTTGAAAAATTGAATCGCCTTTTTCAGTAATCTGCCAATCGTCGTAATGAAGATTGAGCACTACACTTTCATCTTTTATATAATTAGCACCTGTCATAATTTCTTTGGCTACGGTATTGGCCTGCATTACACTTGGAAAACGAATAACTAAAAAGAAGACAGACAGTACAATGCTTGCTAACAGAAAAAATGTTTTTGAAAAATAATTCCATTGCTTGCTTGCTAAAAACAGGAGCAGGAATAAAGGTGGTAAAAAAGCAATTCTAATTTCAATTGATCCTGTAGCGCTTATAGTACCCGGTGCGGTTAGGTAGGATATAAATGTAAAGCCTATAAAAATTAAAAAGACGTATTGTAAATAGGGCTGTTTGTTTACACTATTATCTCTTTCAAAACGACTTCTTTTTTTCTTTTGAAAAATGAACATGATCAAATAAGCTACTATAAGCCACAAACAAAATACCGCAGGTAAAATTTCAATATCACGCGTACTTTGCGAAGTGCTCATTGCCAAGAAGTCTAAAAATTTTTGAACATAAGTTTTAGCATGCGGCGTAGAGGTAAGCCCTCGTTTAAGCATAAACAAAGCAACTAAGATGATACTAGGTATGAATACAATAAGCAGCCTAGTAAAACTGAATAATAAATTTTGAAATCGTGCAGGACTAAACTCTTTTATATTTGCAAAAAACCACAAGCCACCGAGTAGCATCATAGTATAAACCGATGCCATACCATGCGCTAGCGTTACACTTAATAAAAGGGCGCAAAGTATAAATTGCTGTATCGGGTTTGAGATATTTTGGCGCAGTCTTATATAATAGCCCACGGTCCAAAACAATAAAGCAATGCCCAAAACATAATTATAAAACCCCTGCTGAAAAGCGATGGTAAATAAAAAGGGAAAGAAGAGTGCACTAAAAAAAGCATTCTCTTTATTAATGGATCGAACTAAGTAACGGAAGCCAAAACAAAAGGTAAGGATGTAAATTATTTGGAATAACTTATCAGCTAACCAATGTGGTAAAAACCTGCTAAAAAAACCAATCATTAAATGACTAGTCCAATTAGGGTCAATTAATTGCCGATTTATTTTATAAAATAAATCATAAAAATCACGGTGCTGCTGATTGATTAAATCAAATAATACTTTGGCATTATAGGTATGGCTAGGACCATCTCCCGTAATATAATACTTAGGAATGATAACAATACTCAGTGCAAGTAGCACGAGCAAGTAGAATATATATTTTTCAATTTTTAGCAGATGCTAAAAGTACTTAGTATTTAGTTTATGGTATAATGAAAGGAGCAATTAACTTCCCGCAGCGTACATGCGCTCAATAATTGAAACAACTTCCTTGCCTTCTTGTGCATTGGTCATCATAGCCGCTTTGCCTTCCAAATGGTCAATGACATTTTGTATCATAAGATCATGATTACTCATGCTGCCTTGGTACAGCCCGTAATCATTAGCTTTTGCGCTTATGTTTATCTCAGGTATGGTGTGGTCCTTGATTTTTTGATACTCAATAGTATTTAAATATTGCCCGCCAATTTTTACTGTTCCATGCTCCGCTAATATTGAAATAGCGCCTTCCATATTACGCTCGTAGCTAGCTGTGGAGTAATTAAAGTTTACTAGGGCACCTTCTTTAGTTTCTAATAAAAACACACCACTATCCTCCGTATTAATATATGGGTGAGAGAAGTTTTTGATTTTGCCAGATAGTACGTTTACATCGCCAAATAAATAATATAGGATATCTACAAAATGACTGAACTGTGTATACAAGCAACCACCATCTTTATCCTTGGATCCGCGCCAATCACTTTGAGCATAATAGTTTTTGTTTCGGTTCCAAAAACAATTAATATTTACTACATACACCTTACCCAAGCTTTGACTCATTAAAAGTTTTTTCACTTCGGCTACGGGAGGGTTGTGTCTGTTTTGTTTTACTACAAATAGTTTTTGATTATTATTTTCTGCGGCAGCTATCATCTTGTCACTTTCTGCTGCGCTTAATGACATGGGTTTTTCACAAACCACATTTACTCCTTTGTTTAACCCAGCTAGGGTGTGCTCGCAGTGTAAATAATTAGGCGTACATACATTGAGTACATCCATGTCTTCAGCGTCTAGCATAGCTTCAACAGATTGATAGTACGTGCAGTTTAGTTCATCAGGTTTTTCTTGTAAAGAAGCTACGGCAACTAATTCAGCGTTTGGATTTTCAAGTATATGATGGGCATGTCTTGAACCAATATTGCCGTAACCTACTATTCCAAATCGTACTTTTTTCATATTTAGTATTTAACGTAAGAAAGGCAATCCTATTTTATTAATGACGAATAAAGAATTTCTGAACGCTTCTTTTATCGCCTATTTGCATTTTTACAAAGTAGAAACCATTTGCTAAGCTAGCAGTATTGAATGTAACCTCATTTAGATTTTTACTTATAGGTAAATTTATTTTTTTACCTAAGGCATCAATTACCTCTACACTTGCTTTGTCAATATTTTCAGCTTTTACATAAAGTACATCATTGGCTGGATTAGGAAAAATATCTACAGTAAGTATACCATGAATTTCTTCGTAGGATAAGGGTAGATTTACCGAGAAGTTGAAACGAGTGTATTTTCCAAAATCACCTTCCATTACATATAGTATACTGTTATTATAGCCGCGTAATTGTACAAGGCCACTCCCATCACTATTAGCCCAAAAGCTAATACCATCATCATCAGTATCAGTAACTAACAAACTATAACATCCATCTTGGAGTTGGATAGAGTCAAACGTGATACTAGTAGAAGTAGGTATTTTGCTAAATACAACATTGCCCTGATCATCTATAATTTCAATCTTAGTTTCAGTAAATGCATTGTTTCCTTTTTGCATTAATCTAAATCCATTAGGTAGCACATTGGTAATATCAAAAGGGGTATACATTTTATCATTTAATGAGTACTCATCGGTTCCATAATTTGGATCTTTTACTTTAGCATGAAAACGATTACCAGTAGGTCCGTTGAGCCCATTCCAAAACCATTGATCTGTTTCTAACTCTACAGTATCTATTTCCATAAAGTCTAGGCTACCCGTCCATTGTTGTGTTACAAAACCAGCATCATTTAATCCAAAGTCAATTTTTACATCAGTCAAAGTTGTAGATCCTACATTTTGAATAATCACTTTTGGGTTATCACAAATTGGGTTTTCTCTTTCGTATTCAACTTTTGTACTTGGGTTAATAATATCAACCATGCGCACATCTAAACTATGATTTGGTTGACCATAATTTACTAATTGGTGACTTACAATATATCTCGAATCGCCTGATGCAACATCTACGTCATAATCAAAATTGTGAGTAGCACCTGGCGATACGTAACTATCAATATAGGATTCCTGTAAATCGGTAGCCATTCCTGGGCACCAACCAGCACGATCATATATCCAGGTACCTCCTTGAGGGTAAACAGGATTTGCCGCGCATTCCTTCCATGCCGTCCAACTATATTCTCTAGCACCGCCATCAATATTTAAGTGGTGGTTGCGGGGAATAAATTCTCCTTCCTGCCCATGACCCGTAATGGTACTTCTAATTTTATAGGAGCTAGCATCATTGGAAAGCGTTATATCTCTTGGAGGAAATACAACATCATTATTAATATTAGTATAAGTATTGCTTCTTCTTGAACGCCAGATATTATTTATATCCAACACATCGCTTGGTGGAGTACCTACTATAAACAACCACTTAATATCCATTTCCTCTTGAAACTGTCCGCCAAAAGTTAGAGACATTCTTTTATCTCCTTTTAGGATAGGTGCAAAATCTGTGACATCAAAATCCCACGTTTTACCATCTTGTCCAAGGTCTAAACCAATACCGTATGGTGTAACAAAAGACATAATTTCAAACTCCATTGGGTAACGATTGGTGTACGGAATTGGACTAATATTAATGGTAGCTGTTGAGCTAACAGGGATAGTTTGCAATAGGATATTTGATTCGTCATAATACCGCTCACCATTTGTTGTACTATAAGCTGTACTCACAGGACCATAAGTAATAGCATCACTTTGAATAGTTCCTGGGTACGGAGTAATAATAGTTTGTCTTACTAAATAAGGAATTTGTGGTACGGCCATCCAAGTTGTATCGTTGGTTGTGGTGGTCATATAATTCCCTTGTAAAAAACTAATAGCAGGTCGCTCATTTTCTTCAACGTATTCTTTAAAATGTTGTTCGCCACTTGTGTTTTGCCATATAGCACCATTTAGTACGGAGGCGTCGTTTCCTTGCCCTGATAAATCAGTTACGCTAGTAGCGTTACCAGAATTAATTAAATAGTGCAGTTGCAAATTAGCGGTATTAGGATGACTTGCATCCAATTTTTTATACATCCAGTTTTGTAATGTTGTTACACTTAAGTCTGTATCCCATATACGCACATTATCAATATTTCCTTCGAAGTAACGATTGTTGGTACCTCGACTTACTCGTACGGGCAATCCACCAAGTACGTCTGTATTGATTGTTGTTCCTGAGTTACTGCTGTTTACTTCAAGTTGCCCATCGGCATATAGTTTTACATCGTTTAAAGTGGTACCATTAAAAGTACAAGCTACATGGTGCCATTTGTTATCCGTTAATACAGTTGTTCCTACTACGCCGCCATTACCATTTTCAAGACGCAATCTTCCACCACCTTCTATTCTAAATGTCCATTTTACATTAGCCGCATTGCGTCCCCAAGCAACAATTTCTTTATCAGCAATAGAAGTTTTTACCCAAGCCTCAACGGTTCTTGCCTGTGCTCCTCCAATTCCTTGGTAGTTATTTGCTTCGAGATAATTATCATTTTTAAAATAAAATAGTTTTTCATCTTGGCTATGAATACCCATAGGGTTGGTGGTAGCTGCTCCATTAAAAATTACATTACTAGCACCACCGGAAGTATTTGTAAAAGAAAATTCAACAATGATATTTGATGTTCCGTTCCAAGCAAAGGGCGTATTAAATTGTAAGCGATTAGAGCCTACTACTAAGTTTGTATTATGAAAAAATACTTCTGTAAATCCATTAGTATCCGGCGCCGAAGCTGAAAGTTGTGTCTTAGTACTGTTTTTAATTTTTACTTTTAAAAAGTTAGCATTGAGCCCTGCTGTATTTACGTTGAGTAAAATTCCATCAAGATTACCAGCGGTAGCTCCTGCAGCACTCAACTCCGCAGCAGTATATAGATATTGAGATTTTCCGCCATAGCTACTCGTTGGTACCGTATGAGCAACACTTGCCATACCTGCACCTACTGCAGCCTGCGTTTCCGATAGGATAGAACTAACGCTTACATTAGGCTGTATCATTCTGTAATAATCATTGATAGCCGTAGTGGTATAATCAAGTGTAGTACCAGATAAACCTGGTATAATGTAATTGTTAGTTGTATTATCAATTGAGTCTGCTTTGGTAGAATCTGTAATGAACGTATTACAACTATAATCCCACTCGCCACATCCTAAATTACGATTAGCTGCTGTAGAAACTTGCGCACCTTTACAGCGCATATTATACTTCATTATAATTTTTTCAAAACTTACATTGGGTAGGTTAGGAAAAGTAACCGTTGTATCTCTTGTAGTAGAGGTATGCACCAATGATGAAACTACTATTGTATCACCAGGAACTTGAGCCCAAGCACTCAATGTAAAAAGGATTCCAAGAAAGAGCGTACTAATTTTTTTCATACTAATAATTTAATGAAGCTAGATTAGCTTCAGGCATATAAAATTAGCAATTAAAAAGGGTTTAGCCCAATGACTTAAGGTAATAACATGCGGTAATCTACCTTTGTTTTGCCCTTGCTTATATCATTTAATTTACCCTTTATCATTTTACGCTTTAGGGAGCTTAAATAGTCTATAAAAAGTACGCCATCAATATGGTCATATTCATGCAAAATAATCCGAGCGGTCATGCCTGTAAAGGTTTTCTCATGTTCTTCAAATTGCTCATCTAAGTAATTAATGGTTACATATTCATCACGTGTTATGTCTTCTCTTACTTTAGGAATGCTCAAACAACCCTCATTAAATTTCCAGGGCTTGCCGCCTGTTTCTACAATTTCGGCATTGATAAAAACTTGCTTGATAGCTTCACCATTAAACGGTTCGTTCTCAGGATCTTCAGCTGCCGCATCTGCTAATTGTTGACTTTCAACCAAAAATACGCGAATAGGCTTATTGATCTGCGGTGCAGCTAAACCCACGCCATTACTATGATACAGCGTTTCCCACATGTCGTCAATCAGTTGTTTTAGGTTGGGATAGTTTGCGTCAATATCATCGCACTCTTTGCGCAACACAGGATGGCCGTAAGCTACTACAGGTAAAATCATGGGTACAAAGGTCGCATAAAATGTTGTACTATAAAAAGGATTGATTCTTCATTTGAAGATAGCCATCCAAAATAATGGCCGCGCTAATTTCATCTACCAGTTCTTTATTTCTTCGATCCTTTTTTTTCAAACCGCTATTCATAATGATATCCTTAGCCATTTTAGAAGTAAAGCGCTCGTCTAAGGTTTGGATAATCATATCGGGGAATGTTTTTTTAAAATGTTTTACAAATCGTACTACAAGTTCGGTTGCGTCTGTCGCTTCGTTTTGTAAGGTTTTAGGCAGGCCAATTACTACACGCTCTATAATTTCTTTTTCAAAATAATCCTTGAGCCATTGGATTAAATCTTTGGAGTGTACTGTCGTTAATCCTTTGGATATAATCTGCAAATTATCCGTTACGGCTATACCACAGCGTTTACTACCATAATCTATTGCTAGGATTCTTGACATGGTGCAAAGGTAGGGAACGGTGTGTCACTTCAATATTTTATTTGAGTTGATATTATTCCTTAATGAATTTTTTCATCTCTCGTTTACCATCACCATCTATCTGTATAAAGTATAATCCTGATGATAAATTTGATATATCTAGTTCCTCTTTAGTTGAATTTTTTATATCAAAGGTTTTTAAAACCTTAGCGGATATATCTAGAATTTTAGCAGTAGCCGTAATATTTTTTTCAAAAGAAATAAAGATATTTTTCTTCGCGGGGTTTGGATGAATTGAAAAATTAAATCTCAGCTGCTCACGATCTACTAAAGAGGTATTTATTTTCCGATAAATAGTATTGAAGACTTCATTTGTTATAATTGGCGGATTGTAATCAAAATAGATTCCTGCTCGATTTTTTATTACGTTTCCATAATTATTATTTCCTTTTTGATGGATTTGAAATACAAATTGTCCATGACTTTCGGGTTCGTTAGATGCGCTATCAGGCAGCATAATATTATTATAAGTAACTTTTAATATTGAATTGTCAATTATTTCAATGTCGTAATCATGGCTAGAATGAATTGTTTTAAATTTATAAATTTCCAATTTATCCGAAAGCGTATCTAGCAATACTACTTTATGTGCGGGTGCATTACCTACATTTTGAAAGTTGATTGTATATGTGAGTATAGAATCCTCTTTTGCAATATTATGATTAGGGCCATCGCCTTCCGGAATTACTAATTTATTGTTTGGGTCATATGCCCCAAGCACAACTGTTGATTGTACAAAAGTGTCATTCATTGGATTCACATCTACAGATGATGTAAGTGCCGTAATTGCTGTATTTACAATAGGTGTATTGAGCATTGTATTAACTGGAGTGAGGGCATTTACATAAATTGGGTTGTTGCTGTTATAATTAAAAGTATAAGTATTACCTACGCTATTTATTGGCGATGGAGAAGCTCCTACAAATATCAGATCATTATCTAACGTAAAAGTTACTTGGCCTGTAAAGGGTGTATATGGATTAGCGCGATAAGGTATAATCGAAATGGTTGTATTAAATCCAGGTGTAAAGTTTGTGGAGCTTGCAATAATCGGTGATGCATCCTGCAAGCTATTATACATGGTGTCGGCAAAATTTCTATTATAATTCGTATTGAATGGTAAAAAGGTAAGTGGGAAATAATTTCCACAGCTATTCGCGGCAAAATAATTAGTATTCTGATTTTGAAAAAGAATATTTGCACCAAACGGAATATTGTTTATTGAATAATTACCACTAGCGTTAGTATAGGTTACTCCGCCACCCGGAGCTAGAATTACTTGTTGGCTTGGTAAATTTATTTCTCCTACACTTTGAGTACAGTTTGTATTTGCGTCGTGGTATACTTTTCCATTTACCTTTCCGCAATTGGCCGTACCATTTAATGAATATGAAACTTTGGCGCAGCCGATGCCATCCCTTATATAATAACTGTAAGTTCCATTTCCTAAATTTTGGAAAAGCGAATTTGTATTAAAACAGTTAAAAGAAGAAGGACAGTAAGTTATGCTTGGGTTTGGAGGTGAAACTATAATATCTATTTGGCCGTCGTTTATTCCGCAGCTCGGATCTGTAACATTAGCGTTTATGGAATAGCCGGGTAATGTAGTTGGTGCCGGAATATTGAAACCTGCCGTCGTTTGACAGCCATTTGCATCCCTTACATAGCCTGTCAAATACCCTCCACAGATTGGAGTAGGAAAAGTATTCGTACTTTGCCAAGCTCCCCAGTTTACTCGGTACTGTAAGGGAGGAATCATACCTGTTGGAGCATTAAGTGTAAGTGTTCCCATACTAATGGTTCCTG
>CALJNC010000051.1 GCA_937981995.1 uncultured Chitinophagaceae bacterium
AAAAAAAGCCCCGAACAAAACGTCTAAAACCTTCCATGTCTATTGCCCTATTGTATATAGACATGGAAGGTTTAGTAAATCACATAAAAAAAGCCCCGAACAAAATTCAGGGCAAATTAAATAATTATACTAGTAGCAAATCAGTAGGAACTCACGCAATTAAGTTTGGCTGTCTTGGATACTTTTTTATTTAATAGGAAGACGTTTTAAAAACTGCTCCTGGAAGGGGAATGTCAACTATTCTTCTTCATTTTTTTTATGTGAAGCCGTAATTGTAAAATCTATAGGGTTGTATTGAAATTCGCCACTATAGCTTGGGCAACAATTTGCATCATCGTCCATCCAAGTAGTAAATTTTCCATTAAGTGTTTCGTTCATTCCAGTAAATTCTAGATAAGAATTTCTTACACCAGAAAGATTTTTAGATGCAAGATATTCATTTACTTTATTCTCAATTTCTTCGTTAATATCTTTGTTGTTTGCATAGGCTCCATTCTCAGAGTAGGTTAAACAAGCAAAGTTGGCAAAAGCATTGCCACCGTCACAGCTTTCGGTGTAGAAGTGTGCTAAAGCGTCTTCCACTCCATCTTTATTTACATCGAATCGTTCAATTTTTACCTCGCCCATGCCAAATGAAACATTAGGATTATTTTTAGTCCATTCTTCAATGCCTCCTTCACAGGGTTCACCAACTTTCCCCGAATTTTTTAATTCAGTTTTCCAGCTTTCAATTTCTTCTTCTATTGTAGATGTTGGATTATTCTCTGAGCTTTGGGTATTTTGGTCAGTGCTATTCGCACAACTAAGCTGAAAAAAAGTAATAGCCAAAAGGCTAAGTACATAGTTGGTTGTTCTTTTTAATTGCATGATTTTATTAGGGTGTTTTAAATTTTATTTTCCGTCTTAAGACTATACGGTTGTTTGAGATTTAAATTTAATATCATTAAATAATTAAACGAAATTAATTTGCTTTTATTTCGTTCAACTTGCGGAAGAATGCAGCAAAGACTAAGCTCAAGCGAAGTGTTCGTACAGCTACTTAAACGCATTCAAACCAGTAACATCCATACCCGTAATGAGTAGGTGAATGTCGTGCGTGCCTTCATAAGTAACTACACTCTCCAAGTTCATCATGTGGCGCATAATGGAGTACTCTCCGGTAATACCCATACCGCCATGCATTTGTCGTGCTTCGCGGCAAATGTTTAAAGCAATCTCACAAGAGTTTCGCTTAGCCATACTTACTTGCGCAGGAGTAGCTCGGCCTTCGCTCATAAGTTTTCCTAATCGCCAAACGAGTAATTGTCCTTTGGTAATCTCGGTTATCATTTCAGCTAGTTTCTTTTGTTGGAGTTGGAAGCCAGCAATCGGTTTACCAAACTGTTCCCGCTGTAGGGTATACCGCAAGGCGCTATCGTAACAATCCATAGCCGCACCCAGTGCACCCCAAGCAATGCCATAACGTGCTTTGCTCAAACAACCTAGTGGTCCTTTCAGTCCTTTTACATTCGGGAAAATATTTTCTTTCGGCACTTTTACATTATCAAAAACAAGCTCCCCCGTGCAACTTGCACGCAAGCTCCACTTACCATGAATCTCCGGCGTTGTAAATCCTTCCATGCCACGCTCTACTAATAAACCGCGTACGATGCCTTCTTCATCTTTGGCCCATACTACAGCTACGTCGGCTTCAGGACTATTGCTAATCCACATTTTAGCACCGTTTAATATTACGTGATCGCCTGCATCTTTAATATTGGTAATCATGCTCCCTGGGTCGCTTCCGCTATCAGGTTCTGTCAATCCAAAACAACCAAGCATTTCGCCCGTAGCAAGTTTTGGTAAAAACTTTTTCTTTTGTTCCTCGCTACCATAAGCATAGATAGGGTACATAACTAAACTACCTTGTACACTAGCGGTAGAGCGCATGCCGCTATCGCTGCGCTCAATCTCCTGCATCATAATACCGTAGCTGATGTAATCTAATCCGCCTCCGCCATACTCTGTAGGAATAGTAGGTCCGAAGACACCTAGCTCACCCATTTGTTTTACCAAGTGAGAAGGGAATTTATTGTTCTGTGCCCAATCTTCAATATTCGGGCTTACTTCTTTTTTTATCCAAGAGCGTACCATGTCACGAATCATTTTATGTTCGTCCGTTAGTAGTTCATCTAAAAGATAGTAATCTGGGTGTTGGTATAAATCTTGTGCCATTAATTATTTTTTACTTTTAAGTGTAATGATCGTTGTATCAGAAAAATCAACTTTTCTTAGTTTTAAGTTGTCATCGGTTAATTCAATAATGCCAAATCTTGTAATACTAGGGATGCCAGTAAAGTCTTCTGCATCTAAAACAATTTCATCTTCCTCTATTGTCCATTTAGCAGAATCTATTCCGTTGATAGAGGTGAAATAGGCTACGCCCAAATCATTAAATTCCATAAAGGAATTTTCAATTTCGGTTTTTTGTAATTCCTCTTGTTCTTGAAATGCCAGTTTGGTAAATCGTTTAAACGAGTCAATTGAACCATTAAAAAATTCAAGGCGCTCATTATTGATTGTAATGGTATCCATTAAAGTATCATAGTATTCCTTTTCCTTAGCTAAAGTGAGGTTTTCAAAATTAGTGGCTTTCCACTTTTTAGTTATTTTGGCCTCTTTTGAAGGATTACAAGCTGCCATAAGGCAAACAATTGCAAGGAGAAGATATCGTAAAATAGCCGTATTTACTGACATGAGCGCAAATGTACAGTATATTTTTTCATTTCATGTTTCCCGAATTACATTTGCTTCATAAAAAATAAAAAACATCTCAAATATGAGTAGTACAATAAAAAAAGTAGCAGTTATTGGAGCAGGAACAATGGGTAATGGCATTTGCCATGTATTTGCTCAAAATGGTTTTCAGGTACATTTAATGGATATTAAGCAAGAGTCATTAGATAAAGCGCTAGCTACTATTGCTAAAAACTTTGACCGTCAAATAGCTAAGGAAAGAGCAACAGAAGATGATAAGAAAAATGCACTAGATAAAATTTCTACTTTTACAAAATTAGAAGATGCCGTAAAAGATGTAGACCTAGTTGTTGAAGCAGCTACTGAGAATATTGAGTTTAAAGAAAAGATTTTTGCCGAGATAGACTCGCATACCTCTGACAATTGCATTTTAGCATCGAATACTTCAAGTGTTTCTATTACAAGGTTAGCTTCTAAAACATCTAAGCCTGAAAAAGTTATTGGAATGCACTTTATGAATCCGGTACCGGTTATGAAATTAGTAGAGGTAATTAATGGTTATGCTACTAGTGCAGATACTACAAATACAATAATAGAATTAAGTAAAGCCTTGAAAAAAGTTCCTTGTGCAGCAAATGATTATCCAGGATTTGTAGCCAATCGTATTTTAATGCCCATGATTAATGAAGCCATCATTACCTTACAAGAAGGGGTAGCTGGCGTTGAGGAAATTGATACCATAATGAAATTAGGAATGGCGCATCCAATGGGTCCTTTGCAACTAGCTGATTTTATAGGATTAGATACTTGCCTTAGTATATTAAACGTACTTCAATCTCAAATAGGTAAGGATAAATATGCGCCTGCGGGCTTGCTAAAAAATATGGTAATGGCTGGTAAACTTGGTCGTAAAACGGGTGAAGGATTTTATAAGTACACTGCAGGATCTAAGGACTTAGTGGTTAGCGAGTCGTTTAAAAAGTAGCTTAATTTAAGCTAGGGTCTTTTGGTAGTTTTGTAAGCACATGAAATTCTTTATCAAGTGCCAAAATTGAATCTTCCCAAATTGTTTTTTTATTACTAGTAAAAATTTCAGTCTGGCTTGTTTCTGAAACGAGCCAGCTTTTTTTATCTATCTCATCTTCAAGTTGTTCTTTGCCCCAACCAGAGTAACCTACAAAAAAGAGAATATCTTTTTTGCTAATTATACCATCTTCTAATAAGGAAATGGCTTGTTGAAAATCACCGTCAAAATAGATGTCTTCGCCAGCTAATTCGCCGCCTAGTAAGTTGCCTTTGGTATGCATAAAATGAATAGACGTACTATCTACCGGTCCTCCAAGGAATACCGGTATGCCTTCTTGCTCTAAACTCTCAATAAAATAATCTAAGGTTTTATCTAAGGGTTTATTTAATACAAAGCCAAAACTTCCATCGTCTTTATGGCTGCATAGGTATACCACACTCCGTTTAAAATGTGGATCGGGGAGCAAAGGCTCTGCAATTAAAATTTTACCAGCTTCAGGCTCAACACCAGTTTTTATTTTGAAACTAAAATCCATTTGTACCTCTTGTCGAAAATACCTAATCTAAAGTAAAAGGGATAAAAAAAACTTAAAAAAATCTCACCTGAACTTTAAGGAGTACTTTTGTACATAGTTCAATGAAGAAGCTTTTTCCTCTTATTATAACGCTTACGGCTATTTCTCTTTTGGGAATTATTGTGGTGCAAGTGCAATGGATTACTTCTGCCATCAGGTTAAAGCAAGATCAGTATAAATCAAATGTTGAAGACGCTTTATTTCATGTTAAAGATTCAGTAGTAAAGCGTAAAGTGAGCGGCACATTAGAAATTGATAACAATCCCGACTTTACAAATTCGCCTCCTACGAATCGTGTATACTCAAAAAAAGAAATGAGGTACCTGTTGCAAACCGAATTATTAGATGCAGGTGTAAAACAAGAATTTGAATATTGTGTAACCGATGGAGCAGCTGCTTTTACCATGGTTAGTCCGGGTTTTAGAAAAGAGTATCTGAACGAGGAAGAAATTTTTAGTGTAAACGTATCAGGAAAGACAGCTTCTAATTCCGAAACCATGTATTTGTATATTTTACAACCACAAGATTATTTCAAAAATCAGTTATTGTTTATGGTATTGGGTGCTTTGCTTTTTACTTGTATTATCATAGCGGCCTTTGTACTTACCATACGTACCATGCTGTCGCAACGGAAACTTTCAGAAATTAAAAGTGACTTTATTAATAACATGACACATGAGTTTAAGACACCCATTGCAACTATTCAATTAGCTAGTGATGCGCTTAATAACGAAAAAGTGCTAAGTGATAAAAAAAATATTCTTTATTATAGAAATATAATTAAAGAAGAAAATAGAAGAATGCATAAACAAGTAGAACGCATTTTAAACGCCGCTAAATTAGAGAAAGATGAGATTACCCTGCAGCTAAAAAAAGTAGATGTGCATGAGGTAATACGTAAAGTAATAAACAACTCTCAATTACAAGTGGAAGAAGCCAATGCAGCCTTAAACGAAAATTTACAAGCTACATCGCACACCATTATGGCAGATGAAGTGCATTTTTCCAATATTATTTTTAATCTGTTAGATAATGCAATTAAGTATAGTGAGCGCGATCCAAACATTGTAATATCCACCATTAATTTTGGAAATTCATTACATATAAAATTTAAGGATAATGGTATTGGAATGCCTAAAGAAGTGATTAATAATATTTTTGAAAAATTCTACCGTGCACATACAGGTAATAAGCACAATGTAAAAGGTTTTGGACTTGGACTAACTTATGTAAAAAAAGTAATTGATTTACACGAGGCTAAAATTTCAGTAGAAAGTGAGCAAGGAGAAGGGAGCGAGTTTACTATTGTCTTTCCATACATTTAAGATATAGTAAGTTCTGATAGCGTCACTTCATTATCACTTACCACAAGTTTATACCCGCCACCTATTTTAAGCGCTAGGTTTTTAGCCTGATGTCCTACAGGAAAATCATAGCAAACGGGATATTTAAAGTGCTTTACTTTTTCATGTACAATTTCTAGCTCGGTTATTCCAAAAGGAATTTCATTATCCTGCGTATCATTAAAACTACCTACAACTAGTCCTGCTAAATTATTCAATTTGCCAGCACGTAATAATTGCCACATCATTCGGTCTATATTATAGCGGTACTCACTTATATCTTCTATAAAAAGGATTTTATCCTTTGTATCTATATCGCTTGGCGTTGCAATTAAATCGCTGAGTAAAGCCAAGTTGCCACCTACTACAATACCTATTGCTTCACCTTTGCGTTGTAAAGGATGAGCAGCTGCTTTATAATCATGTTTCGCACCGCTTATCGCATCATAAATACTTTGTGTGCTTTTGCTGTCTTGCTTCTCAGTAATGTAAGCGCTACCCATATGAGCATGTAAGGTGCTAATTTTATAATTGCTATATATATGACTGTGTAAGCAGGTAATATCACTATAGCCCACTAGCCATTTTGGTTTTTTTACAAACTTTGTAAAATCTAATTGATCAATGATACGCACGGTACCATAGCCACCTCTTGCAAAAAAGATAGCTTTTATGTTTTCGTCATCAAGCATTTCTTGCAATTCATTGAGTCGTTCCTTATCTGTGGCCGAAAATTTAAAGTAGCTATTACCAACTGTTTTGCCCACCTTGATATTAAAGTCCCATTGTCTTAATTGTCTGTACATTGCTTCCATGTCTGCAGCTACAACGGCTCCTGCGGGGCAACATATTCCAATAGTATCTCCAGATTGTAAGGGTGTGGGTGTGGTAGTCATTTTTTAATCAATTATCTTTGCAAACTTAATGTCAAAAGAGATAACATTTAACAGATACTTGGTTACGGCCGCTTTGCCTTATGCAAATGGTCCTTTACATATTGGTCATTTGGCCGGTTGTTTTTTGCCATCAGATATTTATGTGCGCTATTTGCGGGCGCAGGAGCGTGATGTGAAATTTGTATGTGGTGCCGATGAACATGGCGTACCCATTACCATAAGAGCTATGAAAGAGGATACAAGTCCTCAAGATGTAGTAGATCGTTATTATGATTTATTAAAAGGTTCTTTTGATGAATTTGGAATTTCCTTTGATATTTTTTCTCGCACATCTAATAAAGGGCATCATGACACGGCACAGGAGTTTTTCAAGAAATTACATAATGATGGCGTTTTTGAAGAAAAAGAAAGTGAGCAATATTTTGATGAAGAGAAACAGCAGTTTTTAGCTGATCGATATATTACAGGTACGTGCCCTAAATGTTCTAATGAGAACGCCTATGGCGATCAATGTGAGAATTGCGGTTCAGCTTTGAGTCCTGAAGAATTAATTAATCCAACTTCCGCATTAAGCGATGCGCCTTTGGTAAAAAAGAAAACCAAGCATTGGTATTTTCCATTAGCTACCTATGAAGATTGGCTTAAGAAATGGTTACTAGAAGATCATAAAGATTGGAAAAGTAATGTAACAGGGCAATGTAAAAGTTGGTTAGATCAAGGTTTGCGTAGCAGAGCAATGACGCGTGATAGCAAATGGGGCGTCCCCGTGCCAATTGAAAATGCCGAAGGCAAGGTGATGTACGTTTGGTTTGATGCGCCTATTGGTTATATATCAGCTACTAAAGAGTTGACGCCTAGTTGGGAAGATTATTGGAAAAAGGATGACACTAAATTGGTACACTTTATTGGTAAGGACAATATAGTGTTTCATTGTATTATTTTTCCTGCTATGTTACAAGCCCATGGTGGTTATGTATTACCTGAAAACGTACCAGCCAATGAATTTTTAAATATTGAAGGACAAAAAGTAAGTACAAGTCGTAATTGGGCGGTTTGGGTTCATGAATACTTGAAGGATTTTCCTGGGCAGCAAGATGTAATGCGTTACGTACTATGCGCTAATGCTCCTGAGACAAAAGATAATGATTTTACCTGGAAGGATTTTCAGGATAGAAATAATAATGAGCTTGTTGCCATTTTTGGAAACTTTGTAAATCGCGTTATGGTATTGAGCCATAAGTTGTGTGGAGGTAAAATTCCTAGCTTTCATATGGATAGCAAGGATGCACTAGACGATCAACTATATGAAAAAATAGTGCTTGCCAAAAAGAAAGTGGAAGAGGCAATTGAGAAGTATAAATTTAGAGAAGCCATTTTTAATGTAATAGATCTAGCCCGTGAGGGAAATAAATATTTGCAAGAAAAAGAGCCTTGGAAGCAAAAAGATAATCAGCCTTATATTGATAATTGTTTGCATCTTGGTTTACAGCTTATGGCAAACTTAGCCATATTGGCTAATCCTTTTTTGCCCAATACAAGTAAGAAAATATGTAGTCAACTCAAAGTAGTAGATAAAATGCTGGAATGGAAAAATGCGGGAAGTTTGAAACTTGTAAAAACAGGTTATTCATTACGTGCGCCAGAATTATTATTTGCCAAAATTGAAGATGAACAAATAGAAGAACAAGTACAAAAGTTAAAAGCAAACGCGATGGAATCAAAAGAAGAAAAAGGTAGTAGTGAAGCGATCAATACACCGATAGGAGGTGAGATTCAATTTGATGATTTTACTAAAATAGACTTACGAGTAGCGCAAGTTATAGAAGCAACAAAAGTGCCTAAGGCAGATAAATTATTACAACTAACCCTTGACCTTGGTTTTGAGAAAAGAACAGTTTTGAGTGGCATTGCTGAGCATTTTAAAGCAGAAGATGTTATAGGCAAGCGAGTAGCTCTAGTGGCTAATCTTGCGCCGCGTAAAATGCGTGGCATACTAAGTGAAGGCATGGTGCTAATGAGTGAAGATGCCGAAGGGAATCTTGTATTTGTAAGCCCAGATACTGAGGCTAGTTTAGGTGCCAAGATTAGTTAATAGAAAAACTAAATCTAGTAGACAAAATAAAAAAAGCGTAACGCCTAGGCGTTAAGCTTTTCTGTTTAAATAATTTTCAATTTATCTGATATACCAAATGTCAGTTTTGTCTCTGTTGTATAATCTGTAGCTAAAACTTACAAATACGCCAATAGATTGATTTGTGGTTGGTTGGCGCACAATACCTGGCTTAGTAGGTCCATGATATTTAATCGCAGTAGGATAAGCCGGGTGATCTTGAATCCTAGGCGTTTCGCCACCAAAAACTAAGGTATTGGGGCTATTCTCATCAAATTCAGTTTCTATTTGGCCCATGCCTAAATCAAAACGACCGCTCAAGCTAAAGATAAAATCGTCACTAATTTTAACGTCAAATCCTAAACCATAAAATGTGCTCATAGATAGCGGTTCATAAATAGCATTAGATACTTTACCATATTCATCAAATTGATCCCGATAGTACACGTCATCATCTTTAATATCAACAATTAATTTTTGATCTCCCACTCTTAGATGCTCGTAGCGATCTTGGTATGAGTTTAAAATACCTACATTGGCTCCTGCAAATAATCTTGCGGCCACTCGGCGTCTTAGGTTTGTACTAAAATTTAGCGCCATGCCAAATCTTGTATACTTTAGTCTCGCGTATGCTTCATATTCTGATCCATCGCTATAAGCTCCTTTATAATTTTGACCATTATTCCATTTGCCTATTTGGCCGCTAATGCCTAGACCCATTTTTTTTCCTACGGTAACAAAGTAACTTCCTTCTAATCCGCCACTTACTTTATAGGTAGGTAAAAAATCACCCCATTGGTAGTCATTTGCGTTCATTAAGTAGGATACATATAAACCAGAGTAAACTCCTAATCTACCTTCTTTTTGAGCATTACTTGTACTAAAACAAGCTAACAGGAATAAGCATAAAAATATTCTTTTCATAAGGAATTATTTTGCACCAAAGTATTTTCTAATGGATAGTTGCGCACCAAAACCAACATTTCTAGTTTCGGGGCGATTGTAATCAAAATCTGGGCCTAGTGCCGATGTATAAGGTTGAAATTTACCAATTACGTCTTGGTAAAATCTGTAACGTGTACCGTCTGGTGCATTTACTTCAAAGTCTTTATTTTCTACCTCGGCCATACCAATATCTAATCGAAATGTAAGAGCAACTACCGTGCGGCGCCATAATCTCATTTCAGCTCCTGCACCCATTACAAAACCATAATCAATAAGTTTAAATGGTTCGGTTTCATCTGCATTGCCATTAAAAAATTGATTCGAGTCTTTATCTATTCCAATATAAGTTCCTGATTTTAAACTATAATCAAAATAGTCATCAGAGCCTGTAATGTTTACTCTCCAATCTTCTTGAGCACTTCCTAGCATAGCTATGTAAGGTCCAAAAAATGTGTTTACTCGTAGTCTTCTATCTGGGTGCCAACGGTTATATGACTTCCAGTAAAACAAAGCGGGTATTTTTATGTATTGTAATCTTGTCTTAGCCTCCATGGTTGGAGCATTGTCTGTTGTATCCAACGCGCCAGAGTAAGCCGCACCTCCATTCCATAGTAATACTTGCTGTCCTATTCCAAAATGAGGAGTATACCATCGTATGCGTTCCGCTCCTGCAAAATAGTTGAAGTTGATTGTTTCTGGTTTGATGCTTATTGCGTTTACGTCATCTCTATTAAAAAGTTGCGTAGTTATTCCGCCGCCTACAACTCCATACTGCACTCCAGTTACTGGTATAGATTCATCAGTAAATTGATAATTAAATTGCGCCTCACTTTTTAAAGTGATAAAACAAATAACCGCAAGTATGAATAGCTTTTTCATTGCTGAAATTTTCATTCCTACAAATATATGGAATCAAGACCGAAAAATTAAAGTTTTTCTACCTCGTATAAAGCAGGAAAAAGGTAGAGCTTGTTAGTATGTATTTCCACAGCTTCGTAGCGTGTACGGCGTTTTTTGAGTAATTTATACTTCTGTTGGTTGGGGGCTAAAAATTCACTTCCCATTTCTAAATCTTTAATAAGGGTGCCCATAGGTTTATTGTCATATTGGCGCAGTGCCATGGCTAAGTCCTGGTCATAGCAGCTGCTTGATTTAACATTGCGTAGCGAGTCTTTTACGGCCGGTAATAGATTCTCAGGAAAAACATTGGTGGTAAGCAAGGGGGCCATCATATTTTGATAGGTAGTTTTCCACTCAATACCATGCGATTGTATTCCAAAACCATATTCATCAAAGGCCACGAGGTGTGCTATTTCATGAATAAGGGTCAAAATAAAATGATACGGGTTCAAGTTTCCGTTTACACTTATACGATGGGTTTCGCCTTGCTTAGGTGGTCGGTAATCGCCGTATTTTGTTTTACGCTCCTTGGTAATACTTAGTTTAATACGATACGTTTCGAGGTATGAAAAAACATAATCAAAGGTTCCTTCTGGTATAAAATTACTCAGAGCCTCCAATGGTTTTTTACGCAATGCCATAGGGTATTATAGCGCTTGTTTTAAGGTAACTAGCTTAGTAAGTAAACTTCCTAAGTTATTAATATTTAGCATATTAGCACCATCGCTTTTGGCATTGGCTGGGTCAGGGTGGGTTTCAATAAATAAGCCATTGGCACCTGCCGCAATACCACATTTCGCAATGGTTTCAATAAACTCTGGTTGCCCTGAGGTGATGCCTGAGGTTTGATTTGGTTTTTGTAATGCATGAGTGCAATCTAGTAAAACCGGATAACCTGTTTCTTGCATAATAGGAATAGCCCTATAATCTACTACAAGGTCCTCATAGCCGAAAGTTGTTCCGCGCTCAGTAAGCAATACTTTTTCATTGCCGCTATCGGCTACTTTTTTTGCTGCAAATGACATAGACTGTGCATTCAAAAATTGTCCTTTTTTAATATTAACTACCTTACCTGTTTTAGCGGCAGCCTGCAATAAATCTGTCTGCCTACATAGGAAAGCTGGAATTTGCAGTACATCGGCTACTTCTGCGGCAAGGGCAGCCTCATTGGCAGTATGTATATCAGTTACAATGGGTACATTAAAGCTTGTTTTTACTTTTTGTAAAATAGCCAATGCTTCTTGGTCGCCTATACCGGTAAAGGAAGAAATGCTACTGCGGTTTGCTTTGCGGTAAGAACCTTTAAAAACAAAAGGGATGTTTAGCTTATCGCAAATTGTTTTTATTTTCTCGGCTATTTTCAGGCAAATGTCTTCGCCTTCTACAGCGCATGGACCTGCTAAAAGGAAAAAAATTTCTTCATTCCATTGCTTGGCAAATAGTTCTGGTAAAAAATTCATGTTTGGCAAAGATAGCATTGGTTCGTTTGTAATGTGTGTTGTAATTTGCACCTGCGTATAACGAAGTATATGAGCCAAGAAAAAGTATTATTATTAGGAGCAGGTGGTCAAATAGGTGTGGAGCTTACTGAGCAGTTGCGTAAAAAGTTTGGAGCCGATAATGTATTGCCAACCGATATTAGAGCGGAGCATCCTTTACTTGAAAGTATGGGACGGTATGCTGTAGTAGATGCCTTGGATACTCAAAAGATAAAAGAATTAATACAAGAAGAAGGTTTTACGCAGGTGTATCTTTTGGCGGCTGTACTATCAGCTACAGGGGAGCAAAATCCTCAACTTGCGTGGAAAGTAAATATGGATAGCTTGTTGGGTTTATTGGAAATTGGCAAAGAGCTAAAGCTCAATAAAATTTTCTGGCCTAGTTCCATTGCTGTATTTGGTCCTACCAGTCCTAAGCAAAATACACCACAAAGTACAGTTATTGAACCTAGTAGTATGTACGGTATTACAAAATACGCGGGCGAAAATTTATGTGCTTATTACAATAAAAAGTTTGATATGGATATACGCAGCATACGTTATCCTGGATTAATAAGTTATAAAAGCCCACCGGGGGGGGGGACAACTGATTATGCGGTTGATATTTTTCATAAGGCAATTGCCGAAGGAAGCTTTACCAGTTTTTTAAGTGAGGATACCTACCTACCCATGATGTTTATGGAAGATGCTATACGAGCAACCATTGAACTAATGGATGCGCCTAAGGAAAATTTAAAAGCACAGGGAGGTTATAATTTATCGGGCATGAGCTTTTCGCCAAAAGAAATTGCGGCAGCCATTACAAAGCATATTCCCAGTTTTACAATAGATTATGCACCAGATTTTAGACAGCAAATTGCTAATGATTGGCCGGCTAGTATTGATGATACGCAAGCTCAAAAAGATTGGAATTGGAAAGCGAATTATGACTTGCCGGCAATGGTAAAAGCTATGTTGGTAGGTGTAAAAGATACTGCTCATGTATGATCCTAATTGGAAGCAAAAATCTGCTAAAGAGCAAAAAAGTTTCAAAAAATATTTAAGTAAAAAGCCAGATAGAAAAGCAATACGCCGCTTGCCCGAAGTGCATGAGGAGGCTTTTGAAAAAATTGATTGCCTTGATTGTGCAAACTGTTGTAAAAATCATTCACCTCGATTTAAAATGCCCGATATAAAACGCATTGCAAAGTTTGTAGGTATGAAAGAGGGTGCTTTTATTCAAACTTATTTACAGTTAGATAGTGATAATGATTATGTACTGCAGTCTTCACCCTGTACTTTTTTGAATGATGATAATACTTGTCAGATATATGAGGCGCGGCCAAGTGATTGTGCTCGCTATCCTTACACAGATGAAGATGTATTTTTGAAACGAAAAAATATTACTTTAAAAAATACGCAGGTGTGTCCAGCCGCCTATTTTGTTTTAAATAAAATGATTACGAACTAATGAAAACCATTATTTACCTACTTATTTTTCTTTTGAGTGCTTCTTTTTTAACAGCTCAATCTATTGAGCAACAAGCTGAGAGTTCGCTCAAAAAAATGAAGCCTCGCTACAATAAATTAGATAATGCTCACATTGAGATAAAATATCGTTCACGTGGAAGTGCCATGGCGGCAAGTTATACTTGGTGGTCAATTTTTAGAAAACCTGCCAAAAGAAAATATAATGTGGTTATAAATAATAAAGTGAGTTCCACTTTTATGTGTTTTCAGTTTGATCATTTAAGCGAAAAAGCTCGCGATGGAGTTATGGCACATGAGCTAGCCCATATTGATTTTTTTCATTCACTAAATTTCTTTGGCTTTCTTAAATTTATTATTAACCAAGGTTTGCCCAATGGGCTTAAAAAATCAGAGCGCGCTACAGATTATCATACAATAAAAGAGGGTATGGGTAAGGAATTGCGTGCTTGGAGCAAGGAAACGCGTGACAGATTTGCTGAGGATAGTAATCATCCCTTACCAGAAAAATTTAGTAGTAGATATTATACTCCTGCTGAGATTGACTCTGTTATGCAGCTTATGAATTATAAGTAAACCTAAGTAATTCACATAGGATATGTTAATATCTTACTAACTGATTTTGTTATATCCAACAAAAAATATCTAAGTTTGAAATTCTAAACTATATAAAAAACTATAATTATGAAAAAACTCCTAATGATTGCATTTTGTGCAATCCTATCATTTAACGTAAATGCGCAAGCATTTGAACAAGGGTCTTCTGTACTTTCTGTAGGCTACGGTTTCCCTAATTTAGTAAAAACTATATGGAATACTTACGAATCTTTTACTGGATTTAAAGCTACTGGTTTTGGACCTGCTCACTTAAAGTATGAATACTTTGTATCAGATAAAATTAGTGTGGGTATTAGTGCAGGAATTGTTTCTTCGAGAATTGGCTATGCCGAAGAGTATACTAATGCTAACAATCAGCTGGTAACGGGTGAAACTGGTTTTGAAACTATGAGTGTAGGTGCTTTGGCCAAAGTAAATTGGTATTGGGTACGACAAGATAAAGTAATGATGTACTCAGGATTGGGTGCTGGTTATAATTACTTTAATATTTCATGGTTCTCTGATGATCCTGATTTTGACGAGCTAAATGAGCTTTCTCTTACATTACCTCCTATTGGATTTGAAGCTACTTTGATTGGTGCTAAGTTTATGTTTAGCCCAAATCTTGGAGCCTTTGCTGAAATAGGATACGGTAAATCTATCATGCAAGCTGGTCTTTGTATTGGCTTTGGTGGTGGCGGTGGAGGATTTTAATCCGAACCCAAAATAAATAATATAACCGTCACGTTTTAGCGTGACGGTTTTTTTATTGCAGAATGGTATAAAATTGATTTTCTTAAAAAACAACTAACTTAGTAGTATGAAAAAACTAATTCTGTTTTTAAGTTTTGTACTACTTAGTGTAGTAAGCCAAGCGCAATCTCGTGCATATGACGAAGGGAGTCACATTTTTTCGGCAGGATATGGCATACCTAATTTATTAAGTGTACGTTTTAATATTACAGGAGGTGGTACAGGTTTTAATGAGGCACCTATTGGTCCTATTTATTTGCGTTATGAATACATTGCTTCTCGTTTAATTTCTGTTGGTTTTCAACTTGCCTATAACCGTACAGATATTAATTATAGCATTGACTATATTGATAATAATAATCAAATGATGACGGGCACGGAAGGTTGTACCATAACTAATCTCTCGGCCTATACTACGGTAGATTTTTATTGGTTGCGTACCGGGCGGGTTGCATTTTATTCAGGATTAGGTATTGGGTATAATGATTTTAAATATTCTGAGTATTCTGATGATCCCAATTTTGATACTTCGTCTTTTGGTAGAAATATAGGCAATACCATACCCATAGGAGGTCAAATGACTGCCGTAGGTATTAAGGTAGATGTATCTAATGGCTTAGGCTTCTATTCAAGTATAGGTGTGGGTAAATCTCTTTTTGATTTAGGGATTTGTTATGGTTTTGGCGGAACGCAAAGTCGCTCTGCAAGGTAAACGCCTTATTTCTTTTTAACTGCTTGATTTACAAAGGTACTTGTAAATTTGTAAGCCGCAGTGTACATTAGCGCCGTATTAAATGTAAGGAAATGAAAGTTTTAAAGTTATTAGGATTTCTAGTCCTATTATGTATTGTAGGTATATTGCTACTAGGATTTATAAAACCCGAATTAAATTATGGGCACACCATTACCGCGGATAAACCATTAAAAGAAGCTTGGGGAGTAGCGCAGGATGAAACCAAATTGATTGAATGGATTGATGGTTTTGTAAGTGGAGAATTAATAGAGGGAGAAAAGAATAAGGCCGGTGCGAAATATAAAATACGTGTAAAGCCTAGCCCCGAAGAAGATGAATTTGAAATGACAGAGACCATTGTTTCTATAAGAGAATTTGAGCATGTTGATTTACATTTTGAAACAGAGTTTGGGCAGTTTGATCAAAAAATGAGTTTTATTGATCAAGATGATAAGACGCAAATATCAACTGAGTGTGTTGTAAAAAGTGATAACTATTTTATGCGCACGATGTTTGCGGCCATGGAATTATTTACGGGTTCTTTTCAAAGTCAAGAAGAAAAGAATATAGATCAGCTTAAAAAAGTAATAGAAGAAAATACAACCGATTATTATCCTGGAGAAGGAGAGGGGATGTTGGATTAAATAATAAGTAGCAAACTAACTGAAAAGTAAAAGGCGTTTCATATTTGAAACGCCTTTTGTATTTATTTTTATACTAGTTTATCGTACTTTATCACAGCTTATATCTGCCTGAGATCCTGTCCCAAAACTTCTAAATTTACTATAACCACTTCCTGTTTTTTCTTGTGCAACCGTAAAGTCTTGATACATACAACTACCATCAGGCTTTTTAGAGAACATGAAAACACGCAGACTACGACCAACCACACGGCCACTAACCTTGTGATAAAGAGTAGTATATTGCTTAGAAGCTATCACGCACTTCGTAAATTTTTCTTCCCAACCTTGAGAATTGTAAAGAGCAATACATTGTTTTTCAATGCTTGCATTTCGCATACCCGCTTTTGGCATGCCGGCTGCACCAATTGATTTTGCTTTTATAGCTTTAGACATTTCTTTCATTTTTGCCAAGCCAGCATCATCGCCTGCATCAAATGTAAACTTTCCCATCACTTCAGATGCTTTGCCCATTAAACGTACGTTTAAGTTTATTTCGCGTGGTGGAAGTTTTTCTGCTAGAAAAGTCATCTGTTGCGATACACTTTTCAAAGGATCAGGCTTATAGTTTGCTGCATCGGTTACAAGTACAAACTCAACATATCCTTTCGGGAAAAATGCTTTTGAATAGCCTTCTACTTTAAAGTCTACACGCTGTGCTTCGTCCTTAGTAGATAATGAATAGCTTGGACCATCTCCGTAGATTCCAAAAATATTTTTATAGGTATCATCTAAGTAAGCAACCCCTTTAATTTTTTCACCTGCTTTAAATGCTGTTTTAAAATCGCTTGCCGTAGCCGTCTCCGGATTTAAACTTAAGTTATTGGTAAAGAAAATTTTATTCGGGTTTTGTTTATGAAAAGCACCTGCACCTGCATTATCCAAGGCTTGTGTTTTTACTCCTCCAAGTTTTGATTGTAGTTTTTGTGCATAGGTAAGCACTTTGGCTAGGTGCGGATTATTAGGGAAAGCCTTAGTTTGTGCAAACTGAATATTGTTTACCGCATCGGTAATTCTTTTGTATTTATAATCCGTATCATCGCCTGCCGCGCTATACATATCATCTAATTCTTGAAACATTTTATCCTTACCCTCACCGCTTAAGTAAGCAAGTGCTTTGTTGTATTCATTTAATCTATTTTGTCCGTTTCTTTTATAAAAAGGATCGTCTGGGTTAGTGTGTGCTTTTAAATAATCTACCGAAGATGGTCCAAAATCCAACTCTTGAAGTTGGTCATAATTCATCATGGAGTTTTTAGTGGGAAATCCCAATACATACTCCGCACATTTGTAAATCCCCCAAGTAGCCTTTTCTTTTACTTCGTCGCGGCCATCACTGCTATTGGAGCTTGACGATCTTCTAGATGATGAAGAACGAGACGTTTTTGATGAAGGAGACGAACTAGAATTATTTTTTTTGCCATCTAGTTTATCGATGGTCTTATCAATTTTTTTATCAATCTTTTCGTTTAATCTTTTCTCTGCTCTTTTTCTTGCACGTTCTAGTATGGACTGGCCATTTGCTTGTTCGCAGAAAAGGATTGCCATACAGGCGATTACTAGGGTTGTAATTTTCATATAGTTTAAGTTTTAAGTTTAATTGCTTTTTGAGCAAATGCTGTGCCTAAAGTTACATAAGAAAACGCTATTTAACATTTCAATATGCTTGTACGCAATAAGTAAGCTACTTTACACGGGTCCAAGTACGTGTTTCGTAAAAGATACCTAGGTAGCCTCTAAGTTTGAGTTTGCCACCTTCTAGCCACATTTTGCCTTTGTACGTTTTGCCGCTGCGAGAGTCATAGAGTTTACCTCCAACTAATTCCTTACCCTTTAAGGTAAATCCTGTAAGAAATTCAAGACCTTGTACTTTACGAGAGCGTAAAGCTTTGTTAGGGTTTTTTACGTCCAACTTTGTTTTTTTATAGCCGCCAATTTTATAAACCTTGCCGTAATATTTATTTCCTTTTTTATAAATTACTACATGGGCATCCTTTTTCTCTACCAGCCATTGGCCTACAAAAGTTTGTGCAACGGATGTAAGCGATGCCATGAGACAAAGTACAGAAAGAAAAAGCAGTTTAAAGTTCATGCCGTTTAAGTATTACAAAAATATTGCCATACTTTTTTATAGCCTAGCGGGGCGTGTCATGGGTTTGTTATATTTTAAACTTACTTAATTTGAAGGGATCTCAACGATATTGCCACTTTTTTCAATTTCAATTATTTGTTTTAAAAGCTTTCTTTCATATTCGTTTTGTGGCTCTCGCTGTCTAGAAGATAGGTAGTACAATACATGATCAGGTTCTAAATCCATAGAATTATAATAAGCCGAATTTTTCAGAGGCGTTTCTTCAGCTTCTACTTTTTTAAAACCTTGGTTTACCAATGCATTCATTTCTTTTTCTACATTTTCTCGGTTATATCGCTCGCCGCATTGAAGGCACATGATATGTACTTGCTCTGAGTCGTGTACGCTAATAACTCCCTTGGGGTTTTGTGCATTTTGCTCGTAGGTTTCTACATTATAAACTAGTGTGCCGTAGCGCTGTCCTGTTGTAATAGGCTTACTACAAAAGTCGCAATGTTGAAATGTGTTTTCCATACCTTAAAGGTAAATTGGTGGTGCGTAAGGAGTTTGTGTAGTGAGGCTCGTATTTAATTTTGTTTCTCCTTGGTCTAATGAACAAGAGGTATTTGTAAGCTATGTTGGTGATAATGCCAACACGGGCTAGTAACTAAAATAAACTGAAGCTGTCCTCAAGAATTTGATGGAGGGAGAGTGAGGGATTTTATAATAAGATCGGAAGGTGTAGATGTCATCAAATCCTTTGAGGAGAAAATTAACTAGCGGACTGATATAAATACTCTTGAAAGCCAATAAAGTTTTCTCGAATGTTTTGAATCGAGCCCAATTCTTTTTTGGCATCTGCTAAGGCTAGGTACTTCAGCTCTAAAAGATCAGGGAGTTTGTCAAGGTCTAATTCATTGACACCTTCTTTTACGTACTGTTCTAATACGAAGTTTAAAAACTCCTGTTGCTTCGTATTATAATCATCAATTTGCAATTTGGCTTTGCCTGCACGTTCTAACCTAGGTACTAATGTTTTATGATAGGCTACATAACTCAGTACATCAAATAAGTCGCTGTCCTGCCCATGAATCATATTGCGTAAGTCTTCTAGCTGCGCATCGGTATACCCTTTTTCTTCTAGCTCCGTCAGTAGCTTTTTTCGTGTGCTGGGTAAGCTCCAAATTTTTCGGAGTTCGTCTTCGCTTTTGAATAGGCTCGGTAAATCTCCAAAGAGTTTTTGCATAAACTCTTCTTGACCAATTGGACGACCTTCCGCACTCCAGAACGATGTTTTTACGGTTGCATCTATTTCTCGTTCTTTGCCATCGGATAGTTTAATCTTAATCATTTGCTTTGGAGGCGTGTCGCAAACACAAGGGTCATTATTGCATGCGGGGCAAGGCTCTGGTTCTGGCTTTTCGCAAATGCATGGTTTTTGACCACAGACTTTGCATGGTGGCCTGGTTCCACCGCCAGTAGGCTCTTCGGGTGGTTCTGGTTCGCCATCCCATTCTGGGTCCTTGAAGTGCTCATGTGCTTTTACAAAATCATATATGGTAAAGTATTCCTTTCCATCAAACAGACGGGTACCACGTCCAACAATTTGTTTGAACTCTACCATGGAGTTTACAGGACGTAATAGAATAATATTTCTTATCTCGGGTGCATCTACACCTGTGCTTAACTTTTGAGATGTGGTCAGTATGGTTGGTATGCTTTTTTCATTATCCTGAAAATACTTTAAGGCTTGTTCGCCCATGGAACCATCGTCTGCAGTTACGCGCTGGCAGTAATTGGTATTGGAACTATCGCACTCTTGATTAATAATATCGCGTATAGCAGCTGCATGAACTTGTGTAGCACAGAAAACCAATGTCTTGTGATTTTGATTCATCTCGCTCAAAAACTTTTTTACTCTAAATCGTTCTACTTGGTCAATGATTATTTTTCGACCGTAATCTTTGTAGGTAAAGGTGTCGCCCACATCGGCTTGACCACTTATGATGGTATCATCAGATGTGAAAGTGTATTCGTCATAATTGGTTTGTATTTGTTTGACTCTAAATGGTGAGAGGAAGCCATCATTAATACCTTCTTTTAATGCATAGGTATATACGGGCTCGCCAAAATACTCGTAGGTATCAGCATTCACATCTCGCTTAGGAGTAGCTGTTAATCCTAATTGTACGGCAGGCGAAAAGTAGTTGAGAATTTCGCGCCAGCTACTTTCGTCATTGGCACCGCCGCGGTGACATTCATCTATGATTATAAAATCAAAAAAGTCCTTAGGGTATTCGCCAAAATTGAATTGAGGCTTGCCGTAACCTTCCGCTTCTTCTTCAAAATTTTCGTAAAACTCATCAGGGTTTTCTTCTTGGCGCACTTCCGTCATGAAGCTTTGAAATATCGTAAAGAAGATATTACCATTTTTGGGTACTTGCCCTTTTTTCTTAATCTCGCCAGGGGTTATGCGCACCTTGATGTTTTCATCTATTTTATCAAAAGCATTAAAGGCGTTAAACGCTTGATTGGCTAGTATATTTCTATCGGCTAGAAATAATATTCTGGGCGCGCGACTGCCATCACGTTTTAGATTCCACTTGGCATGAAATAACTTCCAGCAGATTTGAAAAGCCGTGGCGGTTTTGCCCGTGCCTGTGGCCATAGTGAGTAGCAAACGGTTTTTCTTTTCGGCTATAGCGTTGAGTACTTTAAAAATGGCATTGCGCTGATAATATCGTGGACTCCACGTACCACCACGGTCTTCGAATGGTATATCAAAGAATTGATTCTTCCAGTTTTCTATTTCTACTTTGTATTCTTCTTTTGGTGTGGGGTAGGTCATTTCCCACAGCTCATCAGGAGTAGGGTATTTGCTTACATCGCCTTCAGTCCCTTGCTCTATATCTACACCATAAATCTGTAAACCATTGGTGCAATAGGTGTAACGAATGTTTAAACGCTCAGCATAGTCTTTGGCTTGAGCCAAACCTTTGGTATAATAAGCATCTCTTTTTTTGGCTTCTACTACACCTATGCGACGGTTTTTATACTCTAGCACATAGTCTGCACTCAGTTGTGTGTAATTGCGCACACCGGGTTTGTCTTTATTGGTAATAGGATGCTCCAAACGCAAACGACTGCCTTCTACTACGCCCCAACCTGCTTTGCGTAAAGCAGGTTCTATTAAATCATGTTTGGTTTGTGCTTCGTTCATTTTATCGAGCTTTATACTTTTGTTCTGGATGATTAATTACATCCGGAAATAGGTATTCTATTTTTTTTCCGAGCATTGGTTTAAGATATTCACGGCTTAAATAATTTTCGTTTTTGTTAAGTATAAGAGCAAGTTCTGATAGGTTAAAGGGTTGCACCTTGCAAATAGCAACTATCAGGTCCGAAATCTTTTCTTTATCGGACTCTCTTGCTTTAAGTGTTTCTAATGATCCTACAATTTTGGTTGGTAGCAATTCTAGTAATTCGAGCTTGTTTTTTAGCGGTTCTGTGATAGGGTTTTGAGGTTCTGTGTTAGGGTTCTGAGGTTCTGTGTTAAGCGTTTGAGGTTCTGTGTTAGTAGCCTCAGGTTCTGTGATAAATTCACTGCCAGCAATGTAGTAGGCGCCTTTCTTTTTCCCCTTTTTCGTAAGCACCTCCAGTTCGCATAGTTGACGTAAGTCTCTGCTGGCTTGGGGGCTATCCATATCAGAGAGCTGTCGGTAACTAGGGTTGGTAATAGCCCCTAATTCTCGTACCATAATCAATGCTTGTTTTTGAGCATCGTTTAATTTTAGTTTCTCATAATTTTTTAACCATATCAGGTCAGCCTCGCTTAAAAAGTGGTGAAGTAATAAATGCGTGGTAAACTGATTGTTCAATCGGTCTGAATCAAAAGTAGGAGGGGCTAACTCAGCTAACCTTAATAATTTACGCACTGCTCGTATACCAGAACCTTTTGTCTCGGCTAAATTGGTTTCGTGAAAGACTGCTGCCACTGTAGGGTTTCGGGTTGTAGAACCTGGTTCGCCCAAGAGTTCTTCGTTTTTTAAAGAGTAGCCCGGATTTCTTATTTCTAAACGATTGTCGTATCTGATTAATTGTATGGGAGAGTGTTCTCTGTAGCTCCTGTGCATTAGTGCATTCACCACAATTTCTCTTAATGCTTTAATGGGCAGGCCAGATGTGCCCGCTTGCAAGTCTCCCTCTTGGAGTTTAAATCCCTTAGGCAAGTCAGCATTAATTTCATCAACTAATCTATACATAAGATTAATTAAGGGGCCTCGCATGTCAATGGTTCTAAAACGCTCATCGGGATCTTTAATCCATTCCTTGCCGGGTACTCTTATATAGTCACAACGCACCATAGGTAATTCTCGTCGCTGGGCGGCACGGCTTCCAAACAATAATAAGCCTGCCAACGTCAGATGCTTTCTTGTTTCTACATCTAAACAACCCAAGGCTAATAATAATTCCTCATCACTATAAGTGAGTTCTTCCGCGCTGGGATTTACTTTGGTTCTAAGGTTTTTGTATTGCTCTATGGCTTTTTCGTCTATATCCTGCAGTGACGTTCTTTTTATGACGGTCTTATCATAATCTTCGGTATCCGAATAAAAAATACGCAAGTCATCTTCATTGCACTTATGGTCTGTAGGGCCTATGCGCCGATATGCTCCTTTGGGTAGGCCGTCTTTTTTGAAATAAATTGGTTTTTGACTAGTAGCTAATTCTTCTATTCTCACCACCATCACATTTTTGCCATTGACTTGTTCTATTTTCATTAAAGGCCGCACGGGAATATTAAACACGCTATTGCATTGGGTAGCTAGGTCTGATTGAATTTTATCCGTATCGCCAATATCCTCGGCTATGTAGGTAGGAAATAAGCTTTGCTCATCTTTGGCTGCGCCAATAAGTATATAACCACCATCCAAGTTGGGCTCATTGCTAAACGAACAAACAGACTCCCATACCGTTCTGCCTAATTCGTGCGCACCCTTAGCTTCTAAAGTGGCACTTTCATCTTGCGTATTTAGTTCTTCAAATAATTCTTTAGCGCTTCGCATACTAGGGTATAAATATAAGTTATTCCGTTTTAGTCAACTCCCCTGCAAAGGTTTTTTGAAGTATCGGCTTATTGATTCTTAGGATTATATATTTTTTTAAACTGTAGACTTCGTGCGCCGAAGTTAATTAATAGCCCAATTTCCTTATTATAAGCCACTACATAGTTTTTAGCTTGTGCCAAATGCACATCTTCTAAATTTATAACCGCTTTCAATTCTACAATCACATTGTCTTCAACTACAAAATCTGCTCTACGAGTTCCTACTTCAATGCCCTCGTAATAAATGACATGCTCTTGTTCGCGTACAAAACCTAATTGAGCCCTTTCAAGTTCTATAGCCAAGCATCGTTGGTAAATCACTTCTTGAAAACCATTGCCCAAGGTGTTATGCACTTTCATAGCACAGCCGTTTATTTTGTATGTTATTTCATCTAGTGTCATAATGAATTGGTTTAAAGGTAATATGCTTCCATCAATTGTCTGAATCAGGATTAGCTTGATTATAGGATTTTCTTGATTCTATCTAATTTTTTGTCATTTGTCTGTACCAGGATTTTCTTGATTTCATTTTTTATACAAATTAGTACTTTAAGGCAATATAATCCTATCATCCTAAAATCCTAAAAATCCTGATTCCGACAATTTACACCAACTCACCCGCAAAGGCTTTTTGAAGAATGGATTTTTTGAGGTCGGCTAAATTACCTAGTTTCAACTCATATGAGTGAATGATTTTATTAATAGAATTATTTATTTTTTCAATTATATCATAGAATTCAGATTGCTTTTGCAATGAAGGAAATCTAATAATTTGCTCCTTAAATAATTTATGTGTTATGTCTGGCTGTGCCGCTCTTGAGGCTAGACCGATAATTGTTTTGGTAAAAGCCTCGTGTTGTAACCACCAAAAGAGATAATCATTTGATAACTCTTTAATTGGAGTAATTTTAAATGAATTATTGTGCAAAACTCCGTTTCGATTTCTGAAAACTAAACCTAATGAGCCAGTTCTCGTATAAATAATTTCACCCTTTGATACTTTTGCATTTTCGGGGTATCCAGTTTCGGATACGAACTGCTCCTCGGTATTATTTTTTAAATCTTTAATTCTTAATAAAGGCAAGGAGCTATGCTCCACTAACAAATGTTTAGTTTTTTTATTTATCGCTAGACCTTGATAAAGCGAACAAACTTCCCCCAAACTCTTCTCCTCCCAACCATCACCTTTCTGAGAAAATATTTCATTGAGTTTAGATTGAAAAAGCTCTTTTGCATTTTCAATATTTTTTTCAATATTGGCTTTGGCTTGGTCTATGGCGGCAAAGGC